>SXND01000238.1 GCA_005777235.1 Pseudomonadota bacterium
ATGGACAGAGCCACCCTCAACCTGACATCATCCATGGGCGCAATCTTCCCATGAGGGTCGTATTGTGGCCTGCATGTTTACGAAAAGCCAGAGGGGATGCCGGCGTGGTTACTGGGATTTATCGACCTCCGGGAATTGCTGATGCCAGTGAGTGTTCTCCACGAAAGCAGAATCCACCGAGCAGAGACCAGACCTTGCGTTGCGTCTGCTCCTCGGATTCACCATCTCGTATGGCCTTTACCTCGCGGAGGGACCGGACGATTTCTGCAAACATGGTTCTCTGGGTATACGCTATGGCCGACTGGAACAATGGTAGGCTCTTGCTATGCGAGGACTGCCGGGACGTTTGCTGACGGGTGAACCGGAGAGGTTGCTCGTCGTCTAGGGCATCGAGTAGATTGTGTGTGGGAGCGGGTCGGCATAAGGATTGAAAGAACGTATACACGTCCTGCCACTGGCCCATCTTCCCTTCAGTGATGAAGTCATACGAGCTGTCTCTCTTGTCGAGATCGACGGCCCGATACAGGTCAGGGAGTACATCGGCAACCACTTCGCGTAGGGACCACGAGCTACCACTGCTCCGGGTCTTCAACTGCACGACGCGTCTTGTCGCTTTCCCGATCTCCTGCACATCCCCACCGTTACGAGGCTCCAGAAGCAGCCCAGCGTGCGTCATACCTCTGGTATCATCGACAGTGACTGTGGACACGTGCATCTGCACTGCACGCAGCAGGCACCACAGCATCTGATACTTCACGCCAGTAATTGTGCTGGGCCCACCGGGAGGTGGGCCTGATCTCGGCGATACACCCTCTGGGCTCATTGCCTCTTTCCTGCGACGATTTGCATATCGCGTTCCAGCAAGAATGCATCGCACCGGCTCAGGCACGTGCTCGCCCCCAGAGTGTCGCCACACTGAGGAGGAGCAGAGCCTTGGGCTACTTCTGGGGTTGGATGAGGAAGCTCTCGGCGAGTAGATAGAGCCACAGCCGGTACATGGCTACTACGTCAGCTCGCGCAAACGCTGCAGCAACTCTGGCGCCAGCTCAAACGCTGGCGGGGCCTCCCCCTGCAGGGCCTGCAGGAGTCTTTCCGCACTCAGCGGCAAATCTTTGAGACGCACCCCCACCGCGTCCTCAATGGCATTGGCAATCGCCGCCGGCGGACCAAAGCCTGGGGGTTCCGCCACGGCGCGGGCGCCAAACGGGCCCTCGTCCGAGGGCACTTGGACGAGAATGTTCTCAATGGACGGCAGATCCGCCGCCATCGGCATAAGATACGTGGTCAGGGACGGATTGCGAATGTGCCCGTCATCAATCACCACTTCTTCGGTGAGGGCACGGCCAATGCCCTGCACCACCCCGCCGTCGATCTGGCCTTCCACGGCCATGGGGTTAATGGCCAGGCCAATGTCCTGCGCTTGCACGAAGCGTTGCACACGCACCTTGCCCGTGGCCCTATCGACCTGCACTTCAGCGGCCTGCGTGCTGAAGATCGGCGCATAAGGCATGGTGGACAGCGCCGCATTGCCGACAATCGGGCCCGCGGCCGACGACAGACTCATACGCCCTAACTGGGCCAGCGTCACCCCGCGCTCGGGCGTGTCTGTGACATAGACCCGCCCGGCAGCGCAGGTGAGCATACCTGGCTGCACATCAAGATGCTCCGAGGCCAGCGCTACCAGTTTGTCGCGGGCATCGGCGGCGGCCATCTGCACGACTTTCCCCTGGCTGTAGATGATGCGACTGCCTCCACTGGGACCAGTGAACGGTGCCAGGTCGGTATCGCGTTTGGCAATCACGACATCCTCGAACTTCACGCCCAAAGTCTCGGCAGCTATTTGCGCTAAGACCGTATCGGTACCGGAAATGTCCACTGAGCCCGTCAACACACTCACGGTGCCATCATCGTGGATGCTGATCGACGCGGTGGAGGGTCCGCTGCCGCTACGCCATTGGCACATGGCCAGGCCCACCCCAATGCCTGGTGCGGAGGTCTGCGGCCAGTGCATATGCTGCTTCACGGCGTCCATGGTCTCGTGCAGGCCGTTCGGAGGAATTGTGCCTCCTTGCAGGGCGCGGTCGCCGGCGTGGAAGGCGTTCTGTTTACGAAAATCCCAGGAATCCAGGCCCAGACGGCGGGCGATGATGTCGGTATGCGACTCCACGGCAAAGGTGACATCGGCCACGCCCGAGGCGCGATAGGAGCCGGCCCAGATCTTATTGGTGTAGACGGCATACGAGCGCATCCGATAGTTGGGGATGTTGTACGGCCCGAGGGTGTGACTGACCCCGGACTGCACCCCGGCGCCGAGGTGCGCCCCCATGTCGAAGATACTGATCGACTCGCGGGCCACGATGCTGCCATCGCGCATCACGCCGGTGCGGATGTAGACAATGGTCGGCAGGCGAAAACCCGACAAGGTAAAGGTTTCTTCCCGCGTGGCAATGAGTTTAACGGGCTTCCCAGTGCGCATGGCGAGCAAGGCCGGATAGGCTTCGACACACAGACGCAGCTTGGCGCCAAAGCCGCCGCCCATTTCCATGGGAATAACGCGAATGCGCGCCAGGGGCTGCTCGATCACCGCGGCCAGGGTGGCGCGAATCTGATACGGCGCCTGCGTCGAGGTCCAGATATTGATCCGCCCCGAAGGGTCAGCCTGGGCCACGCAGGCCATGGCCTCTAAATAGCCCTGGTTGATGCCCTGAGAGCGAAAGGTGTCGGCGAACACATGATCCGCCTGGGCAAAGGCGGCATCGACATCGCCACGATCCGCAGCCAGGATGGTGCAGATGTTGCCCTGCATGTTGGGCTTGTAGCCCTCGTACGTCGGCAACTCCGCGTGCACCAGCGGTGCCTCGGGCCGCAAGGCGGCAATGGGGTCGGTGATGGCGGGCAGCACCTCGTAGGTCACGTCAATCAACGCCAGTGCTTCCTCGGCGGTGATCTCATCGACGGCAGCGACCGCGGCGACGGGTTCGCCAATGTAGCGCACCTTATCACGCGCCAAGATACGTTTGTCCTTGATGGCGCCGTTGCCAAAGCGCACATCGGGTACGTCCTGGCCGGTGAGCACCGCCCGCACACCGGGCAGACGCTCGGCACGGGAGGTGTCGATGTGCACAATGCGGGCATGTAGGTGCGGGGATTGCAGCACTTTGCACAGCAGCATACCGGGCAGATAGATATCGCTGGCATACTGCGACCGCCCTGACACCTTGTCGGCGGCGTCAACACGGGGATAATTCTGTCCCAGAATGGCACGCTCAGCCATGGTGTCTCTCCTTAGGATGATGCCGTGGTACGCAGAGTGTCCGCGGCTTTGAGAATGGCCTGCACGACTTTGGAGTAGCCCGTGCAACGGCAGAGATTGCCGCCAATGCCAAAGCGCACCTCTTCCTCGGTCGGTGTCGGGTTCTCTTGGAGCAAGCCGACGGCGGACATGATCAGCCCCGGCGTACAAAAACCGCACTGCACGCCGCCATACTCCACAAAGGCGGCCTGCACTGGATGCAGCGTACTGCCCTGGCGCAAGCCCTCGACCGTGGTAATGTCGCGGTCACGCGTCTCCAGGGCCAACACCATGCAGGCGGTGACGGTCTTGCCGTCCATTAGCACCGTGCAGGCGCCGCAATCGCCCTCATCGCAGCCTTTTTTGGTGCCAGTGAGCTGGAGCTGGTCGCGCAGCATATCGAGCAGCGAACAATAGGGCTCGACGTGCACGGCGTAGGGCTCGCCGTTAATGGTCAGGTTCAGCGGATGTGACATGAGAGGCTCCTACCTTAAAAAGCGGCCTCGACTGCGAGACTGCGCTGCATCTGGGAAGAAAACGGTATCCCCTGGGCCATCTGCACCGCATAGTGTACGGCGCGTTGCACCAGGGGCACCACCACACGCCGCCGATGCGCTGCCGTCGCCCGGATATCGTCAATGGGGTGAGCGGCCTCCAGCGCCGCCTGGGCGGCACGCTGGATAGTTGCAGCATCTGCTGGCTGCCCACGCAGCACCGCCTCAGCAGCGCTGGCACGCACCACCGTGGGAGCCACGGCTCCGAGGGTAATACGCACCTCCTGGCACACATGGCCCGACGCGGCCAGGGTGACCACGGCAGCCACGCCGACCGTGGCAATATCCATGGTGCTGCGGGGGCTGTGTTTGATGTACAGCCCGCCAGAACGCGGCGCCAGGGCCGGCAGATGCACCCCGACTACCATCTCCGCTGGCTGCAAGGCCGTCCGCCCTGGACCGACGAGAAAGTCGGCCAGTGGTACCACGCGCTCTCCCGCTGCTCCCGCAATACGGCACTCGGCGTTATATGCTAGCAGGGCCGGCAAGGTGTCGCCGGCGGGTGAGGCATTGCAGATATTGCCCCCCACCGTCGCCAGGTTACGGATTTGCACCCCAGCGAAGGCCATGGCCGCTTGGGCCAGCGCCGGGTAATGCGTCTGCACCAGGGCCTGGCGTTCCAGGGTGCGAATGGTGACCAGCGGACCAAGGCTGAGGCCAGTGTCCGGGCTATAGTCCAGCGTATCCAGGTCAGGGATGCGTTTGATATTGAGCACATACTGTGGCTTCCAGGCTCCCAGACGCCAGCGGATGAGCGTGTCTGTGGCTCCCGCCACAATGCGTCCACCATCTTCCTGGCGCAGGATGTCAATGGCCTCGGGTACGGTCTGCGCTTCCCGGTAGGCAAAGCGATTCATCGTTCCTCCTCAGATGGCAGCGGGGGCCAGGCGAGATGTCTATGGTGTTAGTCCTACGTCAGTGCCCCCTGGGAAGGCCGGGCTCCAGCCCGGCTCCGGAAGCCACGCTGGAGCCGGGCGCTCCCAGGACACACCCTGGAGCACTGGTGGTGTATTGCTGCAACAGACCTCTAGTGCCAAGCGCTCCCAGGGCAGCGTCGTGGCGCACACGTTACTCGGGTAGTTTCCAGCCAATCCAGCGGCACAGGGCACGACCCATGACCAGCTCTTTATCGGCATCAGACATCCAGGACAATTCCTCGGTGAACATAGTGACGCACTGGCGCCAAGAGCACGGCATGCGCGTGATGTCGGTACCCCAGAACATGCGCTCTGGGCCAAAGGTATCGTAAATCTGCCAGAGGTAGCCATGGATATTGCGATATGGATACGGCTGACTGGAGTAGCTTGGCGCGCCGCTGGCTTTCACCGCGACGTTGGGGTATTTCGCCAGCGCCAGCAACTGCGGCAGATTGGCGAAGGCCGCGGCGTCGGTAGTGCCGCCGGTACGCCCCATGTGATCCACCAGCAGCCGCAGTTCTGGATGGCGTTCCGCCACCCGGCCCACCAGAGGTAAAAAGGCGCCCGCCGCCAGTCCCACCGGGAGTTTGGCCCGCTCAGCGGCAGGCCAGATCCAGTCTACCGTGCCATCCGTCATCCACGTCTGTTGATGAGGCTGCAGAAAGGTGAAACGGAACCCGAGCATGCCGGGGCGCTGTTTCCAGCCATCGACCAGGCCACGACTTTCCGGGCGATCCAGAGGAAAATTGCCCAGGATAGCAAGGCGGTTGGGATGCTGGCGTGCTGCCTCCACGGCGACCTCGTTGGCGTTGGGATCCCAGCCCGGCGGATGAATGACAGCGGCATCAATGCCTGCCGCGTCCATTTCTTTGAGGAGATCGTCCTTAGTATAGGAGGAAATCTGCCTGTGGGCCGGATTCGTCGGGATGCCGGTGGTCCAAATATGTACCTGGGAGTCGACAATGAGCATCGCATGTTCCTTGTGTTCTGGCGGATTGTGCCGCTGTCATCTCCTGTCCTGGGCCGTCATTGTCGCGCAGCCCCGCGCCAGTCGCAAGTGTTTTCAGAGAGCCACCGTGTACATAAGGCTCTTGCCATCGGGGATCCTTTCGTATATAGCACACAAGGAGCCCACCGCCGGTGGGGAGACATGGCATAGAGTGAGCGATATGTTCTAGCGTAATGTATCATGCCAAAAAGTAATCGTATATTGTACACAAGACATCTTTTCTCCAGGTGACACACCAGAGGCGTCTTGTCGGGGGGCCAGCGGTCATGCTACCCTTGCGGTACTCTAGCAGGGGAGGAGGCGGCCACAGCCGTGGCCCCTCCTGTCATGGGTCTACCCTGGGCTGCAGGGGAAGTAACGCCTGTGGAGAGTGGAGCGCTGGCTGGAGGGTGCCCTACCGTGCAACTCTGCTCGATGAAGCAGGAACTGTCAAAGAGCACATGTGTGCCCTTTGTAGAAAGCAGGTTATGCACATCCGCTTTTGGGGGACACGCGGCTCTTTCGCCAAGCCAGGGTCGACGACTCTCCGCTACGGTGGCAATACCTCGTGTGTTGAAGCCCGCATGGCTGATGGCACGCTCGTCGTCTTTGATTGCGGTACAGGCGTGCATGGCCTGGGGCAAGCACTGCTCGCTGCGGCGCAGCGTCCTATTGATGGACATTTGCTCATTACCCACACCCATTGGGACCACATCCAAGGGTTTCCATTCTTTGCCCCCCTGTTTGCCTCGGGAAATACCTGGCACATCTATGCTCCTGGAGGGTTTGGGAAAGACCTCGAGGGCACCCTGGCGGGCCAGATGGAGTACACGTATTTTCCGGTGACTCTGGGGCAATTAGGGGCCACGATCCACTTCCACGAGCTGACGGAGGGGACGTTTGATCTGGGAAGCGGACGCGTTACTGCGTGCTATCTGAATCATCCTGCTGTAGCGCTGGGGTATCGCCTGGAGGTCGGCGGCGCGACCATCGTCTATGCCACGGACCATGAACCCCATACGCGCGAGCCATCCCTGCTATGCACCTCCTCGGTGGCGCCGGCCAGTGCCCTCACCGTGCATCCCGAGGAAATGCGCCATATTGCGCTGCTCGCCCAGGCCGACCTGGTCATCCACGATGCGCAATATACCGAGGCCGAGTATCCCCAAAAACGAGGTTGGGGCCACAGTCCCGTGGAATATACCGTTGATGTCGCCCTCGCGGCCCAGGCGAAACGCCTCGCGCTCTTTCATCATGACCCCTTACGGGACGACGCGGCGGTGGATCACTTGGTGGACCTCTGCCGTCAGCGCGTGCGCGCCTGTGGGAGCACTATGGAGGTCTTTGCTGCGGCTGAGGGCCAAGTGATCGCCCTCCCGGAAGCGGCGCCACCTCGTGCACCCGGTGGGAGGCTGCCTGCCTCTACGGCCACGGGGACAACGAGCGTGGACCCCAAGGGCGAGGTGACCGTGCTCCTCGTCGATGATGACCCCGCCATTGTGCAGCTCTTACAGACGGTGTTACAACTGGAAGGCTTTCGGATCCTGATTGCGCACGACGGTGACACGGCCTTGCAGCTCGCCAAGACGGAGCGTCCATCCCTCCTCCTGTTGGATTGGCAGATGCCCGGTCGGGACGGTTTAGAGGTGTGTCGTTCTTTACGGGCTGAGACGGATCCTTGGCTGAGCGACATGCCGGTGGTCCTGCTCACGGGTCAGAATAGGGCGGAGCATATTGCTACCGGTTTCGCGGCAGGTGTGACCGATTATTTGACCAAGCCTTTCTCGCCAGCCCATGTCCGCTCGCGTGTGCACTTGTGGTTGCTACGGCGGCGTGGATCGATACTGTAATAAGAGGGGAAGAGAGACCATGAGGGGCTGCATGTCTGGGGAGGGGTGATGTACGAAGCTGTGGTGTATACCGATGGCGCGTGTCTTGGAAATCCTGGCCCTGGTGGCTGGGGCGTACGCATTCTGTATGCCAACGGTCTGGTCGATGAACGGGGGGGACGGGAGCCTGCCACGACCAATAACCGCATGGAATTACAAGCAGCGATCGCGGCATTGCAGGTGGTGCAGGGTTGTGCCCAGGTCATGCTGTATACCGATAGTCGCTATGTGATTGACGGACGCACCAAATGGTTGCCGGCCTGGCGCCGCCGCGGTTGGGTGACCGCCACCAACACCCCGGTGAAAAATCGTGATTTGTGGATGGCGCTGGAACAGTGGAGTGCCACCGGTGTCCACTGGGAACACGTGTATGGCCATCAGGGGCATCCGCAGAATGAACGCGTAGACGCTATTGCCCGGGCCTATGCTGCGGGAGGCTGTCCCACACTCTTTCGCGGCGCCGGAGGGACCGCAGATGACCCGGTCGTGCTCCCTGCATCCTACGACGCTGTCCCGGCTCTCGGCGCCGAGAGCGCGGCAGCGTCCCTCGGAACGCGCTTTCCCGGCGGCGGTGTACGCTATGTCAGTCTTGTGCGTGGGATGGTGGCGCTCGACCGCGATTGGCCGACATGCGCAGCGCGTGTACACGGAGCCTCCGGGGCGCGGTACCGTAAAGTGCGCACGCCGGAGGAGCTCCGGGTCTTTTGCGCTACGCACGGGATTGCCCTCCCTACGGACATGGCTTGAGAGGTCAGTGCGCCCACCGCTGTGGGCCGACACAGCCGGCGGGTCTACTGGCGCGGCATGGGCAGCGGAGGCAGGTGAAGCTGCGTACGCTCTTCGAGAGATTCCAGGTCGCGTATCTGTGGATTATGGTGCTTGATCCAAGCCACAACGGCATTACTAGAGAAGCTATACACCTCGAGTGCCACCTGCGCCAGCGGGATCCCTTTGTCGATGGTGCGCAGGCCGGCCAGGACAGCTCCTGGCCCAGGCGTGGTCTGCCCCCCTGGCGTGGGATCGGGTGTGCCCCGCGGCGGACCGACTGCCAGCCCTCCCGGAGGTACGTCCTTGCCTCCAGGCGTTGGCTGCGGGGCGGACGCGACGATCCAGGAGGGGAGGTAGGAAGACCAGGACCGCCACACCTCAGTCGTCCAGAGCACGGGAGACCACCAGGTTAAAACTATGAGTACCATAATGGCCCCGAGGCACGCCACGCGGAAGCGCCACCGCTGGCGCGGAGGCTGGCCACGATACGCCGCGATCACCTCGCGGACGATAGGTACGGAGATACGCCGTTTGCGATAGACACCCCCCTGCATGAGCGCCTGCGTGCAGAGGTCATTCAATGTCCGCGGTACGCCTTTCGCCTCGTTGACAATTGCCCGCAGCGCCAGCCTGGTAAAAATGGGCTCATCCGTCGTGCGGGCTTGTGCCAAACGATGCAAAATATAGTGGCGACTTTCCTCCGTGGTGAGTGGTGCTAGCCTCTGCCGTATCCCTAGACGCTGCTGCAGTGGTCGTAACGCCTGGGTATCAAGCGTGACATCAAAGGCGGGCTCCCCAACGAGCACAATTTGTAGGAGTGTCTCGGTCGACGTGGTGAGATCTGCGAGCAGGTGGAGCGATGCGAGCGTCTCCACAGGCATGTGCTGCGCGTCATCGACAATCAGCGCCACATTCTGCCCTTTGGTGTAGGCCTTGCTCAAGAGGCGATGGAGCCTCTTGAGCGTATTTGGGACGTCTTCTTGAGGAATGATCTCAAGATGCAACGCACGACAGAGTGTCGTCAGGACGTCGCCAAAGGTGACATGCGCGTCCCCAAGGGCAATGACCTGGAGTTGTGCGGGATCCACCCGATCAACAAAGGTGCGCAGGATGGTCGTTTTCCCCAGGCCCACCTCCCCGGTGAGGACGAGATAGCCCTGGCGCTCAGCAATGCCCTGGATCAACGCCCCCAACGCGGTTTTATGGCTGGAGCTTAAGACGAGGCACTCCGGGTCTGGCGTACTCCGAAAGGGGGATTTATGCAGATGATACAATGCTAGGTCCATGCTGCGTTGCTCCCCGCATAGAGGCTATGGTGGCATCGATGGGATAGCTCAGGGAGATTACAGCCCATGTCTGGCACAACGAAAGCCCACATTGTCATACCGTAACATGGGATTGCTAAAGAGACGATACGTACACTGAAAGCAATGAAAATGGGTCATGCGCCACGACCCACCGCGCATCACGCGACGCACGGCTGGCAAGCGTATCCCCGGTAAATTGGTTGGGGTGGGCGGGAGTGTGAGGTCGCCATAGCGATAGGACTCATAGACAAATGGATCATAGATATCCTCACACCATTCCAACACATTCCCGGCCATATGGTAGAGTCCCCAGGGGCTACAGCCCGTCGGGTACTGCCCCACATCACATGTCGTTTCCTGGCCTCTGCGCTGTGACCAGCGACACATCCGTCCCTCTTGCCAGGTATTGCCCCAAGGGTAGAGACGCCCATCCGTCCCGCGTGCCCCTTTCTCCCATTCGAGTTCAGTCGGGAGGCGCAGGTCAGCCCATTGACAATAGCGCTGCGCATCCTCCCAGCTGACGCACACCACGGGATGGGTGGCTTTTTCCAGGGGAAACGTGCGGCCTTGCCAGACGGGTGTCCCATACTCTGCCCCGTTGGGGGGCCGATGTCCTGTGGCATCGACAAACTGTTTATACTGGGCGTTGGTCACAGGATAGAGAGCCAGCATATAGGCTGGCAACACCACGGGAGAAGGCGGCTGACCCGCCAAGAAGGCTCCTGCCGCAATAGGGACAAACACGGAGCCGTCTTGCTCGTGTTTCACCCCCTCAGGCGGCATCTCCTCGTCGAGGCCGAGATCCACGCGACTGGATCCTGTATGGAGGGCGGGCGTATCACTCTCGACCTCGCGTGGACGGCGTAGCCAGTCGTTCGCCGCGTCTTGCAAGGCAATACCGGTCGTTGTGGAGTTTTTGCGACGTCGAAATGGCCACATGCTCTCTCTTTCTGTACGAGCCTTGATGTAACATGAGACGTGCAGCTTCTGGCTGTCGAAACTTACATAATCCTTGCTTATCCCGAAGCGTCTCACGCGTCCGACATACTCATTGTAGCGTTCATCTGCATTATTGACCAAATACTATACCTATCTGTCCCTTACCTCTCCTCTACACCTCTCAGGGAAGGTCGTACAATGGGGGATGTGCACCAGAGGCAAGAGGCGTCAGCCGATCATGAGAGCCAAGTGCCTATGCCACAATGCCAGGGGCAGTCAAAAGGTAGGGAAGCATCGCTGCGTGGTAGCGTTCATCCGGCGTGGGATCGTGTCAAACTGTGTAGCAACTATAGCGTCTTTTGGCGAGGGCGGCAAACGGAGCGGATGCACTGCCGCCCTGAACCCGTCTGCGGCATGACTTGGAGCCTAGCACATCATGGATGACGAGGTAACGCTGAATATCCTGGCCGGCGACTGGCGTATTTTTCAGCTGCGTCGCGGCCATCGATTCTCTGCCGACGATCTCCTCACGGCCTGGGCCGGCGTGCGGGCGCAGCCTACCGCCCAGCATCTCCTCGACTTGGGGGCCGGCATTGGCTCGGTCGGTCTGTTGGCATTGTGGAAATTGCCGTCCACGGCGCAGCTCACCATGGTGGAAGTACAGGCCCTCAGCCAGGCCCTGGCGCGCCGCACGGTGGCCTACAATGCCTTAACGACGCGGGTCATCTGCCAGCACCAGGATCTGCGCACCTGGCCTGGTGGCACGTTTGATCTCGTCACCGGATCGCCACCCTATATTCCCGTGGGCCGTGGTGTGCAGCCGCAGCATCTGCAAAAGGCCGCGGCCCGCTTTGAGCTGCACGGCGACGTGGCGGACTACTGTCAGGCCGCCGCGCGCTCTCTCGCCCCGGCTGGACGCTTTTGTTTCTGCCACGCGGCGGACGATCCCAGACCCGAGCTGGCCATTCGCCAGGCCGGCCTCACCCTGATAGGTCGGCAAGACGTCTATTTCCGTGCCAGCCTCCCACCACGCATGGCGTTGTTCACCTGCGCCTGGCACGGCACGCGTGCTGATCCGCCGGCGTTCGTCATTCGCGACCCCCATGGGCACTGGACTCCGGCCTATCTGGCTATGCGGGCGGTGATGGGCGCCTCGGCAGATTTCCTGGCGCACGCGCAGTCCGCCTCCTAAACGGGGCCGCAAATCGCGCTTTACAGTAGGCGCCCAGGTATGCCAAGATAAGTCCAACGTGTCGGTGCTGTGGACTGTGGAAACGGCGACCACGCCGACGCACGTTTCACCTCGGTAAGTCTTGACTCTCTCTCACACACATGGAGGGTTTTATGTACGAGACGAATATGTACGAAGGAATGCTGTCAGAAACCGTGACAGTGCAAGGTGCCAATGGCGACAGCATCAACGCCTACTTTGCCCGTCCCCTGGGCAATGGGCCGTTCCCGGGTATGGTACTGATTCATCACCTGCCCGGCTGGGATGAGTGGTATCGCGAAGCCACCCGCAAGTTCGCGCACCACGGCTATGCAACTATCAGCCCGAACCTGTATGCCCGCGACGGCCATGGCACCCCCGAAGATGTGGCCGCCAAAGTGCGCGCCGCGGGCGGCGTGCCGGACGATCAAATGCTGGGCGATGTCCAGGGTGCCATGCGCTACCTGCGTGCCCTGCCCACCAGCAACGGCAAAGTCGGCGTGTTTGGCACCTGCTCCGGCGGCCGTCAGACCGTCATCGTCGCCAGCCGCTCCGAGGGTTTTAACGCCGCCATCGACTGCTGGGGTGGTCGTGTCGTGATGGCACCAGCCGAGCTCAATGCCAAACAACCCGTGGCGCCGATTGACTACACCAAAGACCTCAAGTGCCCCCTGCTGGGCCTGTTTGGTAATGACGATCAGGCTCCCACCGCCGAGCAGGTCAACCTGCACGAAGCCGAGCTGAAGAAATATAATAAACAGTACGAATTCTACCGCTATGACGGTGCTGGTCACGGATTCTTCTATTATGATCGGCCGATGTATCGGCAGGAGCAGGCGGTGGACGGCTGGAAGAAAGTCTTTGCGTTTCTGGAAAAACACCTGTCCTAACGTGTCACCATGGGTCGCGTCTCCCAGAGGCACGAAGGAGCTTTATCATGTGTACCATGTTGACCCTCCAGACCAAGATTGAGGGCTGTGGGAAAGGTGCGAAGGGATGGTTTAACTTACGAGAAGCGAATGTCTCGTACGATCATCCCTTCCATTTTCACCTGGATCACTCCTTGAATATCGACTTCGTCAACGAGGCAGCAGGCCCGAGTGCCCGCGTGGCCGTCGAGCTGACGCCGGAAGCAGCGCGCCAGCTGGCCATGACCATTTTGGCGACGCTCGACAAGGCCGAGGAAGACGGTTTCCTCGAAGAAACGCCAGCACACGCCCATAGTCACTAGCCGGCATGCTTGCCCCCTCTCCCGTGGGAGAGGGGGCAGCCCGTACCCTAACCATCTGTGTAGATACCACAACTTATGACTTCCTTACAGCTCCACGCACCCCTCGATATGCACCTCCACGTCCGCGAAGGCGACATGCTGCAGACTGTCACCCCCTTAAGTGCCCAGGCCTTCGCCGGCGCGGTCATCATGCCCAACCTGGTCCCGCCGGTCACCAGCCGGGACCGCCTGGAGTCCTACCGCGCCGCTATCCACGCCGCGAGCCAGGGGCAGGCGTTTACCCCGTACATGACACTGTTTTTTCAGTCGTACGATGCGGCCACCTTGAGCGACCTGCGCCCGGACATCATTGGTATCAAGCTCTACCCCGCTGGCGTGACGACGAACAGCGAGACTGGCGTGCGGGCCATTGCCGACGCGGCGCCCACGCTGGCCATTATGCAAGACCTTGGCATCCCGTTGCTGGTACATGGCGAGACGCATGGTTTTGTCTTGGATCGCGAGCGCGAATTTTTACCGATCTACGACCAGCTCGCCACGCGTTTTCCCAGGCTCACCATCGTCATGGAGCACATTACGACGCGCGAGGCGGTGGCGTTTCTGGATCGGTACCCCAACGTCTATGCCACAGTCACGCTCCAGCATCTGCTCTATACCCTGGATGACCTCGCCGGTGCGCTCTTGCAGCCGCACCTCTTCTGCAAACCCCTGGTGAAACGCCCGGAAGACCGCGAGACCCTGCTGGCTGCTGCACTCAGCGCACACCCAAAGCTGATGTTTGGCAGTGATTCCGCCCCACATCCGCAGTCGGCCAAAGAGTGCAGTGGCTGTGCCGCTGGGGTGTTCAGCGCCCCTATCGCCTTGCCACGCCTGGTCGAACTCTTTGAGCAGCATCAGGCGCTGGATAAGCTGCAGGCGTTTGTGTCGGAGAACGCGCAACGCATTTACCGCATCCAGCCCCCGGCGCGGGTGGTCACGCTGAGCAAAATTCCCTGGGTGGTGCCAGAACGTTACGGGACTGTCGTGCCAATGCAGGCGGGCGAGACATTGGCGTGGCAGGTGGTCGCCTAAGAGCCTCTCCCAGTAGGGGCGACCAGCCGGTCGCCCCTACGACGAAGAGGAACCTTGGAATGGCCTATTGGGAGAGGAACGTCAGGCAGGTGCACTCAGGCGCTGGTGGGCGCCACCACGCGCCCGTCGAGAACCTGCCAGACGTGCATGGCCCGCGCCAGTTCAGCCGCTTCCGCCGTAATACTTGCCCCGGCCACCACCGGCATGGTCTCGACCCCCAGTTGCGCCAGCAGCGCCGCCCGGCGTACGGCGCGTTCCACATCGTATACTCCTACTCCCCAGGACACCTCGACGACGAGGTAGACGTCGGTGCCCTGCTCGCGCTGTCGTCCACGCGCCACAATATCCGCCAGGGCCACGTCATGCATGGCGTCCTCCGACAGCAACCCCTGCTCGACGGCGTCGTCCAGGAGTATGCTGCTGTCGTTGCCGGAGAGGACAGACACGCGTCGCACAATTTGCCCAAAGTATGCGCCAGGATGCTGACGGTAGCGTCCTTCCAACCCGAGGCCTTTGAGTTCACCGACATCGTCTCGTAACCGATCAATACGCTGCTCCATACGATGTTGTCCAGCGACGAGTGCGGCGATTTGTTGCTGCATGGTGACCATCTGTTGCTGCATGGTGACCATCTGTTGTTCGGTGCGTTGTTGGGCTGCCGCCAGGGCGCGCACCATATCCGGCAACGCTAACAACTCCTCGGTGAGTACCAGACGCCGCAAGTCAGCGCGCCACTCGGGGTGTTGTTCCAACAGATCGACTAGATCATGAAAATCCCGCACAGTAAACGCCATAACGTGGCCTACTCCTTTCCGACGGTCCTCCATTGCGGGTACGAACGCCTAGAAGCATACGCGCTGCGCCCTAGCCCTGGCAAGCCCGTGGGCCCAGCGCTTGACACTGCTCGGCAAAGCGGCAAGAATCGCCACCATGATGTCGGACAGCGGGGCAGCAAGCTCGCTGCGCACTCAGAGCCTCTCTCGGTAGAGGCGACCGACCGGTCGCCCCTACTAAGGCACAAACCGACAGGACAGGGAGCAAACATGCAACACAAGTTCCCGCCGTGTTTATGCGTGGCGGTACGAGCCGGGCCGTGTTTTTCCGCGACGAGGTTATGGCGCCATACGATCGAGTGACCCGCGACAACATTATCCTCACCGCCCTGGGCAGCTCCGATCCCGATGGGCGGCAGATTGATGGCCTGGGCGGCGGCATGTCCTCGCTGAGCAAAGCCGCCATCATCGGGTGCAGTGCCAACCCGGCATATGACGTGACTTTTAACTTTGCCCAGGTGGACGTCAAAAAACTCTTTGTCGACTGGGGAGGCACCTGCGGCAATATGTCGGCGGCGGTCGGGCCCTTCGCCATTGATGAAGGGCTCATTCCCGCTGTCGAACCAGTGACGCGGATTCACGTCCTGGCCACCAACACCAGCAAGAGCTACATCGCCCATGTGCCGGTGCGCGACGGTCAGGCCGACGTCGAGGGCGACTACAGCATCGACGGCGTGCCCGGCCCCGGAGCGCGTATTGCCCTGGAATACCTCAAGCCCGATGGCTCCCTCAGCGGAGACTTGTTGCCCACCGGGCTGCCGCGTCAGCCGATCCGGCTGGCTGATGGGCGCACAGTCACTATCTCCATTGTTGATGCTACCCTGCCCATGGTCTATGTGCGGGCTGCCGAACTGGGAGCCGATGCCACCCTCCTGGCGCCCGCCCTCGACAGCGACCGGGCCTTGCAGGCCACCCTGGAGGAAATCCGCTGCCACGCCGCCGTCCTGCTTGGCATGGCACCGAATGTGGAGATGGCGCACGACCAGGTAAAGGCCGTGCCCAAAATTGCCATCGTCGCCCCGCCCGCCGCCTATCGCAGCAGCAGTGGCGGCAGCGGTAGCGTGGAGTACATCGACCTCGTGTCCCGGGCCATTTCCATGGAGAACACGCATCGCACCTTCCCCGTTACCTCCTCCATGTGCACCGCCGTGGCTGTCGCTATCACAGGCACGGTGGTTCAGGAAGTCTCCCGCGCTGCCGGCACCGAGCGGCTGCGCCTGGGCCACCCAGCGGGCATGATGGAGGTGGGCGCCAAAGTACAGCGCCGTGGCACGGATTGGGAGGTCGAAAGTGTCACAACGCAGCGCACGGCCCGGCGCATCATGGAGGGTGTCATCCTGGTGCCGCAGCGCGCCATGGAGGGCGAGTCGTGGTTTCGGGAATAGGGACGCGCAAGGTGGCTATACCAGACGGACTTTTTCCTACTTTTACTCTGTATCACCTGCGTTTCCACTTGGAGCTGGGGGCGCGCCGGCATACCCTGCCGGCGTACCTCGGCTCCACTGTGCGGGGCGTCTTTGCTGCCTCTTTTCGCCAGGTCGTCTGTGTCACACGCGCCCCGGTGTGTGATGGCTGCCTGCTCCTGCCGCACTGTCCTTACCCCTATATCTTTGAGACGCCCCCCACCCTGTCCCTGGCGGTGGCACTGCAAAAACGCTTTCAGCAAGCCCCGCGTCCATATGTCTTCGAGGTGCCCATGGTCTATGATGGCGCTGAGACGCTGGAGTTGGGCCTGATGCTGGTCGGCAAGGCGAGCGATTTTCTGCCGTACTTTGTGTATGTCGTGCAGGCCACCGGCACCCAGGGTCTGGGCCGAGCGCGGGTGCCGTATCGACTCCTGAGCGTCACCGACGGGGGGCAGGCGGAGCACCCGCTCCTCTTCCAGGCCGAGTCGGGTATGGTGCGGGACCAGGTCCAGGGTATCACCCTGGCTGATATGCGGCACCCGGACGATGGCCAGGTGCAGCACATCACGCTTGAATGTCTCACACCACTGCGTATCAAGAAATACGGCTCCTACCAGGGCAGCGGCGCCCGCCTGGAGTTCGCTACGCTGCTTGACCTCCTGCTGGGCCGTCTGGAAGCGCTCTCTCTGTTCCATTGTGCTGCTACCTGGGCGCCGCACACGGCCCTGCGTGAGGCGGCACGCCAGGTGCGGGTGCTGGACAAGCATCTGGCCTTCCAATCCCTGGAGCGCTACTCCAATCGGCAGCACCAGAAGCTACCCCTGCATGGCATCGTCGGCCGCATCAGCTTTGCCGGGGAGCTGGGGCCGTTCCTGCCGCTGTTACGCCTGGGTGAATATGTGCATCTTGGCGCGGGCACGGCGTTCGGGCTGGGGCAGTATCGGCTGACCACGACAACGGCCAGCGCGGTGTAAGCAGAGCATGGATGGTAAGGTCTCAAACCACAGCAAACGGAGTATGCTGGCGCAGTGCTGGATGATGAAAGGCTAAGACCAGATCACCCATAGGAATACCAGCCGCTATGAGGCGGTCTACAAAACCGTAATCGGTATTATCGACCTCCATCCACACTTTGGTCTCGACGATCCGCACCAACACCAGCATGAGACACACACGTTGCTTCCCCTCCCATCCCAGCTCAAGGATGGCATAG
Organism: Pseudomonadota bacterium; assembly: GCA_005777235.1. Taxonomy (GTDB): domain Bacteria; phylum Tectomicrobia; class Entotheonellia; order Entotheonellales; family Entotheonellaceae; genus SXND01. Next base: position 17,619 of record SXND01000238.1, read on the forward strand.
GTCTGCTGGGGCTCGTCGCTGATCAGCAAGGTTTCTAGCCCTGACGCCATGCCTTGCAGCGCTTCCACAAACTCGTGTAACACCCTGGTAATCGCCTCGTGATACCTGGCTACTGTATCCATTGCACAATTTCCTCCTGCGCCGCATCCACCACAAGCACTTTCACCCCATACCGCCTGAGCAACATTTGGACTGCAGGACTTTGAAAGTCGTGTTGGAAGGTGACATCGCTGATGGCGAGATAGACGGTCTCCTGCCGCCCAAGCGCCTCAAGAAAAGCGACATACATCTGGTATTGCCCAAGCGCTGTCTGCAGTTCTTTCATGAAAGAGGCGCCGAGGAAACTCTTCACTTCCACGACAATAGTTTCCGTGGCTCTATGAGCAAGGACGAGCCTAGTCGCTTGAAGATCAGCAATTAAGGCTTTGTCAGCATAGCGGAAGTAATAAGGGTCCGCAAGGATAAGCCAGCCATCTTTGATCAGGGCGTGTTTCACACTATCGTGGATAACATCTCGTGCAGGCATGGGACGGCATTGTAGGGGGCGGTAGGTGTGGTGTCAATTTCTACCACGAGAATTCGTCACACTGTTTGACCTCCTGCTGGGCCGCCTGGAAGCGCTCTCCCCGTTCCACTGCGCTGATTCCTGGGCGCTGCATACGGCCCTCCGTGAGGCGACACGCCAGGTGCGGGTGGTGGACAAGCATCTGGCGTTCCAACCCCTGGAGCGCTACTCCAATCGGCAACACCAGAAGCTGCCCCTACACGGCATCGTCGGCCGCATCAGTTTTGTCGAGAAGCTGGGGCCGTTCCTGCGGCTGTTACGGCTGGGTGAGTATGTGCATCTTGGCGCGGGCACGGCGTTTGGGCTGGGGCAGTATCGACTGGTCACTGTCATGGCTGGGAATGCTGCGGAAGACACATGATAGAAGAATCATAGCCGCATGGCCGCTCCGTTGCCACATGCGACCGCTTGAGGGATATGTTTTACATCTTGAGTTCTGCATCTTGCGTATGCTGTTCTAGTCTGATACCATTTTCGAGTCGTGTTCACGGTACTTCGATCTGCAGAATTCCAAAAGGAGGATAGCCATGGGAAAGCCTATCAAAAGTAAGGACAACATGGGAAAACCTAGGAAAGGCCGGCTAATGGCCGCAGGAAATGAGAAATTACCTCAAGCAATTTACAAGACCGCGGGTAAGGAGACAACAGGAAACTACCTCGTCCTTCCGCAAGCTCCTACCAACATCTTTCAAAATTGTGTCATTCACCGTCTCCACACGGGCTCTTCTGAGGAAAGTCGGCAAACAGAGTGCTGGAATAAGTTCTGGGAGAGGTTTACAGGTTGGCTGGCAGTAGTGATTGTCCCGATCTTGTGGTGGAATACGATCTGGAATTTGCTTAGGTTCTAACCTCACCGAGATAAGATTGCTCTAGAATAGAGGGAGACTTAGAGGGCATAAACTGTCTATCCAATTCTGGATTGTATAGATCTTTCCAGATCCTCTAGGCCTCCCCTTTCTAGCTGCATAATACTCCGTAGTGCCTTGTACCCACGTGATGCCTCCCGCATAGCTCGCGATGGGGTTCCCTGTGCTCAGGAGGTAGGAAATTGAGACAAAGCCAGGCTTGTGAACTGGATTGAGGTCATTTCTCTGGTGCGGGAAGAGACTTCCGCTTCTGAGAGGGGGAACAGAATGTTGTATGAGACAGGAGGGAATGTTTAGAGGTCGATAAAAGAGTCTTTAAGGAGATTAGCGCCTATGACTGTTGATATGCCATCTGATTTCGGCATAGCACTTGCCTATTGTCTAGCTTATGACTTGGGTCTAGATCCTCCAGAGCATCAGACGATTGGGGGACTACGAGGAATGGGGGAAGGGGCTCATACAGAGAGCGAGCGTAGCTTGACTCAACTTCGCGCGCTAGCGGATAGTGTTCTAAAAGATAACCCTACCTCTGAGTACCAGGAAAATACACCACGCCACCTCCAGCGTATCCAACAACACCATGCCTACACGGAACAGCAGACAGTCGCCCTCATCATGGGCGGTGCCACCAAGATCAAGCAGTATGTCTTTGAGTCCTCTAAGCTCCCGGAGATCCGCGGCGCCAGTGCGTTACTCGACCGCATCAACCTAGTCGACATCCCTGCCCTGTTCAATGTCTCGTTTACTGACGTGGATGACAAGCAACGTGCGCAAGAGGTGCGTGAGAACTTTGAGCGGCGGCATCATATGGCTCCGCCGACGTTACCTGACTGCCTCATCTATGCCAACGGCGGTGAATTCCTTGCCTTTGCTCCCACAAAGCTGGCGCCACAGCTCGCGGCTGAGATCGAATTTCTGTATACCTCGGAAACGCTGATAGCCAACAGCGTAGCGGTGTGGCAGCCGTTTAGCCTGGAAGAGCTGGCCGGTGGCGTTGGGGCCAGTGTCTTTTGGCAGCGCTGGGCAGATCCCGCCTATCGTCAGCGGGTGGAAGCAGTGCTCGGTGTCTCTGCGGCCAAAGCGCTTCCGAAGAAAAAACGCTTTGGTGAACTGGCGGCAGCCCTGGCAAGCGAAAAATTTCGCCGCCGTGAAGGGAATCCAAGCCCAGATTATCAGACGGATCTTGGCCGTCGGGCGCCGAAATCCACCCCACAGTGGGAGACGTTTGCCTATGGCCGGCGCTGTCGCTCGTGCGAGCGGCGGCTGGCGTCACACACCTTCCCTCTGCCCGAGGAGGAACAGGCAGTCTGTGAAGCCTGTTACCGTAAGCTGGAGATGGGTTGGGAGCAGAAACGCGGCTGGGTCAAACATTTTGAGCACTTTCTTCTCACACAGGGTAAGGAAGAGCACTATTACTACAGTCTAGATGACCAGAAAATCATACAGGATGTGCGTCCCCTGTGCCAGCCACGGCGCTGGGATGGCGCACGGTTACCGGATCGCCCACAAGATCTCCATGAAATCGCTAAGGCAAGTACACCTCAAGGGTATGTCGGCGTCATCTATGCTGATGGCAATAACATGGGGGCGTTCCTGGAAACCCTACGCAGCCCCCAGGCGTATCACGACTTTGCCAAGGCCGTCTGGGAAGCCATGCAACGGGCGGTATTCGGCGCTCTGGCCCAGGCATTACACCCGGTGTATGTGCAGCGTGAGAGCAAGAAGCGCCAGGAACCATTCTGGGTACACCCCTTCGAGATCCTCAGCATTGGCGGCGACGATTTGTTCCTCATCGTGCCCGTGCATCAGGCGCTGCCGATTGCGATCGCCATTGCCCAGGGCGTTGAAGAGATCCTCGTTCAAGATCCGTCATTCCAGAAGACGCGCACGTACGCTTCACAGCAGGTGCACCGCTGTACTCTCGAAGCGACCAACAGGAGCGACGATACGCTGCAATCCGCTGTTGGACTGTCTGCGGGTGTGCTCCTGGCCGATGTGCATACGCCCATTTTCTTCCAGCAAATCCTGGTCGAACAACTGCTGAAATCCGCCAAGAGGCGTGCCAAAGAGCTGAGAAAGCAGGACCATCTTGGTGGCACCATTGATTTCATGGCGCTGAAATCCGTCACCATGATCACCTCGAAGCTCGATGAGTTCCGCATCAGCACGCTGCGGGTCGGGCCGGATCGTCTGACCGCCCGGCCCTATACGCTCCTCGAAATGCGCCAGCTCCTGGATACCGTGCGTGTGCTCAAGAGCACGCGGTTTCCCCGCTCGCAACTCTATGCCCTCCGCCAGGCTCTGTGGGAGGGCCGCCTGGCATCAACGGTGGATTATCTCTACTTTACGGAGCGCCTGGGACGCCAGGAGCGCGACCAGATCCGCGCGGTGCTCGACCAGCGCTGGTGTCAGGGAGGGGCGGCCCCCTGGAGACGTGTAGCGTCCGGGGCTCATGCCGAAACGGTCCTGGCTGATCTCATCGAACTGTACGACTTTGTTGAGGGAGGTGCCGCATGCCCCGACCCTTCCGTCTGAGTCTCACCCTGCGCATGCTTACGCCACTCAGTAGCGGGGCGGCGGGAGCCGGGGCTGCACTGGCCGATAAGACAGTGGTGCGTAACGGGCTCGGTGAGTATATCCTCCCTGGCTCACAGGTCCGCGGCACCTTACGCCATGCCTGTGAGCGTCTGCTGCGCGCCATGGCGCCAGCGGACAGTTTGTGCCACGGCCCGCGCCCAGAGCACATGTGCCCACAGGATGCCAATCCACACATCCGCACTATCCCTGATCCCCATGTCCCTCATGACATGGTCCGCTGCTGCCCGCTGTGTGCAGTGTTTGGTTCACCCTATTTCCCGTCTTCCCTACAATTTCACGATTTGCTGTGCGTCAATCCTTTCCGTGGTCAAGACTCAAAACCTTATCAAAACCAACGGGAGGCCATGCTTGGGCAGGAAACCATCCGGTCGATGGTCAGTATGAACCGCCGTCGCGGCGTTGCAGCGGAGCAGCGTCTGTTCTTTATCGAGACCACACCAGCGCAACCACACCTCACGTTCCGTAATACGGAAGCCGTCGTCGGCACATTAGAGTCCATTGCACAAGCCAAGTTGTTGCTCGCCGGCTTGCGCATGTTGGTGGCGCTCGGTGGCGGGCGGTCGCGCGGGTTAGGGTGGATCGCCATTGAGGAATCGTCGGCATGGTTGGACGATCAACAGGTCACCGCAGATGCATGGGAGGCGCTCCGCGAACTCTTATGATCCAGCTTCACGTCACCATCACGGCCCTGTCACCGCTGTGCTTCAGCGAGCGGCGCCCGGGCGGACAATTTCGTTTCAGCATTGATTATGTCTCCGGAGCCGTGCTACGTGGCGCGGCAGCCGCGCTCATGTTGCGCGCCGGAGAGGAACAGACCCCGACGTTTCGGCGTCTGTTCGGGGTAGGACAGGCGCCCGCAGCGCTGTTTCGTTGTGCCTATCCTGGAGATGCCGTGTTACCCCATACGGCCATGTCTTGCAAAGACTATCCAGGTTTCTTGCCTTCCCCGGGAGCCGAATCGTCGGAGGCCCGACACGGGGTGTTTGACACCCTGATTGATCGCCTGTGCTTTGAGCAACTCCAACCGCCTGGCTTGTTGTACATGCCACGCTGCCTGGAGGATCACTGTGATCCCGGGCGTGCAGAGGCATCGACAGGTTTTTACCAACGCGACGCGACCAGGTACCAGAGTCGTAGTATGCCACAGCGGCTGCTCACACGCGTGGGCCTCAACCGCCAGCGCATGGCTGCGGAAGACGCGCTGCTGTATTCCCCTATGGTACTGAGCGAAGCCTGGTGGAGTGATCAGGGTAGCGAACAGGCACACTTTGTGGGCTCGGTGTGGGTGGATGACGATCTCGCGCCAGCGTTACGCACGACATTGCCCCAGATTACGCACCTGGGCAGTGGGGCCGCGCGCGGGTTGGGCCAGGTGCAGATAGCATGCGAGACAGGGCCTAGCAGTTATGCCGAGAGCGCTCGCTTACAGGCCCGTCTATGCGCCTTCAAGACCATGGTGCGTAGCCGGTGGCAGGAGATTGCCACGCTCTGTGAGGCGACCGTGCCACCGTGCCCATATATCTTTACTATCAACCTGCGCTCTGATGCCATCCTCAAAGAGTACGGCTGGTTGTCCACCACCGTGCTCACCGCTGAGATGCTTCAAGTGGCAACGGGTGTGACAGATCCCAGTCTGTGTTTGCTGCGCTCGTACAGCAGTTACGATTATCGTGGTGGTTGGCATACTGCTCAACGACTCCCCAAAGATACCGCCTTGGTGACGCGGCTCGGGAGTGTGTTTGTCTTTCAAACCGCAGATCTGACCCCCTGGTACGCCCCGCTCGCTGCCCTGGAAGTGTCCGGTATTGGCGAGCGCACTGCCGAAGGCTTTGGCGAAGTCCGGGTGTGCGATAACTTTCATATTGTTGGGAGAACGAGGCAATGAGCGAACCTACTGCTGCGGACCTGGCCGTACAACACGCTTTGCGGCTCAAGTACGGCATCGAACAGCATATCAGTACCCTCATCAAGCAGGGCGCGGAGGCCGTGTACACCTTGCGCGCCCCATCTGGCCCAACTCCGATGGAAGAAAGCCAGTTCCGGAACCTGCTCAACGTTGCCCTGGAAACCAGCAGTGTGGATGTCATTACCAATTTCATCCGCTACCAGATTGGCCGCTTTCCGAAGGTCTGGGGTACAGAGGCGAAGCAGTTTGGTCCTACGCTGATTCGCGACATTGAGATAGGCGCGGTGTACAAAGCTGCTGAGGCCGTCAAGGCCACGTTAAAAGACTTCGAGACGCAGTGGCGGGCCCAGCTCGGAGACAACAACCCCGGGGAGGCGTTACAGGATGCCTACCTGCTATTAACCCGCCTGTATCTGGGCTATGCCAGGCGCACATTTACCTACTGCAAGAAACGTGAAGACGCTAAAGACGAGCATGCCTGGGATAACCTCTTTCGGTCGCTGAAGGGAGGAGAAAGTGCTGCTTGATGTTTTCCAGAATCGCCTCGTCTACAGCGGGGTACTGGTGTGCGAGACCGCGTTACGTGTTGGTGCCGGGCGCTCCAGTGAGCCGATTGGCACCGATTTGCCCGTGATCAAAGATACGCAAGGACGTCCCTTCATCCCCGGTTCGAGCCTTAAAGGCGTGCTGCGGACGCGCGTCGAGAGCTTTGTGCGTGCAGTGCATAACGATCCAACAGCGGCCTGCAATCCAGTAGGCCCCGAGACCGAGTGGTGTATACGACGCCCGGACGACCTATCAGATCGCGATATTGATGAGCAGTCATGCCTGGTGTGCCAAATCTTTGGCTCCCCCTGGCTCGCTTCCAAGGTGCAGGTCCGTGACGCCCTTATGGGCGACTTGTGGTTTGGCCAGTATCAAGTGCGGGATGGGGTGGCGATTAATCGGGATACACAAACCGCGGAAGATAGGCTGAAATACGATTACGAAGTGGTGCCAGCGCAGAGCCGTTTTGACTTCAAGCTCATTGCGGAAAACCTGACGGACGCGCAGGTTGGTATGCTGTGCATGGGCCTGCGTCCCTTCGAGCGCGGCGAGATAGGGGTCGGCGGCTTTCGCAGTCGGGGCCTGGGTACCGTGCGTCTGCAAGAGGTGGAGCGCAAATTCTTCGCAGTCAATCGCGATGACCTGGACCGCTTGTTCCGCTTTCTCGATGGGGACGCGAGCCCGGAGGTGTGGGAGACCCTCTCTGACGACGTGATCCGTCACAAATATGTCAAAGCCTTACGCGATTTCTTCCACGACTGGAAGCCACAGGGAGGAGCCTCCGATGCACAAGCGACTCCTGAATGAGGCGATGATCACCGTCGCCATTCAGCCCGAAGGGCCGATCCTGATCAAAGCGGGCGACAAAGGCGCCGACCCGACCCTGCCGGATATGGAATTTGTGCGCACCAATGGTCAGCCCTATGTGCCTGGCAGTAGCCTCAAAGGCGTCATCCGTGCGCACTGTGAACGCCTGGCCCGCACCGTGGGCGGAGAGGCGCTCGCCTGTGATCCCCTGGACGCCAAAGTCTCCTGTAGTGCGCAGTTACAAGGCAAAAATCTGAGTACCGCGGCCCGGCACGCCAGGTCGTGTTTTGCCTGTCGTCTCTTCGGCAACACTGTGCTGGCCAGCCGTTTTGCCATCACCGATGCGACGTGCCAGGAAGCGCCGCAGACCGAAGAGCGTAACGGTGTCGCCATTGACCGGGTGTTTGGCTCCGTGGCGGTTGGCCCGTTTAATTACGAGACGGTCATTGCCGGTACGTTCACCACCAAACTCGTGCTGCGTAATTTTGGCCTGGCACAGTTGGGGTTGCTGGCGTTGACGTTCCGTGATCTCCAGCAAGGGCGCGTGCGGATTGGCTTTGGCAAATCCCGTGGGCTCGGCACCGTGACCTGCACCGTGCAGTCCGTGTTGCTACGCTATTCCACCTGCAACCTGGAGAACGAAGGCCTCGCCTTGATGGGTAGTGCCGAACATATTGCCGACGCACAGACCGTGCCCGGCGTGGGTATGTTTCCGGACATTGACGGCTACGACTGTGCCCCCGAGGACAGCGTCACACTCCCCGAGGGTGTGGCCTATCGACGCAGCGACTGGGACGAGCCGGAAGTCAAGCTGATCGAGGCTACCCACATCACCGCATTCTGGCGTGCCTGCGTTGGACGCTGGCAAAAGGAGGTGGCACGATGGCCGCAGCGCCTCAATCAGGGTTCATAGCCTGTGGCACCGACCTTGATGCTCCAGCGGTAGCTCAGCATGTGCAGCGTTTGTTCGGCACGCAAGGCTACGTGATCCTTTCCAAGGTCACGGATGTGCAATTTGTTGCCTTAGCACAGCTGGCTCTGGCCGCTGAGATCAGCGCCTATGATGAAGGCCGGGTCTTTGCCCCGATCGCCGAACTGCGCTGGCGACGGACTGCCACCGGCCGCTTTGCCACCTTACTATTGACGGAAGACCAGGGCCGTCTTCCAAGTACCTGGCAACGGCTGGGGACTTGCTGGCAAGCCCACAGTGCCGAAAAGCCCATCACGCTGTGGGGTACACGGCAGGAAGGCTGGCCGCACTGGACGGAAGTGCGCCTGCCCAGACCCCTGAGCTATCCGGTTGCCAAAACGGCGGGCAACGTGTGCCTCGCATGGATAGCGTACCGCGATGCCCAGGACACCACACGCTTCATCCGCTTCAAGGAGGTGTACTGATGGAACGGTTTCAGCCCCGCGGTCGTCCGCAAGGCAACCCTCCTGTCGAGAAGCCGTATGCCTTTGTCCCGCTCCCCCAGGGGGCGGCACGCCGACAGCCTCCAATAGGCCATCACCAATACCGCGACAATCTCCTGACTGGCACCCTGGAAGGCATCATCACGGCGCGCTCGCCGGTACACGTGGCCTCGGGTCAGCTCGAGTTGACCAACAAGCAGCCCTCGCTGGTGCAAGCGCACTTTCGGCGGGCCGGGCAGCCGACGCTGCCGGGCTCGTCGCTCAAGGGAGCCATACGTAGCATCGTCGAGGCCATTGCCCGTCCCCCGGCCTGCCTACGTGTCACCAGGGCACGCCGCCATCAGCAACCGCAGCAGGCGCGGGCGTGTGACGATAAGACCAACCTGTGTGTGGCCTGCCAGATGTTTGGCGCCATGGGCTACCTTGGCCAGATCCACGTGCACGATGCCGTGCTCAGCACTGGGGAAATGGCCATCATCACCATCCCGTCACTGTTCGCCCCGCGCGACCGGGAAGGGCTGTATTTCATCGACGGCCAGGTGCGCGGACGCAAGTTCTATCGCCATGGCACGCTCGCACGCGGTTCCGTCCCCATTGAAGCCTGCACCGTGGGAGCCCAGTTTCGCCTGCGGGTAGATTTTACCAACCTCAGTGCGGCCCAGCTCGGGCTGTTGCTCATCGCCATGGGCCAGGGCACGCCGGCACTCCATCCCAAGCTCGGAGGGGCGAAGCCAGCCTGCTGTGGCTCCGTGGCCATCCACACCACCGGCCTGCACGTCCTGTCGGCCCGTGACGCTGCCCTGGAATACGACACCGTCACACAAGCGCTTGAGATCGCTCCGCTGACGCAAGTCATCACGTTGGTCAATCAGGAGGCCCTGGCGCAGCTGGCGCAGATCCTGGCCTATCCTGGTGACACTGCCTGCCCAGGAGGAACCTATTAACATGGCCGCACAGACGTCTACCCTCAACACTGCCAGTGCCATGGCCCGGACTCTGGTCGAGCGCCAGGCGGATATCAATGAGCTGGCCAAGATGGCCGCGTACCTGCGTACGCATCTGGATGGCCGCAAATTTTTTCGGCTCCTGGAGACGCTGATTAAAGATGGCCATCTGGTACGCTCCAGGAGTACTATCGAGCATTACCGTAGCATCCAGGAAGTGTGTCACCAACATCTTGAACCCTATCGACAGGCGCGTGGTGCCCAGGCCCAGGAAGGCGCCGAGATTCTCGGCTGGACGGTACGGCTGATGCGGTATCACAAGGAAATCGGCACTTTACCTGTGCAGCGTCCGGTCTCCAGGATTTCCAGCCCTCCGACGATCAAGCAGGATGCTCCCCCGCAGTCCGCCAGGGAGGTGAGTGGCCGCGAGGTGCTCACCCTGACCCAAGATGCCAAAAACCGTAAAGCCACAGGAGAAACGAAAGATGGCGAGCGCTTCGTCTGTACCGATCTGCCAGCGTATCCGCCACCGAAACAGGGGGCGCAGTGTCGGGCCGAGGTTACCCGCCGCGATGGGAAAGTACTGCGCGCTATTTTCAAAGCCTGGGAGTGAAGGACAGCCTGCTATGCCACGTGCGAGGTCAACATGGTGGTTTGAGACAGCGCCCTGGTTTGCGGCAGCCTGCGTGGTGCTGACCGGGAGTTGGGCGGCAGACGGTATTAAGGACGGTGTTGAGGCGTTGCTTAAGGGCGACACCGTCAAGACCAGCTTGTGGGGCGCCCGTGCTTGCTATATGGGCAGCTTTTGCCTGGCCGCTTATTGGCTCTATTGCATACGGCAGCGCTGGTTGCCGCCACGCACGCAGCTCATGCGCAACGAGGTGCCTGAGAAGCGAGGGCATCTTATTATGTTTTTATCACAGCTGGATACCAGGCGCAGCACGTTCCACGAGGGCATCCTGGAGGAACTGACCCTGACGACGGATCTACAGGCTGATCTTAAAATGCTCTGCGACTGGAAACAGAAGCATACGTCCCGCTGGGCCTGGGAGATGCCGTTGCGGGGTATCGCATACCATCTCGGGCACGTTAAAACCGTCACGTTCCTCTGCTCGCCCGAGTCTATCCAGCAGGTGCATTGGTTTGGGGCCATCCTGGCACGCTATCCGGCCTTGCAAGGCCTGGATATCCGGGTCTTTGTTGGGCATGAAGACCGACACACATGGGCGGTCTGCCCGACCACCCCGCTGACCCAGGGCGGCTGGAACTTTGAACAATTTGACGATCTATCGCGTGCGGTGACCGATCTCCTGCAGGTATTACACCGGCGGCGGATTCGTGACTATGAGATTATGATCGACTTTACAGGCGGCCAGAAGGTCACCAGTGTGGTGGCCGCCTCCTTGACCTTCAATCGGGCGATCAAAGCGCAATATGTGCAGACCAATGAGCCGTACAACGTCATTAGTTACGATAACCCAAGTTGCCACCTATTGAAATCCATGGGCTTCTGCCTCACAGTGACGGTGAAATCACCCATTTCACCTCAGGAGGAGCCAGCCCATGGACGACAAAATTATCGCGACGTTCTGTCTGTGTGACGATCTGTTGAAA
>SXND01000239.1 GCA_005777235.1 Pseudomonadota bacterium
CTCCGCGGGCCGTGGGCTGGACGCGGGGGCGCGCCGCACAGCCAGCGGTGGGGTGGTGCGGGCGGCCGGCCGGCTGAGGCCCCTGGGCGCGCAGGGTCTCGTGGAGGCGCTGCCCGGCGCCCCGGGCGCGCCAGGGGCGGCAAGACCAGGACACCCTGGGCCCTTGGGGCTCGGCATGGGGCAGCCTCTGCCATGGGATGCCCCCGGCGACGACCGACCAGAGCGCCTGGACGCCCGCCCGCATCGCCCACGCGCGGTGGCGCCCACTAGGCTTGGGGGGGGGGGAGGACATCTTTCAGACACTCCCAGGCGGCATCAGTGCGGTCTGTGGGGTCTGGATTGGCGTTCATCCCCCGCGTGTACTGAGCTGATGCCACCTATGGACGACTTTTCAAACAGCCTCTCAGGGTTCGTCGTCTCGCGTGCCGTGCCGCGTTTGCCACGCGGTTCGCTGCCGGAGCATTTCTCCCCTATAATCAAGGCAAGTTCTATCGTGGGCTTAGGGGGTAGATGATTGGAGGGAAGCGCTATGGTGCTTATTATTGATCTTGTATTCGTCGGTTGTTGGGTGGTGTTCGCGTCGTTCGTGGTAACGCAAATTCTGCTGCCCACTTTTCGCGGCACAAAACTGTTTCCGATCTTTCGGAAAAAGATTCGTGACGTCAACCGTGTCATGACGGAAGTGCGTGAAGCCGACTACGAGGCCGGCCTTGAGGAAGAAGCGCGACGTTTGGCAGCAGAACGCCTCAAGAAACAGGCCACTGCGCACACGACAGACATTATTGATGTCACCCCGTTGAACAATCCTCACTAAGAGAGGACACCAACTCTCGCAGGAGATCGTTATGAATCCGCAATGGACCCCGTGGAAAATCTTTTTATCGGTGTGTGCGGTCCTGGTGGTCATTTTGCCGCTGTTCTTGGTGGGACAAATTGTCGAAACGCTCGGGGCTGGGGAGATCATGGTGATCCAATCCCCCGTGTCCGGGAAACTGGCCTTCCATACGACGCCGGGGTTGAAAGCCCAGTGGTTTGGCACGGTCACCAAGTATAAACGCCGCGCCCAGTTCTGGTTTTCTTCTAAAACTGATCAAGGCAAAAAGGAAGATGAGTCCCTCAAGATCCGCTTTAACGATGGGGCGGGTGCCAACGTCTCCGGGTCGATTGCCTGGGAAATGCCCCTCGATGAGGAACATCTGACGCTGCTGCACACGAAATATGGCAGCCAGGAAGGGGTGGAGCATCAGCTCATTCGCACGGTGATGGAAAAAGCCATCTATATGACGGGTCCGCTGATGAGTTCGACGGAATCCTATGCCGAACGGCGCAATGAATTGCTCACCCTCATTGAGGAGCAAGCCGTCAATGGGATTTATGCCACTGAAACGCATACGGTCGCGGTGACCGATGAACTGACCAGGCAGAGTCGCACCAAGAATGTGGTGCGCTTGCGTAAAGACGACAAGGGCCTGCCCATGTATGCCGATCATTCGCCCCTCAAAGAATACGGGGTACGCACCTCCAATCTCTCGATCAACACCGTGAAGTACGATCCCATTGTCGAAGACCAGATCAAGAAACAGCAAGAACAGCTCGGGGCGGTGCAGATTGCCATTGCCGGTGCCAAGAAAGCCGAGCAGGACGCCATTACCGCCGAGCAGACCGGCAAAGCCAATGCGGCGACGGCGAAATGGGAGCAAGAAAAGCTCAATGCCAAAGAAATCGCCCTGGCGGAGAAAGACAAAAAAGTGGCGGAGTTAGCGGCCGAGAAAGAAAAACAAGTGGCGCGGCTGGCGAAGGAATCTGCCGAATTTACCAAAGAACAGCAGATCTTGCTGGGCCAGGGGGAATCGGAACGGCGCCGCCTCGTGTTAGCGGCGGATAATGCCCTGGATGCGAAACTGGCGGCGTATATTAAAGTCGCGGAAGTCACGGCCAAAGCCCTGGGGGACTACAAAGGCAATTGGGTGCCAACCATTGTCCTTGGGGGGACTGGAAGTGCTGGAAATGACCCGATGGCCACGGGGGCGGCTGGGGCACACGAGTTGATTCAGATACTGCTGGCCAAGACGGCGAAAGACCTGGCGCTCGATATGAATGTGAGCGCGGCGCCGAAGACGAAGTAGTCGCTGCCTCTAGAGGCTGAGAAGGCGTGATGGTCGTGCGTCATAGCCTCTTCAGGCCTCTCTGTTGCCCATGCCGTCACAGCCGAGCGCTACTCCCATGCGAACCTGACGTACAGATATCACGTGGCCCTGGAGCTGACGTCAAGGGCGCCCAGGACCACCATGGACCACTGCACGAGCATGCGCTCAAGCAAGAAGGCTCCACGACCGATGAGGTAGGAAGGTATTGTGAACTTTATCGGAACATCGTGCTGCTGTACTCATCCCCAGCTGGCACTCCTGGGGGCAGTATACGTGCAGACCGCAACTGTGGGGAGCCTGGACCGTGTCTACCTATGTACTCGACCATCATCGCGAAGCCGAGCGACTCGAACGGCAAGCAAACACCGTACAATGTTCGTATCAGCGTGAACTACAAAACTTGTCTCTCGCCTCGTATGCCACGGTGCTCGATGCCGGCTGTGGCTCGGGCGTTGTCGCACGGTACCTCGCAGCCAACGATGCGACGGTCAACGTGGTCGGCTGTGACGTCTCCGAGAGTCGCGTGCAACACGCGCGGCACCTGGCGCAAGGCATACCCAATGTGACGTTTCAGGTGGACGATCTGGCCGACTCTCGCTTCGCCTCCCAGACGTTCGATGCCATTGTCTGTCGCTATGTGCTCGAGCATTTGGACCAGCCCACCTTACAAGGCACCATTGCCGAGTTCTGGCGCCTGCTCAAACCGACTGGCCTGCTCTACATCATTGACGTAGATGGTATTTTCCTCAATCTGTATCCCCAATCGTCCTTCATCGCAGACATCCATCGCCGTCTGGTCAATTTGACATCGCTGGATATGAGCATTGGCAGAAAAATTCCGTCATTGCTCGTCGCAGGGGGTTTGAGCCAGGTGGACTGGGACATTGAAACGAGCGTGTGTAAAGACGAGATGATGCAAACTGAAATCGTCCTGATGCGGGAACGGTTTCAGCATTTCATGCCGTGCTTGGCGCAATGTATCGGGAGTGCCGACATGGCACAACGATACTGTGATGAGTATTTGCACACCATGGCCCAGCCAGGCGCGGTGTTGTTTTACAATAAATTCATTGTCACCGGTCGTAAGCCAGCCCCTGTCTCACGAGTTCCCGCGCCGCAGGGGATCAAAACGCTTCGCGGATATCGTTGAGCAAGGCGGCCATCACTGACGCCGCACATGGACCTGGGGGGTGCCGTACGCCAACAGGCCAGCCCTCAGGGGAAAGCAGGGCCTGCGCCCAGGCATGCGATGGGGGTCTCCCAGAGAGGACGCTCTGGTACTGCGGCGCCAAGCAGACTGTCAAGTACCGCCAGCTGAAGCAGGCGGCTTGTAGCTGGCATCCGCCAGCGGCAACCGCAGCTGCCGGAGGGGATCCGCTACCAAAGGCACCTTGACACGTGCCCGATCTCTGATGTTGTTTGCCGCGTTGAAATCGGTGTTGGTGGTGTATCCACACTGCTGACAGGAGAATCGCGCTTGGCTCTGCCTATTGGCTCGTTCGACATGGCCACACCGATTGCAGTCCTGGCTGGTATGCCTGGGGTCCACCAGGACCACAGGGACACCAGCCCGTTGCGCCTTGTACTCGACAAAGCTCCGCAGTTGGGCAAACGCCCAGCCGGTCATACGAGCGCGTTGCGGCTTCCTGAACCGAGTCCGACGGCGGATATCCTTGAGGTCTTCCAAGGCTATGCAGCGGTCGGTGCCTTTGGCCACCGCAACGAGCGTCTTGCTGATACCGTGATTGACATCCCGGCGAAAACCGGCTTCCTTCCGAGCGATACGCCGCAGTGCCACGCGAATCTGTTTCGGGCGTTTCCCGTCCATCTGCGCCCTCTGTGCCGCCCGTTGCAACTGTTGGCGTCTTTTCGCGTAGCGCGTGCGACAGGCTTCAACACCAGCCCCGCTGTGGGTGGTGCCGTCAGACGTTGTGGCCAGATTGATCACCCCCAGGTCAACGCCCAGCACATCTTGTGGGTCAAGCGGTGTCTCTGCGGGCATGTCAATGGTACACAACAAATAGAACACGCCATCTCTCAACACCAGGTCAGCTTGCCCATGGATACGGCCTTGCCTCTCCTGCTGGTAGGGGCCACAGACAAACGGTACTTCTATCCGGCCACCTATCGCCCACAAGCTGGCACTGTTCAAGCCGTGGAAGCTCAATACCCGCTGGTCGTAGCAGACGGCGCCGTCTGGCCGAAAGACCGGGCACACGGTCTTGTCGCGTTGAAAGCACTCAACGGCTTTGGCAATAGCACGTACTGCCAGTTGTGACGACAGCCCAAAGCGCTCCCTGATTTCATAGTAGGCCAGGTGGTGCAAGGAGACTTGGCCGTAGACGCCCGCAGCAAAGCCTTTCGCCGCAGCATAGGTGGCAGCCTCGTTGCACAACCGCATGGTTTCACGCAAGGCCGCGTGCTGCGTCGGGGTCGGAAGGAGTTTGAGTTGCAAAGTAAGTTTCATACAGAGAGTATAGCATGCTATCATCATACAGCCCTCGACAAATCTGTTGCCCGGCACGGGCAACTCGCTATCCCTCTTCCGGCTGAAGCCGGCAGTCTCCCGCGAGAGAGCCAATGATAGGGCACGTTACGTGCTGTTGCCACGTACGTCCTCACGCCATGCCTTCCCAGCTTGAGATGGGTCTGATTGATGCTACACACCGCAGATATGACCATTCTCCCAAGCGGCGCTCCGCTGGGCGCCGCCATCTTGGGCATTGACCTTGCTGACGAACTGGACGAGCCCACCTTCCAGGCTATCGAGGCAGCTTATTGCCTTTCACTTCGCCCCATAACGCGCTGTCGTCTTGCCCCAGGGTCTGCCAGTGGATGGCCATCGCGCGTTGGCGTCCGGCCTTGAGCGATGCCGTGTCTGGCGCCAGGCTTGCCACCTGTTCGGCGGTCCATGTTGCCTCCATGTGTCCTCCTCCCCCTGCAGGTTGTAGTCCTTTCCTGTCAACGATTGGACAATGATACCCTGGCGGGAGGCCCAGCCGTGGAGTCAGGGCGACCGGCCGGTCGCCCCCACCATGCTACAGCCCGATAATCGCCGGCCAATCCGTCGAGTGCTGATAGGCGTACGCCGTCCGCAGGAGCAGCGCATCGTCAAAGAAACGCCCGACGAGCTGCATGCTCGCTGGCAACCCCGACGCCTTGCCCACCGGCAGGGCGAGGGCCGGATGGCCGGTGTAGTTAAAGGGCAGGGTGTTGCGCGAGCCACGATTATTCAGTAGCAGCTTGAGGTTGTCTTCCACGGCCTCCAGATGGCTACTCGTCGTGTAATTTTTCGGCGCCGTGGTCAGACAGGTGGGCATGACCAGCACATCGACGTCCGCCAGGGCCGCATCGTAGGCCCGGATATAGGTTGGACGCACGTTCTGGGCCTTGGCGTATACCCGCCCGTGATAGGTGCGACGACTCAACTCCGCCGCAATCAGCGCCAGCTTGGTACGCGGCACCAGCATGTCAGCCTGCGTGGCCGTGAGCTTGTTGATCGCTGTGACGATGGAGGGCGGGTAGTACGTCCGGGTAAAGGCGCCAAAGAAGCCGGTGTGCAACAGGGCCAGGGCGCCTTCCCCCGACAGCGCCGCCTGGGCCGTACGGATGGCGTGGTGTGCGGGCACCGAGACCTCGGAGACGATGGCGCCGGCCTGGCGCAACACCTCGACCGCGTGCATGACCAGATCGCGCACTGCGACATCCGCCTCCTCAAAGCCTTCCTGCAACACGCCAATACGCAGCCCGGACACGCCATCGGCCAGGCGGCTGAGCACGTCTAGGTGCACGGGCACGTCCCGCGTCGAGCGCGGATCGTAGGCGTCATAGCCCGCGGTCGCCTGCAGGGCCGCAGCGGCATCTTCCACGGTGCGGGTCATCGGCCCGGTGTAGTCGATACTCTGATCCGAGCCAAAGCCAATGCCAAAGTGCGACACCAGCCCAAACGTCGGCTTGTGCCCGACAATGCCACAGTACGCCGCCGGGATGCGGATGGAGCCGCCCTGGTCGCCGCCAAAGGCAATGTCCACCTCGCCCGCCGCCACGGCAGCGCCGCAGCCGGAGGACGAGCCGCCGGTGACGTGCGCCTGGTTGTGCGGGTTGAGCGGGCGGCCATAATCGCCAATGCCACCGCCGGTGCCAAAGCCGCCGCTCAGGCCGTTCATGACGTTCTTGCCAATGACCGTGCCCCCGGCTTGCAGCACCCGCGTGACCACCGTGGCATCGAAATCCGCCATCAAGCCTTCCAGGGCAAAGGCGCCAAAGCTCATGGGCATGCCGGACACGGCAATGTGGTCCTTGAAGCTGACGCTTTTCCCGGCCAGCAAGCCCTCGGTGGCCCCGGCAATGCGGCATTTCCAGGTCCAGGCATTCAGCGGGTCTTCGTCCGGCCCAGGCCGGTAGCCCGGCTGGCGGGACGGCGATACCATGGGCGGCTTGGGTTCTTCCACACGCGCCTGGGCAAAGGCATCGAGCGCGTCCATGTGTTCCAGGAGGTATTGACGATACAGCACGGCCTCTTCCGACCCCAGGTGCATGCCCAGGTTTTTCGCCACGGCGATGACTTCTTCAACATCAGGGACTGCGTACATAGGGACACCTCTTTCTTTGGATCTAGATGTCTGTTTCATCAATACGCTGCCAGTTCTCCAGGGTTTTTCCTGGGACCGCCACGCTCCAGCGTGGCTTCCGGAGCCGGGCTGGAGCCCGGCGGTCCCAGGAGGGCACTGGCATAGGACGCACGACATGGACATCTAGTAGGTAATGCGCCAATATGGGCAGCGATGCAGCACCGATGGCATCATAGCACAGTGCTGTGCAGGTAGAACAGCCCTGGTGCCGCCCTTGACAACCAGGAGCCGTGCCGTACACTCCTGGGCCAGTTAAACTGCTTCCCGACGCCATCCCAGAGACAAGGACCGGCGCGATGCCCGCTCACTTTGACCTCATCATCACAGCTGACTCCCCCAGCCACACGGCGGAACTGTGCCTGCTTAATGCCGCTGGCGTGCAGCTCGCCTACCGGCAGACGGATTTTCACAGCATTGCTCTGTCGCGCCAGCACGGCTTATTCAACCTGCGCGACTTTCTGCAGCACTACGCCACGCCAGACCAGGAAGCCGCCAGCGTGGCCGACATCGGCGTGTGCATTGCCGAAGAGGTACTGGGCACCGACATCTTCCGCGCCCTGTGGGCGGCCGCATCGCAGCGCACCCTACGCATCGAACTCCCCGGCGCCAGTGCCCCGGACAACCATCTGGCTGCAGCCCTGGCCCGGGTGCCGTGAGAGATGGCGCGTCCGGCAGCAGCGCAGCCAACGCTAGGCGAGCGCAATCTGCTGGTGCGCGTCGTGCATAGGCATGCAGGAACCCAGCACCGCGCCCCTGGCCCTGGGCCCGGACGACTGCCTGCGGGTGCTGTTCGTGTTTGCCGAGGCGCGTGGCTCGCGCCCGCTGGCGGCACGCCAGGAGCGCCTGGAGTTGCAGCGCCTGTTGCGGAGCGAGATCTATCCACAGCGCCGCGTGGTGGCCGATTTCCTGACGCATGGCGTGACACGTGAGCGCTTGCAGGAGCACATCCGGGAACAGGGCGGCTACCACATCGTACACTGGAGCGGCCACGGGCATCTCAACTTGCTCGAACTGGCTAAACCCGGTGGCGCCCAGGATCGCCTGTCTGGCACGGAGTTGCTGGCCCTGTTCACCGAGGCCGGCGGTTTCCTGCCGCGCCTGTGCTTCCGCAGCGCCTGCCATTCCGGCGACATCCTGCGCGTACAGGACTGGCAGGGCTTTCTCGCCGTGGCCCAGGGCCAGGAGCCGGGTAAGAAAAACCTGCCCGCCTCGGACAGCAAAGACATCAGCCTGGAAGAGCGTCCGGGCTATACCGGCACGGCGCACGCCCTGTTGCAAGGCGGCGTGCCGTCGGTGGTGGCCATGCGCTATGCCATCGGCGATGACTATGCCCGCGACCTGGCCGTGGAGTTTTCCCGCGCTTTGCTAGCGCACGCGCAGCCCAAGAACGCTGCCGCGGCCCTGACCATGGCGCGCCAGGCCCTGCGCCGGGCGGCGGGCGCTGCGTCGACCAGCTACGCGGCCTGTGATCACGCCACGCCAGTGCTGTACGGCGCTGAAGAACCTGGCCTGCGCCTGCAACCGGGCCGCAGTCCTGGCCTGGACACGCGCCAGCCGCGCTTGCAGCCGATTGCCGAGTTGACCATAACGGCGCACGCCCACTTTGTCGGGCGCACCTGGGAACTGGCCGGGCTGGGGGCGGAGTTTATCGGTGCGAGCCACGGGGCAGAGATACAACCCGTGGCGCTGCTCACTGGACTGGGCGATATGGGCAAGACGGCCCTCACGGCTGAGGCGTTAGCTTTGTGGGAAGCGCGTTTCGAGTGGGTGCTGCTGTATCAGGCCAAGCCCACGGCCCTGAGCTTGGACGCCATGCTGCGTGACATCCACCTCAAACTCAGCGCTGAGCTGGGGCGCTACCACGATCATGTGCAGGCCCGGCCCGCCGATGCCATCTACCGGGCCGCGGACGTCGCTTTCACGGGCCCGCAGCGCCTGGAGCGTTTGACGCGCAATCTGTTGCGCGCCCTACGCGATGAGGCGATCTGGCTGGTGCTGGACAATTTTGAGACCAACCTGAAAGCACAGGCCGAACCTGGCAGCACCACGGCGCCGCTGTGGACCTGCCAGGATCCAGCCTGGGACGCCTGCCTGCGGCAACTGGCCATGGGGCTGGCCGACACCCGGTCGCTGCTGCTGATCACCTGTCGGCGGCCCCTGGCGGCGCTGGCTGGCCTGGCTTGCCATCACATCCAGCTCGGGCCACTGCCCGCCGATGAGGCGGCGCTGTACCTGCGCGAGCACGCCGGTTTGCGCCGCCTGCTGTGCAGCGCCGCCGCCGCAGAAGGCGCCCTGGCCAGGCGCTTACTGCACGCCAGCCGCTTTCACCCGCTGCTCATGGACCGTCTGGCCCGTCTGGCCACTGCCGGGTCAGCCCTGCGCCCGCAGCTCCTGCAAGCCCTGGCAACCCTGGAGACCAGGCACGACTACGCCCAGCTCCCGGCCCTGTTCGCCACCCAGCCGGGGGATGCCCAGGAGCTGGCCTACCTGGGGGATGCGCTGGCCACCTCGCTCGACCAGCTCATCGACGCCGCCAGCCCGGCGGCGCGCCGCCTGCTATGGCTGATCGCCTTGGCCAATGAGCCCGTGGCTCTGGATTTGTTGCAGGGCGTGTGGAGTGGGGAAGACGGCCCACGCCAGCAGCAACTGCGGCAGATTCGACAGGCGCTGGACATCCTGCCGCAGCTCCCGGCGGAGCTGAAAGAACTGTTCAAGGCCATGCCACCGGCGCTGCGCGCCGAGATCGACGCCCTGCCGCCAGCGCCCCAGCCCCAGCCCCAGCCCGATCCAGCCGCGCTGCTGCGCCAGCTGCTGGCCGTTGGCCTGGCTACGGCGGAGCCCAGCGGGCCGGACGACGACCATCCCGACCTCACCTGCCACGAGCTGGTGCGCGAGCGCATCCAGGCCTGGATGCACGACCACGCGTCAGACCGCGCTGGCATGAGCGCGGACAGCATCCGCCTGGCCTATGCCGAGCGGCTGGAGGCAGCATTCCGTGACCTCCGGCACCAGGACATGAGCGCCGCCCTGCAGGCCGGCAGCCGCGCCCTGGTCTATTGCGTGCAGGCCGGGGCCTATGCGCGGCTGGGTGACTTCGCTAGCAGCGTGGTCAACAGCAGCACTGATCCGCGCCTGCTGGCCGGACTGCTGCCGCCCCTGGAGGCCGCCGCTGATGCCGCCCCAGAGGGCCAGACGCGCTGGCGCTGCCTGGGTATCCTGGCCGATGCGCTGGAGAGCGCCGGCCGCCCGGATGCCAGCCTGCTGTTCTACGCCCAGGCCGCCGCCCAGGCGCGCCGCGTGGCGGAGGCCGGGGGCGAGGACGGACCCCAGGCCTGGGCCGATATTGCCTGGATTACCGGCAACTGGGCCAACGCGCTCAGGGAGGTCGGAGACCTCGACGCGGCACGCCAGCGGCGCCTCGACGAAGCCGAGGCCATGCAACAAGCCGGCCCGCCCGCCGTTGAGGTCATCGGCAGCGAGCTAGAAGTCCTACGCCTCGACATCATGCAGGGCCAGGTGGCTCAGGCCCTGCCGCAGGTGCAAGCACGCCTGGCGCAGCTCGCAGCCTGGTGGCAGCAGCTGCGTGCTGGCCAGCGCGTGCCCGAGGCCCCCGATGCCGAGTTCCTGGCCCGGGCCCTCATCAGCGCCCTCGATATCGCCGAACATGCCCACTTGGCCCTGGAGGACTGGGACGCCGCCCTGCGCCGGGTGGATGCCGTGCTGGAGCTCAAGCGCACCCTGCAGCGCCCGGCACAGGACATCGCCGTCACACGGATGAACCGCGCCAATGTGCTGGGGAGGCTGGGCCGCTTCCGCGAGGCGCAGGCTGAGCTGGAGGCCTGCCTGCAGGTGTTCCAGCATGATCCCGCCAGCAGTGCCGGCACGCTCGGCTCCCTGGCCAGCCTGTTCGACGACCAGGGCGACGTGCCCCAGGCCATCACCCAGGAGCGCCGCGCCCTGGCCCTGCGCCAGCAATTGCCCGATCCCCGTGAGCGCGCTGGCTCGCATCACAACCTGGCCAACTACCTGGAGCGCCACGGCACGCCGTCCGCCCTGGCCGAGTCGCCGCGCCACCAGCTCGCCGGCCTCATTTATCTCCTCGTCGCCGGGCTGGGGCAGGATCTGCAGACCTCGCTGCACAACTACGCCATCCGCTTCCGCCGGGCCCAGGCCGCGGGCACGCCGCTGGCCGTGCCGCCTGTGGCCGCGCTGCTGGCCGTGCCCGCCTTCCACCCCCTGGTCGACTGGCTGCGCCAGCGCCAGGTGGACGTGGCCGAGGTGCAGGCGGCGGTGGATCAGGTTCTGGAGCAGGCCCGGCAGGCGGTGACAGAAGCCTCCACACCGGAGGGAGATCGTCCATGAGGGATCGTGCCCAGCATGGGCCATCGCGTCCTGCTGCGCGCGCTGCAACGGATTGCCGCGCAGGCGCAGAGTCGTAGGCAATGCACCCGGCCTTTGCCACTGCCCGCAGCCCCGCAGCCTCCCCGCCACGTCTGTGGTCGAGGGCAACAGGGGTTGCCGGAGGCTCTGGGGAGAGAGGGAGACAAGGCAACACGACGAGGAGAGCCCGAGAACACGATACCGCACGATGCTCAGAAGTGTACGACCGCGTGTGGCTCTGAAGCGCTGCCCCGCGCCACGCCGTCCCGATTCCGTATGTTGCCTGGCGCAGCGGTCCCACCGAATCGCCCCCCAATGTATCGCTAGTGCACTTCCACAGATCCTCTTGTGTATTCCCTGGGAGCGCCACGCTCCAGCGTGGCTTCTGGAGCCGGGCTGGAGCCCGGCGCTCCCAGAGATTGCCCACGCACTGCTGTGGCGATGCACTAGGCACCGGTTTTGCGGCGGCGGTGTTTGACACGACGGCACATACCCTGTTTGTCCATGTGACCTGCAGCGGCTTGACTGGGCTGACTACGCATGCGCCCATGTATTGCTGCACTGCCACGCCTGGCGTCCTGACCGCTGGTGTGGCTACCCAGCCGCCAACGCGCAACGGCTTCCCGTCCAGCGTGACGGCTGGGGCCGACACCCACACCTGTGCTAGCAGCTGGCTTGCCCCCACGTGGACAACTGCATGACCCTGCCTCTCGCGCATGGCAACCTGGTTAATGCAATTCGTCTCCGCTGGGCACGTGGGGGAGCTGTGCAGGATCAGCAATCCCCAGCAGGCTGAGGAGGTCTCGTACTATGGCTGACTCCCGAAACAGGTCGTGCAACACTTGCATACGGGTATGTTCTTGGGCGAAAGGTCAGGGAGAGCGCTTCAGTGCCGGGTGGACGCAGGCGCAGACCGTGGAGACGCACGTCGACGCTGTGCTGACCAAAAGAGGCCGTCCTGATGCTGACGCCCGGCGCCTGCCCAGGCGTTTCCTTCTCCTCCTAAACATCGTGTGAGAGACCCCTCGCTTCAGCCGGGGGAGGAAAACACGTTGCGCCGCACCGGCGCAAGAATACCACGTGCTTACAGAAACCATATGTGCTACCATGCATGTATGGAAAAGCTAAGACATACAACAGGCTGTGTGTATCAGACCGCCTACCATATCGTGTGGCGTCCCGTGGATAGGAGAGAGGTCTTCCGCGAGCCCATAAAGACCACGCTTGCAGACATGCTGCATACGATTGCCTCGCAACACGGCATGGAGATCCTGGCGGTTGATGTCCAACCTGACCATATCCACCTCTGCGTCTCGTTTCCCCCCGCCATGGCCATTGCGGACGCCGTGAAACTCTTGAAGGGGATTTCTGCCAGGCAACTGCGCCTGATCTACCCCGAGTTACGGCGACGCACGCGCTCTGACCGTCTGTGGGCACCGTCGTACTACGTCGGGACTGCTGGGCATGTCTCGTCTGACACGATAAAGCGCTACATCGCAGCCCAGGAACAGCACCATGCCCCGTAGCATGCTGACCTACAGATACCGGATCAAAGACGCCACCGCTGGTAAGCATCTGCAACGCCTGGGGTATGCCTGCAACTACGTGTGGAACTACCTTAACGAGGTGTCGCTGCTGGCTTGGCGCAGGGACAAACATTTTTTGTCGGCCTTTGATCTGATTACGCTGACGGCGAGGGTGGCGCATGATCTTGGCTTGCATAGCGAGACGGTGAACGCTCTCTGCCAAGAGTACGTCAAGAGCAAGCGCCAGGCGAAAAAGATCAGACTGCACTGGCGCAGCCGCACGCGCTCGCTGGGTTGGATACCATTCAAGACGCGTTTCTTAAAGATCGCGGGTGACAGCATCCGGTATCTGGGCAGGAGGTTGCGCTTCTGGCTGTCCCGCCCCATCGAGGGCGTGATGAAGACCGGCAGCTTTACCCAAGACGCCTGTGGCCACTAGTACGTCAATTTCCAGTGCGAGGTGGACGCACCTGGGCTTCCCCTGGGCGACAACGAGATTGGCATTGACCTGGGACTGAAAAACCAGGTGATGTGCTCGGACGTCGATGCCCCGTACTCACGAGAGAACCTGACGCGGACGCATGAAGCCGCGCTGGGGATGGCCCAGCGTGCCCGCAAGAAGCCGCGCGTCAAGGCTATCCACCGCCGGATTGCCCACGCCCGCAAGGACTGGGCGCATAAGACCACGACCGCGATTGTCAACCGGGCAACGCTAGTGGTCGTCGGCAATGTGTCCAGCGCCAAGTTGAGTAAGACGCGCATGGCGAAATCCGTCTACGATGCCGGATGGAGCCAACTTCGCACACTCTTGGAGTACAAAGCCCGTAGGCTTGGAGTGACGTACCGCGAAGTCAATGAAGCCTGGTCGAGTGTGACTTGCGCGGACTGCCTCGCACGAAGCGGCCCGCGTGGACTGAGCGCACTCGGCGTAAGAGTGTGGACGTGTGCGGCCTGTGGTGGTGTGCATGATCGCGACCATAATGCTGCGCACAATATACTCCGTTGCGGACGTGCAACGCTTTCAGGAATCCCGCGACTTTAGTCGTGGGAGGACGTCAAGGGCATGCGAGCCGCACCGGGCAGCTGGCGTCGGACTTTGCGTGCGGCCGCACGCGGCGCACAAACAGAGAAAGGGACAAGCCATGCACTACGATGTGATCGTGGTTGGCGCGGGCTCAGCGGGGTGTGCGCTGGCCGCACGGCTGGCGGAAAACCCCCACCGGTCGGTGTTGCTCCTGGAAGCGGGGCCTGATTATCCTGACCTGGACAGGCTGCCTGCAGAACTCAAATATCACTCCCATGAGGCCGCCTCCCAGGCGCAGGCCCCGCACAACTGGTCGTTCGTCAACACGCCGGTGTCCCAGCAGTCACGCACGGCGCCGACGCCGCGTGGCAAGGTGGTAGGCGGTTCCAGCGCCATTAACCACATGATTTTCCTGCGCGGGATGCCGGAAGACTTTGAGAGCTGGGCCGCGTTGGGCAATGATGCCTGGTCGTATAGCCAGGTCTTGCCCTACTTCCGTGCCTTGGAAACGGACCTCGACAGGCACGACGACTTTCATGGCACCACCGGCCCCATCCCGGTACGCCGCCATCCGCGTGCCACCTGGCATCCATGGCAGGAGGCCTTTTACCAGGCCTGCCTGGCGGCCGATTTTCCAGAAGACCCCGATATGAATCATCCACAGGCTACGGGGGTGGGCGCGCTGCCGTTGAACAATCCCCACGACATCCGCATGAGCACGGCCCTGGCCTACCTGCAGCCCAATCGGCACCGCCTCAATCTAAGCATCCGCGGCAACGCCTTGGTGCGGCGCATTGTGTTTGACGGCACGCGTGCTACTGGCGTCGCCGTGGATAGTGGTGGCGAACGTTTTGTGCTCGAGGCGGATGAAATCATCCTGTGCGCTGGGGCCGTCTCCTCGCCGCATCTGCTGCTGCTCTCTGGCCTGGGGCCCGCGGCGCACCTGCGCGCCCACGGCATTCCCGTGGTGCGTGATGTGCCCGGCGTGGGCCATAACCTGCGCAACCATCCCTCTGTGGGCATCCGCGCCAGAGCCGCCGATGGGGTGGTGCTGGATCCCGAGGCGCCACGGAACCAGGTGAGCCTGCGTTGTACGGCCCAGGGTTCGGCAGCGCGCAACGATTTACAAATCACGCCCACATCGACCAATCCCCTGTATGATACCTCGCGGGAATTCCGCATTGGCTGCCGGGTGGAACTGCCGGTAGGGGCCGGGAGGTTGTCGCTGGCCTCGACGGATCCTCATGTGCAGCCCATCATTGCCTATGACAGCCTGCAGGAACCGCACGACCGCGAGCGGCTGCGCGAGGCCGTGCGCCTGGCCGCCGCCCTGTTGCGCCACACGGCGTTTCAGGGCATCATCGCGGCACGCCTGGCGCCCACGGAGCCCGTGCTGGCTTCGGATGCGGCGCTAGATGCCTGGCTGCTCCAAACGGCAGGGAATGCCCATCACACGTCAGGCACCTGTAAGATGGGGCCAACGTCGGACCCGATGGCCGTGGTCGATCAATACGGCCTGGTGCATGGGATCCAGGGCCTGCGGGTGGTCGAGGCCTCGATCATGCCCAACGTCACGCGTTCCAACACCAACGCCACCACGATTATGATGGCGGAACGTGTCGCCGCGTGGCTGCGGTAAGCGGTGTGCGGTGACGGCGGCCTGCACACGCCTGCCGCTTGGTCTGACTGTGGACCTGAAGAGTCTATCTATCCTGGGCTCTTCGGCTGCCGCAGCCAGGCGGAGCACACGCCAGCGAGGCAGGCCAGATGACTGCACAGGTACGACACGCTGGTCCCTGGCTTGCGCCGCCACTGTCGCACTCACTGTGGCCCCTGCCTCCTGCATGACCATGACACGGGAGCCGCCTTACACAACCCTCTGGGGTGTCAATCGCTGTGATCCCATCAACCAGTGTGCAGCAGAGGCCCGGTGTCTGCCCTCGCAATCTGTGGTATACAGTCATGGCCAGTTGACGGCACTAGATGTCTATTGTCTCAGCCAGTAGGGGTGGGCTGTCCGGTCGCCCCTACGACACCAGCGGGGTGTCAGGCGTGCACCAGCGCGCTGGCAGCCCCACCAGGGGGAGAGGGCCAGTGGCTCGCCACGTCACAGAAATAGCGCTTTAGCGCGTGGAAGCCACGCCGATTTATCGGCAGTGGAGGAGACGTTCCCGGCTTGAGCCAGAGGCATTGTCTGTGATATACGCATGTGATATAATATTCGCATGAAAACCGTACGCACGATTGCCTGCAAACTTGTGCCAACTGACGAGCAACGTACGGAATTGGATGCCACACTTGTGGCCTTTGCCGAGGCCTGTAACTTTGCGGCAGAGGTTGCCAGGTCGATCCATTCC
>SXND01000240.1 GCA_005777235.1 Pseudomonadota bacterium
GGCGAGCGAGGCGCCGAGGATGGCGTTGGCCCCCAGGCGACTTTTGTTGTCCGTGCCGTCTAAGGCGATGAGGGTGCTATCCACCTGCGTCTGGGCCCTAGCGTCGCAGCCGATGAGGGCCTGGGCAATGTCGTGATTGACGTGCTGCACGGCTTGCAGCACACCGCGCCGGCGGTAGCGTGTAGGGTCGCCATCACGCAGTTCTACCGCTTCTCGGGTGCCGGTGGAGGCGCCGGAGGGGACTGCCGCCCAACCATGGGCGCCACTGCTGAGGGTGACTTCGACTTCGACGGTGGGATTGCCCCGGCTGTCCAGAATTTCGCGTCCGCACACCTGTGTAATCACGCCCATAGCTTTACGCCTTCTCCGCCACGGCTTGGAACGCCGCAGTGCTGGCCTGTAGCGTTGTGGCGATGTCCGCCTCGGTATGCGCGGTGGAGAGAAAGCCCGTTTCAAATTGCGATGGCGCCAGGTAGATCCCCGCGTGCAGCATGGCGGCAAAATACCGTCGGAACGTCGGGACATCACACGTGCCAGCCTCGTCGTAATTCCGCACGGGTTGGGCATTGAAAAAGACGGTGAACATGGATCCCAATGAGGTGATGTACACTTGGACGCCGGCCTGGTGTGCGGCCTGGCGTGTGGCTGCGACGAACGCCGCGGTGCGCTCGGCCAGCACCTGGTAAGGCGGTGCGGCGCGCAGAGTTTCGAGCGTGGCAATCCCGGCAGCCATGGCCAGCGGATTCCCAGACAACGTGCCCGCCTGATACACTGGGCCGAGCGGTGACATACGCTCCATAATCTCCCGCTTGCCGCCATAGGCCCCGACGGGTAAGCCGCCACCAATGATTTTTCCAAGTGCTGTCAGGTCTGGCGCAATGTTGTGCAGCGTCTGCATGCCACCATAGGCTACACGAAAACCCGTGATCACCTCGTCAAAAATCAGGAGCGTCCCGTGTTCCTGGGTTATGGCCCGCAGCCCTTCCAGAAAGCCTGGCTCTGGCGGCACCAGCCCCATATTGCCCGCCGCGGGTTCGACAATGACGCAGGCGACCTGCCGCGCGTGCTGTGCCAGGGTCTGGCGCATGGCGTCGAGGTCGTTGTACGGCACCGTGAGGGTGTGGCGCGCCAGCGACTCCGGCACGCCGGGGCTATCTGGTACCCCGTAGGTCATGGCGCCCGATCCGGCTTTGACCAACAGACTATCGGCATGGCCGTGATAGCAGCCCGCACATTTTACGATGATATCGCGCCCAGTGTAGCCGCGCGCGAGACGAATGGCGGACATGGTGGCCTCGGTGCCGGAATTGACCATGCGGACCATTTCCATGGCCGGAAAGGCGTCGACAATAAGCTGCGCCAGATGCACCTCGCGTTCCGTAGGGGCGCCAAAACTGCAGCCATCGGCGGCGGCCTGTTGGACGGCGGCGACCACCTGCGGATGGGCGTGGCCGAGAATTAAAGGCCCCCAGGAACCGACATAGTCGATATAGTCGTTGCCATCGACGTCGTACACGTGGGCCCCAGCGGCGCGTTGAATGAACGGCGGCTCAAGGTTGACCGAGCGAAATGCCCGTACGGGGCTGTTCACACCGCCAGGGATGACCTGCTGGGCCTGCGCAAACAGCGCGGCAGACTTGCTGCGACTCTGGATAGTCACGCCAGTATTCCTTCTTATTAAAACTTTGTCAGGCTAGATAGCGCGCGAGGAGTAGCCCTAGACGTTCCCGTATGGGTGGAGAGATATGGACGGTGTCCGTGATCAGGGCAGACTGCAACGCCGTGCCACACGGGCAGGTCCGCGCCCCCTGCAAATGGGGGACGGCCTGCGTAATCACCGCCTGCGCTAGTTGAACGTTCTGGTGCAGGATGGCCAGGATGGACGCCACGTCCACATCA
This sequence comes from Pseudomonadota bacterium, assembly GCA_005777235.1. Taxonomy (GTDB): domain Bacteria; phylum Tectomicrobia; class Entotheonellia; order Entotheonellales; family Entotheonellaceae; genus SXND01. Next base: position 1,900 of record SXND01000240.1, read on the forward strand.
GCGGCACTGGTATGCCAACAGTCGTAGTCGGTGGCAAGGGCCAAAGTGGCATAACACAGCTCTGCTTCACGGGCCAGACGCGCCTCGGGCATGTTGGTCATGCCAATCACATCCACACCCCATTGTCGGTACATATACGATTCGGCCCGCGTGGAAAATTGTGGGCCTTCGATACACAGATAGGTGCCGCCAGCGTGCACCGTGGCTCCCGCCGCCGTGGCGGCATGCTGTAAGGCCTGCGCCACCACGGGACAGACCGGGTCGGCAAAAGCGACATGCACCGCCAGGTCGTCGAAAAAGGTGCCGATCCGGCGCGTTGTCCGGTCAATGAACTGATCGGGTATCACGAGATGGCCCGGGTGAATGGCTTCGCGCATGCTGCCAACGGCACTGACGGCGATCAGCCATGCGACCCCGAGCGCTTTGAAACCATAGATGTTGGCCTGAAAATTAATCGCTGATGGGGGCACACGATGGCCCCGTCCGTGGCGCGGCAGGAACACCATCTCGCGTCCGTGCAGTGTGCCAACGATGTAGGCATCGGAGGGTGACCCAAACGGCGTGCTGACCTCGACTTCATGGACCGACTCTAAGGCCGCCATGGCGTAGAGGCCGCTCCCACCAATGACGCCAATTTTTCCAGCATTCATGCTACACCTTGTCTCACAGTCCTCGCTACGGGCCACGTCCGCGAGGCATCCCGGGTCTGGGCTGATCAGGGCAGCGCCAGCAGGAGTTCTGCCGTCTGCACGACATTAAGGGCCGCCCCCTTGCGTAGATTATCGGCCACCACCCAGAGGTGTAAGCCGTGGGGGATGGCGAGGTCAGCCCGGAGACGCCCAACAAAGACCGCATCCTGCGTACTGGCCCGGATGGCCTGCGGATACTGTTGATGGGCGTAATCATCCTCTAAAGCCACGCCAGGAGCGTGCTCCAGGAGCGCACGGGCTTCCGCTACGCTCAGACGCTGTGCCGTCTCGCAGTACACCGCGGCGGAATGACTATGCGCCAACGGCACATAGGCTGCGGTGGCGGTGACTGCCAAGTCAGGCGCCCCAAGGAGTGTGGGTGTTTCTACAATTAAGGCCATCTCATCCTGGGTATAGGCGTTGTCGAGAAACGCCCCGCACTGTGGCACACAGTTAAAGGCGATCTGATGCGGCAACACTTCGACCGCAGGTGGGCGGAAATTCAGGAGGTCGCGGAGCTGCTGGTCGAATTCCTGCACGGCGCGCCGCCCAGAGCCAGAAATCGCTTGATAGGTAGCGATGATCACCCGCGTGAGCGTTGCCGCCTGGTGGATGGGTGCGAGGGCCAGCGCCACTTGGATGGTGACACTGTGTGGCATGGCGATAATGCCTTGATGTTGTTGCAGGACGCCTGGGTTGATTTCCGGCACACACAGGGGCACGTGCGGCGCCGAGCGAAAGGCGCTACTACAATCGAGCACCACGGCCCCGGCATGCACGGCAAGCGGGGCATACGTGCTACTGGTCTCAGCATCAGCAGCAAACAGGACGAGATCGACGTCGTCGAGGGCGTCGCGGGTGAGTGGACGCACGACATGGCGTTGACTCCGGAAATCGACCCGCGTCCCTGCCGAGCGCCGTGAGGCCAACAAGGTCAACTGGCTGAGGGGAAAGGCGCGCTCTTCGAGCACCCGGAGGATTTCCTCGCCCACCATCCCTGTGGCACCCACCAAAGCGACATGCGCAATTTTCATGCCGCGCCTACCTTGGCGCGGCAGCAGTTTGCTGCAATGCGGTACAAATCAGGGCGCCCATTTCCGTGGTGCCTACGCGTGTGCCACCCGGTGCCATAATGTCGCCGGTGCGGTACCCCTGGTTGAGCACGCTCTCGACTGCCGCTTCAATGGCCTGCGCGGCTTGGGGCTGCTTGAGGGCATATTGCAGCATCATGGCGACGGAATTGATCGTGGCAATAGGATTGGCGATATTTTGTCCGGCAATATCTGGGGCACTGCCATGCACCGGCTCGAAGACGCCGACGGTACCGCCAATGCTCGCCGAGGGCAGCATGCCAATCGAGCCGGTGAGCATCGAGGCCTCATCACTGAGAATGTCGCCAAAGAGATTGCCGGTGACGATGACGTCGAACTGGCGCGGTGTCCGCACCAGTTGCATGGCGCAGTTATCCACGTACATGTGGTCCAGCGCAATGTCGCTGAACTCCCCGGCCAGTTCGGTGACTTCACGCCGCCACAAGACGGAGGTTTCGAGCACATTGGCCTTATCCACTGATGTCACCTTGCTGCGCCGCTGGCGTGCCAAGTCAAAGGCCAAACGGGCCACACGCCGGATTTCTTGCGAGGTATAGCTCATGGTGTTAAAGCCACGTTCCCCCTCGGGCAGCGTTTCAATGCCGCGAGGCTCGCCGAAGTAAATGTCGCTGACCAGTTCGCGTACGACCATGATGTCAATACCCTGCACGATCTCTGGACGGAGCGAGGAGGCCCCAATCAACGCCGTATAGAGCTTGGCGGGTCGTAAATTCGCAAACAAGTCCAGTGTTTGCCGCAGGCGTAGTAGACCGCGCTCCGGGCGTTTGTCTGATGGCAGTGCATCCCACTTCGGGCCACCAACCGAGCCAAACAGGACGGCATCACTGTCACGGCACAGCTGCAACGTTTCTTCCGGGAGGGGATCACCCGTGGCATCGATTGCCGCCCCGCCTACGAGGCCATGGCGCAGGGTGAAGTGCAGGCCATACAGTCCTTCAATCACACGCAGGACTTTGATCCCCTCGCCCACGACTTCTGGGCCTACGCCATCTCCCGACAACACCGCAATACGGTACTCCATAGATCCTCTTCTCCTTTACGCTTGCTTGCGCGGTTATTTCGTGGCCAGCGTCCACGACCCATCCCAGGATGGCTCTGGCGGGTGGGCTTTCAGATAGGCACACCGCTCAATATACACCCGGCTCGGCGTCGTGGGGCGGCTTGGGAACACCTCTTCCAGCTTCTCGCTCTCGGTCAATGTCGCCATCGCCTCATCCCACTGTTGCTGTCGGTAGAAGGTCAGGCCGCGCTGGTACAGGGCCCGCATCTGGATCTGTTCGGCAGATAACTGCCCTTTGTAGGCCATGATCTCAACGGTTTCAATGGCTTCGGACTTGCCTACGACGCGGACCGTATCGAGGTCACGCCATTCAAACGCCTCACGTCCCGCCATGTCGAGTGTGTCAGTGGTACATTGGATATACACGCCATACTGCTTTGCAGCGGCTTCCAGCCGCGCTGCCGTATTCACCACATCGCCCATCATAGTGTAATCCATGCGCGTGGTCGAGCCCATGTTGCCGATGACGATGTCGCCAGAGCTGATACCAATGCGCATACGCATCTCGTAGACGAGCGGGGGCCATTTGTCCCCTTCTGCCCGCCATTTATCCCGTAAGCGCGCCAGGGTCTGCTGCATGCCGAGCGCCACCCGTAACGCCCGCTGCGCATGATCGTCCTGCGGAATGGGCGCACCAAAGAACGCCACAATGGCATCGCCCTCGTATTTATCGAGCGTACCGCGCTCGGCGATTAACAAATCGGTCATGGCTGACAAGTACTCATTGAGGAGTTCCACCAAGGCAGTCGCGGTCAGTACCTCAGAAAAACTGGAGAACGACGCAATGTCGGTGAAGTAGGCCGTACGCACACCCGATGATCCTCCCAGTTGGGGTTCAATACCCCGCTCGATCATACTATTCACCACATCTGGCGAGACATAGGTGCTAAACGTGCGGCGTAGATAGCGACTCATCTTCTGCGCAAAGACGTAGTGATAGATGGTCATGCCGAGCCAGACGACCACCGTAGTGAGCAAAGGATAGACCAGGCTCAACTGCACCCCAGCACTGGTAAACCACCAATAGTTGAGTCCCGCATGGCCCACGGCTACCAGCATGGTGGCCAGAACGCCCCACAGCGGTCCGAGGAGAGGCAAGACGAGCATTAAGCCCACCCCAACGAACGCGATAGCGCTGGCGGTGTACCAACTGCCCCACCACGGGTGCACGAGGAAACGCTGCCGCAGGATATTATCGATAATCGTGGCATGCGTTTCGACACCGAGAAACGCCGGATCAAAGGGCGTTAACCGTAAATCTGACAGGCCCACTGCCGTGGCACCAATCAAGACAATTTTGTTCTGGAAGTCTTGCGGCGCCGCCTGCGAGACATTGCCACGGACAATATCCACAATGGAGTAGCGTGGGAAGCGATAGGGTCGTCTTGCTACGGCGGCCTCTTCCTCCCGGAGCGCGGACGGGCCGAGGTGGTTAATCACCATACGCCCCTGGCGATCAACGGGAATGGCCAGAGGCGAACGCCCTGCCACCAGCACTACCTGGAGTGTCTGCGCAGCGTCCACGGAGATCATCGTCGTGGCGTGCCCATGGCGGGCCGTCAAGGTATGTTCCAACAGACGAATACCGAGCGGGGCAAAGAGATCATCCTGCTGCGCGGCAGCGGCTCGCTTCCTCCCTTGGTACTTGGCGACCAGGGGATAGCGCCGGATGACCCCATCATCCGGCTCCGGACGGCTGTTGAAAAAGCCATTGCCCCAGGCAGCCTGCGACAGCAACGGCAGGTTCGATTCTACCGCGCAGGCTGGCACCAACTGTAAGGTCTCAAGGCTCGCTCCCGCCGCCAGCCGGGGTGTATACCGGGCATTAGTCGAAGCCGTCAGCGCCTGAAAAAAACGCGCCAACTCCGCATCCTGCAGATGCGCGACATCCTGACACTCCCAGTGAAAAAAGTAGCCCAGAATCGTCCGGGCGGACTCCGCGAGTGCAGTGGCGAAGATCTTGTCATGATCGGCGGCGGCCACGAGGCGTTGGAGTTCCGCTCGTAATGCCTCATCGTCAAAGTAGTTGCGGCGTGCGAGGGTGTCTTGCAGGATCTCCATCTTGTCCTTCCCAGCACTGGTGTCAGAAGACGAAAAGACCACATCATAGCCAATCGTCGTGGCCCCGTAGGCGGTCAGACGACGAATGAGCTCGGCTTGCACGGTATACGGCCAGGGCCACCGACCGAGCTGGTCAACACTTTTTTCGTCAATGGCGGCAATCACTACTTCCGGGCCGGGTAGCGCGGGACCACGCAGCAAGAAACGCAGATCATCGGCGAGAAGTTCGAGACGGTGCAACGGCCTCACGAGCAACGGTTTCTGACCCTGGTGCGTCTCATCGAGCCAGAAGAGTACGAACACCAGCACAATCAGCAACACACCGAGGGTCGTACTATTCCCCCAGGTGACGTTTTTGATCCAGGAGCGCATAGTGTACCTCAGAGCCCCGTCTGCTGCGCGGCACGGATAAAAGCGCGTACCTGCGCCGCATCCTTGGTGCCGGGCGTGGCTTCCACACCACTACAGACATCGACCGCATATGGTTGGACGATCTGGATGGCCTCCTGCACATTCTCGGGCGTCAGGCCACCCGCCAGTATGATGCGCCCATAGTGATGTAACGTGGCCACCCGCGCCCAATCGGCTGGCGTGCCTCCCCCGCCATAGACGTGTGGATGATAGCCTTCCACCAGCAGCGCCGCGACGTGGTAGTGGGACATCGTCTCCGGCTGGATCTGGGCCGTGAAGCGAAACGCCTTGATCACCGGCCAGGGCAATTGGTGGCACAGCTCTGGGCTTTCAGTGCCATGCAGTTGCACCCTCTGCACGCCACTGGTCTGGGCGATGTGGGTGATGGTGTCAAGACTTTCGTTGACGAACACCCCGACGGTGGGAAAGCCAGCGGGCAACTGCGCCACAATGCTGCCGGCCTGCTCAGGCGTGACATAGCGTGGACTCGGCGGATAGAAGATCAGGCCAATCATATCGGCGCCCGCGTCCACCGCCAGCTGGGCGTCGTGCAGGCTCGTCATGCCGCAAATTTTGACTTGTGTCATGCGTGTTCGCCCAGTGCAAGGGTACGTCGTGCCGCCCGCTACGCCTGCCCCCAGCGTGTAGAGACCACCTCGCCTTCAGACGTCAGGCGCCAGTGCAGCGGATAGGCCAGGAGCCCCAAGCGGGCACAGGCGCCGTACAGCTCCAGGTAGGCGGGATGATTGTGCGCCACGATGCACACTCGTTCCCCCTGACGCAGCGGCAAGGCGCTCAGGCCCGCGGCGAGTGCGTCCACGCGGGCCTGGAACTCACGAAAGGTGAGGCAGCCCTGGGGATAGATCACCGCCGGACGGTCGCCAGCAATGCAGGCGTTGCGTACCAGCATATCGTACAGCGTCAAGGCGTGGGCGGACATGATAGCACCTACCTCATGGCATGGTCTCTGCGGCCCTGGTCCCCTGCCTTACCCCTGCGAGGAAACGCGCCGACGATTATGCAAAGTCGTACACGCTGTCACTGCAGAACGCACGCGGCTGGCCCAGCCACCGCTGCCGTCCTTACGAGACGTCTGGAGCAGATTCTACCCATTGCTGCTGTGCGAAGTCATACCACCGCTGCGTGGCATGATTCCCGGCACACCGACAATGTTGCCGGGCGACATCATCGAGCGGCTCATGAATGCTCAGCCGATCGATGTTGTAGATAAAACTCTGCGACGGCACGCAGCGCTCATCCGGCCCCCAATGCCCCCGCCGCTTCATGTCGTCCGCCGAGCGCGGCCGTTTGATCTTCGGATGCGCCGCGTGCTCTCTACCCCTGGCGTAATCGTCTATCCAGACAATACCCGTCTGGTCATCCCACGACAGCCTGACACCAGGTGCAAGGTCTTTCACATGTTTCATGAGGTGCGTTCCTTGGAAAAGCCTTTGACCTTTTGGCGTCTGAGTATAAGCAATGCCCACGGTCTTTGCCAGTCGCCTCAGGGTCTTACCACCCGTCAATTTTCCTTGACTAGGAGGAATCCTCTGTCAGGCAAGGGGTCTCCACACATTTTGGAGGCTTCGATGACCCAGCCATGCGTGTTGATCAAGGCAATTGCAGAGGATTTGCAGACGCGGCACCCCGACTATCACAAGTCACGGCGTGAGGGACTGCTGGCTTGAGCGGGGGGGATGCGGGAGGTGCGAAGCGCCAATAGGATGGAATGGGCGACAGGACTGGCCCGCGAGATCGGCACGGAACATGATCGCTCCCAGGACATCGAACGGCAGTTGAAGAACGCAAAGACCGCTGTTGATGTGACGATCCACCCCTATGCTTTGGAGGTTATGAAGCGTCTGGCTGCGCGAGGAGAGACGAGTGATGTGCCAATGGATCACAGGCACATCACCGATGTGCCTGAGGTCTTGATGCTGTCGGTGCGCCGACGCACACGGGCCGTGCCGGTCGCGTGGCGGGTGCGGTCAACACCAGGCAATAGTGGCGTTGGTGTGCAGAAAGAGCTGCTGCACAGCGTCAAGGCATGGTTCCCGGAAGGCCTCTCGATCCTGCTGGCAGCCGATCGCTTGTAGGGGACGGCGCCATTGATTGGCTGGTGCCAGCAGGCGGCATGGGCGTACCGTATTCGTCTGCAAGGTCATCTGCCCTTGACCCACGCAGGCGGCGCACTGACCACCGGCGAAGTTGCGGCCCGGATCCCCGCAGGCGTCATGGGGGCCGCACTCTACGGCAGCGGCGTCCTGACCCACAGCGGAACGTTGCATGCACAAGGCCAGCAAGAGCCGTGGATCCTGGCGATGGATGTCAAGCCGCACCGCGATACCGGCCTTGATGACGGCATGCGCTGGGGGATTGAGCACAGGGTCTCGGATTTGAAGAGCCGTGGCTTCGGCCTCATGCAAAGCCCTATCCAGAAACCCGAGCGCCTGGAACGGCTCATCCTCGTGATGAGCCTCACCCGGTATTGGGCTGTCTCCTGCGGCGCCTTTGCTAAGCATCCAGCCGCAAGCAGCGGCTTCAAAAGGGGACGCTGCAACAGGCCTTGCGTTCCATGACTTCCCTCTGCAAAGCCGGGTGGCGCTTCCTGCGACGATCCTTGACCTTGGCTCTTCCTATTCCACCACTCTGGGCCATCTGGCCAACTCATCAGGGGGAATGATGATCATGATCAAAAAATTGACGGGTGGTAAGCCTCAGAGGCTGTTTGAAAAGTGCAGGCTGCCGTGAGCCGACGCCACATCAGACGCGTCATCGAGAGGGACATCCTGGCCTCACTGCTCTGGGGCAACCGTGCAGAGTCTTTGCGCAAGCGGCGCGACTGGTTGAGCCACGCCAGGGGGCGTGCGACCCCCCACCGCCGAGGCCGCCGCCCCAAGCCCTGCGCCCCTGCAGGACGCCACGTGCCCCGCAGGACGCCGCGCCGAGGGTGGCTCACCCCGGCGA
>SXND01000241.1 GCA_005777235.1 Pseudomonadota bacterium
ACTTGGGACCATGGGCTTTGGCCTGCCGGCAGCGATTGGCGCGGCCCTGGCCTATCCGCAACGCACGGTAGTGTGTTTTAGTGGTGACGGCAGCTTGTTGATGAATATCCAGGAGCTGGTCACTGCCGTAGAAGAAAACGTCAATGTCAAAATTGTCCTGATGAACAATATGTCCCTAGGGCTAGTGCACCAGCAGCAGGATCTGTTCTATGACAAGCGTTTGTTTGCCTCAGACTATCAGGCCAGGGTGGATTTCTGCGCTGTGGCCCGGGGCTTTGGCATGACGGCCTATGATCTGGCCACCGCCACGGATCCGTACTCGACGCTGGCGCAGGCCTTGACCACGCCGGGCCCGTGTTTGATAAACGCGCCCATCGACATCGCGGAAAAGGTGTACCCCATGGTGCCCCCCGGCGCCGCAAACAAGGACATGATTGGAGGGGAAACCTATGCCACCGCTGGTGCCTGAGAGGCAAGTCACCCTCCAACCGACCGTGCCGCAGGAAGTGCTAGCCCTGACGGTGAATAACCATCCCGGGGTGATGTCGCACATCTGCGGCCTGTTTTCCCGCCGGGCCTTTAATGTCGAGGGCATCCTGTGCATGCCCATTGGCACGGGAGAGCAGAGCCGTATCTGGTTGCGCGTCAATGCCGATCACCGCCTAGAGCAGATGATTCGGCAGCTCCGCAAGCTGGAAGATGTGATCGAGGTCACGCAACATGGCGCGGATCACGAGGTGTTTGTGCGTTTGGAGGAATTTTTCCAAGTCTAACGTGTCTCCCCACGGCTGCGGAGGATCGCCCCCCTCCCAGCTTGTGGGAGAGCGATGCGAGGATCGCCCGCCTGAGACAGACGGTGGGACACGAGTCCCCATGCCATTCCGCCACACGCCGTTCATCCTGTCGAAGCCAACGCAGCCCCAGGCCCAACCGTTCCCGGCCAGCACAGGAGTGCCCAGGCCTCCCACCACTGCGACAGCAGCACCAGATCGGCTGTCTGCCCGGCGTCCCTGGCGAGCATCAACGCCACCAGCGGCGCACATGCCAGCATGAAACCACACCGCTCGTGCAGTAATACCGTCGTCGAGCCCGGCCAGTAGGCGTGGAGGGTGTGCCCGGCGGCCTGCCCCGCAGCGGCGGTCGGGGCGCAGACACAGATGTTGCCGGGCGGATGTGGACCCGCGCTCTGCAGCACCTGCGTCAGGCCGTTGGGGCCACCGGCGCTATGGTAGCCCACCGGCGTCAGGCCGGCAGAGCGTTCCAGGATGAGACAGGCCGCCGTTTCCACCAGTGGCGTGCCTAGGAGCCAGCGACCAGCGCGAAACAGCTCGGGGCAGTCCTGAAACGTTTCGACGCCTAAAACCACGGCGCGCTCGCACTGGGCGGTGGCCAGGAGCGTGGTCGCCTGCCAGAGGGCCTCGATACCGGCATTCGCGCCACTCAAGAGCGTGAGGTACGGGCCGGTGATGCCGAACTGGATGGTGACTTCCGCCGGCACAGCACTGGGCGCGGTGTAGGGGAAATGCAGGGCGTGCTCGGTGGTCTGCGTGACAAAACTCCAATTGGCCGCAGTATAAGAGGAGGCACTGGCGTACACCAACGCCGTGCCAGGGCCGGCGATGTCGCGTGGCAGCAGATGCGCCGCGTCTAGAGCCGCCTGGACTACCGCCACGCCCATGAGGCATTCACGCGTGGCCCGACGCAGCCGCTCATTCGGGTTGGTCGGCGTGGGCACCGGGAGGATGGTGTGCTGCCGCATGGTCGCCGGCACCTGACTGGGCAGGCTCTCCAGCCCCGTCCCCCAGCCAGTGATGAGGCCCCAGCCACGCATCGGTCCGTCTACTGTCTGGCCCATCTTAGGCTCCACCGGCAAGCACCAGGCAGGCGTTACAGCCGCCAAAGCCTGCCGCGGTATTGAGGCTCAGCCGTGGACGATACGCACGCGCCTGGCCCGTGACGTAGGGCAGATCACACTCAGGGTCGGGCTCCCCATAGTTCAGCGTCGGAGGGAGTTGCCCATGGTGCCACGCCAGGAGACACATGATCGTTTCGAGCGTTGCCGCGGCGCCCATGGTATGGCCCATGTGCGCCTTGATCGAATTCACCGGCACGTCGTAGGCCCGGGCCCCCAGTACCTTTTTGAAGACCCGCGTTTCCATACAATCGTTCAGGGGCGTGCCCGTGCCGTGTGCACTGATAAAGTCAATGGCCGTACTCTCCACTCCGGCATTGGCCATGGCCAGGCGGATGGATCGCTCCAGGCCCCGCCCCTCAGGATCGGGGGCTGTAATGTGGGCTCCATCTGCACAACTGGCATGACCCAGCAGGTAGCCCCAGGGGATCACACCACGCTGCCGCGCGGTCTGCTCGCGCTCCAACACCACCAGACCCGCGCCCTCGCCGAGCAGCAAGCCTTTGCGCCGCCGGTCAAAGGGACGCATTTCATCACGGGTCAGCGCGCGCAGATGGTTAAAACCCCGCATCACAAACCGACACAGCACGTCCATGCCCCCTGCCACCACTGCCGTGGCCGTCCCAGCACGGATCAGGTCAGCGGCCAGCCCCAGGCTCGTAGCGCCAGAGGCACACGCCGTCGAGATGGTCAGCACCGGCCCCTCCGCCCCCAGCCAGCGTGCCAACTGGCGTGTCGGTCCGTCATACGACGCCCCGGCCAGTGCATGCAGGTCTTGTGGATTTTCATGCCAGCGTTCCGCTTCGGCAATGCCTCCCAGGGCCGAGCCAATGACCACCCCGAGGCGCCCGCCAGTGGCGAGTAGTGCAGGCACGCGGGCCTGATGTGTGGCCTCCAGGGCGGCGTGGATCAGGAACTGCGAGGCGCGGCAGGTCGGCAGTGGGCGTGACAATGCGGGCAGGTCGCGTAACTGTTTGATCTCGCCACCGCGGCGTACGCGCAGATCGTGCGTCGGAAAACGCTCAATGGGGGTAATCCCTGAGACGCCATGCACCAGCCCCTGCCAGAAGGCTTCGAGGCCCTGGCCAATGGGGCTCACGACACCCATGCCGGTGATGGCCATGCGCTCATGGTGCGGGGGGGAGGGTAGCCCAGACATCATAGAAGTTGTACCATTGAGTGGGGGCCAGGGTGATATAGCGTTCCAGCACGTGGACGAGCTGCTGGAGTGCGGCAGCTTCGTCCCCAGCGGGGACCGGCAGCGCCTCATCGACCCAGATCTCATACCGTGCGTCAGGGCGCGCCAGACAAAAGCATGGTAACACGGGGACGTGGGCGGCGCGAGCCAGGAGCATGGGGCCGAGCGGGAAACAGGCCGGGGCGCCAAAAAACGGCACCGCGATGTCGCTGCGGTGGCCAGTGGCGCGATCCATCTGGATGGCCACAACATCGCCACGCCGCAGGGCGAGAAGTAACTGCACAAACACGGCGCTGCCGGTATTGGCGACAAAGTGGATATCCGCCGCGCCCACACCGTCCCGCAAGAAGCGTTGCACGGCAGGATCGTGTTCCGGCGCCATGAGCACATGGATGCGTCGGCCCGAGCGACTCAACAGGCGGCCGGCCAGTTCCCAGTTGCCGAGGTGGGCCGTGGCGGCAATAAACCCGCGGCCGCTCTGTAAGACCTGCTGCAAGTGGGAGAGCCCATGCACGTGCGCCAGCGCGGCCTGTTGCTGCCCAGGGGCACGGCGATTCAGCGTGAGCAAGTCCGCAAAACAGCAGGCAAAATTGCGAAACACGTGTCGGGCCTGCTGGGCGACTTCTGCGACGTTGGCCTGGGGCAGGACGCGGCGCAGATTCCCCTGGACTGCGGCATACTCCCGTGGCATGCCGTGGCGCAGGATCGTGGCCACCCCGCGTGCGATCTGCCATTGCACGGACCGTGGTAGCCAGGGGGCGCAGGCAGCAATACACTGATAGAACGCCACGCGATTATAGGTATGGGTATACCAGCGTGGTGTTGGGGCCGGCGTGTCAGGAGTAGGCATCGCTGTCTCACGTTCTCGGACAGAGCACAGGAGAGGTCGTAGAGGCACGCGAGTGCCTATCCACAGGAGTGCTTGGGTCATCCCTGGGGCGCGGGCATCTTACCCGCACTCCCAGGCAGAGGCTTGGCACACGAGGAGCTGTGGCAGTGCACTAGGCTGTCACAACCTCTTGCCTCGAAGCCTGCGTGTCCGACTGCACACCAGGACGTAGTTCGTAGACCATCGCCAGGGGCAGAGGGGTCGGCAAGCCGTACCAACAGATACGGCTCATGCGCTGGCGCTGGATGTAAAAGCCGCTCGCGGTGAACAGGCGCTCCCAGTCCTGCGGCAGCAATGTCCAGAAATGTCCAGGGTCGTGGCGACACAACCACGAGGGCACCGAGGCGAACAACCGTCCGTGTGGCGCCATGAGCTGATGGATATGGCGGAGTGTCTCCTCCGGGGCATCGGGAATGTGCTCTAAGATGTCTGCCGCCAGCACGACCTCGAAGGCGGGCAGCGTCGACCACCCATACCCCTGGCGTAGTGCGCCGTCAAGAGCTGTCCCCGTACCAATCTGGCGTAGGTCTCCAACAAAATGTTGGACAGGTGCCGGCGCGTCCCCCCACTGTCTGGCGGTCATCAACTGCCCTTTGCGCGTTTTGGCGCTGGAGATATCGACGGCTGCCACGTGATACGCCTGCTTGGCGAGCTGGCGCGCAAACGTGCCAATGCCACTCCCCAGCTCCAGGATGGGACCGTGTACGCGGACGTCGCGCATCCACGCCAGGAGAATACGACGTTTGTGGGCTCCAAGAATATGACCGACGTGATCAAAATAGGGGAGCCGGCTCTCCAGATCGTAAAATTCCTGCAGGTCACGACCACGGCAGCCACGATAATAAGTACGGAGATCATGCCAGAGACGTGAGGAGAACATGCCCTATAATCCCTCGGGAGACGTCGTGCCCCGTGCCAGTAAATTTTCGTAGATCGTTAAAAGCTTGAGAAACGTTTTACTCCATGAAAAATGCTCTGTCACATAGGCGCGACACTGCTCCGCCTTGGTGCAATCCGCCAGGACACGCGCGAGTTTGTCCGCAAAATCCACCGGATCACCCGGCGTGGCGAGCGCCCCGACATAGGGCTGCAGCAAATCCGTCGGCCCGCCCTGATTGGCCGCGACCACTGGCACTCCGGCAGCCAGCGCCTCCAGGATCGTCAGGCCAAATGTTTCGTTACGACTGGGGAGCGCTAAGACATCTGCCGTGGCATACAGTTCTGCGAGGCGCGTACCATAGGGAATCATCCCCACATAGTTTGTATGGGGCGTGGTCTGCACGAAACGCTCGGTCTGGCAACGCAGCGGGCCATCCCCGACCAGACAGAGCTGGTAGGCACCTCGTTGATTGAGCAGCCGGAAGGCCTCGAAGAGCACCGGCAGATTTTTTTCCTGGCTCAGGCGGCCGACATAGAGAATCATCGGACGGGTGTTGCGCGCTGTGCTGTCCTGTGGTGGGCGGGGCTTAAACAGCTCCATATTCACGCCGAGGGGGACTTGCTCGACTTTGGTGGCGAGTGTGGTCACCAGCCGCGCATAGATATCCTGGGACGCGACAAGGACTTTATCGAGGGGGGCCATACAATACGCCATATACCGCCAAGCGGAGGCTTCGGCGATGGTCGCCACCACATTGCCAAAACGCTGCGTCAACGGACGTGCGTAAAAACTCGGCAGATGGGCATGATAAAATCCCACGAGGGGTACGGGCGTTTGGCGCATGGCCCGCCGCGCCCAATGACCGAGGAGATAGGTACAGTCGACTTCAATGAGATCAGGGCGCACCATCGTGAGTAAGCGTGTGATCTGGCGATAGTGAGTGAGAATCCGATGGTGCGGGTTATACACAAAACACGGGCTCCGCACCGTATACAGCGTGGAATCAAACAGCCGCTGTTCGGTATCCCGTGCGCCAGGCACGATGATCGTGTGCTGCTTGACCCCACGATGGTCGGCAAAATACCGCGCCTTCTCCAGGAGATAGGTGTTGACCCCGCCAGCGCCACCGTCTATGTACAAGGTGGTCAAATCACAGATACGCATGCTAACGCCCTGGTTGCCGAGTCCTCGCGAGTGTCTTCGCGCGATGCGCCAATTAGTGGAGAGGTTGCGTGACCTGAGTACCCTCTGGCACGTGGAGCTCCAACTGAGCGGCACTGAGCGCGGGATTCATGGTGAAGGTGGTAATCTGCATGTGCAAGCGTGTACCATTTTTGTCGACCTGCACGAGTTCCTGTGGTTGCAAATCCTGGATCACCAGACGCATTTCTTGCAGCAGCCCTTTGGTCTCTTTCGGCACTAGACGTAGTGTATACCGTCCAGCTGTCTCAAAGAGAGCGATGTCATAGTCTTTGCCCATGGCCTCCGGGTCCATCTGCCATACTGCGGGCATGGTCGGTGTTTGTCCGCCGGTGCTCTTGAGATCGAGCACTTCCATGGTGGCCAGCAGCGGGTAATACACCCGCACCGTTTGGGGGTCGAGGCGCACGACGAGTTCTTGCTGCCCCGCGGTATTGGTCAGCACGTACAGCAGGGTGCCCTCTTTCAACCAGAGTTCGCCGCGTGTCAGCAGGGGCTGACGCAACATGCGCAGATGCTTCGCCTGTTGAAACGTCATGTGGAGGGTGTGCATGCGCCGTATCTGTGTGCCCCATGCCGTTAAAAAGGCCGTGTGTGCCTCCCCTGTGATCGGGGTGCCCAGATCCTCGGCAGCCACCGCACTGCGCAGACATCCCATCAGGATGAGCAGGCATGCCAGGCGTAGGCACGTTCTTCTCTCCCAGCACCCTGCCTGTCTCACTACGCGCTCCTCCCCATACCATAGGCCGCGCTGCCCTGGGAATGAAGTGTACCAAAGCCATCCCCCGGGGTCAATTGCGCAGAGAGACATCGCATCCCACGGCCACCGCACTTAGGGCGTGAGCACAAAAACGTCTGGCGCCAGCGGCTCGTTCACGGTCACCTCTTTCACCACGGCGTGCACCGTAAACCCGGCGCGTCGATCGTGCAGCGTCACCTGGTGGGGGAGATAGTGCGTGTCCACGCGACGATACTCACGGTAGTCGAGCGTCAACGCGATGGTCTCCGCCGCCGTCTGCATGCGTAAACACGCCCGGAAGATTTCGAGCGTCTCGGCGTGACTCCTCCACTGCGCGTGCACGCCATGACGGAGTGCGGTGCGCAGACGCGTCCCAGCGTTATTGACCTGTGGGGGCTGGCCATCGTGCGCCACCCCTGGCACCAAAAAGGCCTCGCCAACGAGCACAAATGTGCGGAACATCGGGTGGTCATGGAGGAAATCCTGGGCCAGCCCTTGCTGGAACAGCGCGCCAGCGTCTTCGTAGCGCACGAACCGGTACGTCTCCTGCTGTACGAGAAGATCGAAGAGCATCTTGGTGTGCAGGACGGTATCTTTCAACGCGGTAAAACGTAAGGTGCTTGGCGCAGCGTAGTTGACGATGAGATCAAAGGTGCCATGCTGTGAACCCCTACTATACGACACTGCCAGTAGCGCCGAGAGCGTCTGCACACTCGTGGCGCGCTCTTGCACGACCTGGGCGCGTGCGGCAGGCGAGCGCTGGGTGAGCACTGGGAACAGGGATGGCGTCTGGGGGACTGCGGCGCACCCGGCAGCCGCCATGACGCAGCCGCCCAGCAATGCCACCATCCAGCGCCTGCCTACCTGCAACATCGTCTCTGTCCTACGTGCGTGTCGTCCATGTGCGGCCTGGCGGTCCAGACTCCCTGTGACATCGTCTGGTCTCATTAGTCTACGAGAGCGCGGGAGGCCGTCCCTTCCCCCTGGAGCTTGTGCCATTTGGCCAACACATACATGGGGAAATAGTAATTGGAGAGATAATAATTGACAAACATCTGGCCCTTGACCACAACCGCGGTATAGGTTTCCTCGTGGATATCGCGACCAAAGTGTGTTTTCTGTACCAAGTAGGCAATGCCCTGGTCAATAGCACTCCGTACCTTGGCCTGGAGTTCGTCAGGCTCCTGAGCGCTGGTATGATATTCGATCAGCCCGAGGAGTGCTGAAGCCGTCTGAAAGATCGTCGGCGGTGCCGGGACATAAGCGCGGTGTTTATAGCTCTCCGGTGACTCCCCCCAGCCCCCATTGGCCTGTTGCGTCGCCAGCAGCCATTGGACAGACGGGACCGCGTCACTGGGCCTCCAACACTTCCCATGTAATAAGCTCATGGTGGCAAAGGCCGTCCCGTACACATAGTTGACCGCCCAGTCCCCAAACCACACCGGGGTGCGTTGATCCGGCAGCAGGACGGCACTGCGCTTCAGAAACGCACACGCCTGCGCCATGGACGTGTGCAACGCCACGGCGTACGCTGGCAAGACCTGGTGCTCGGCCAGACGTGTCAAGACATACAGGACGCGTGCCGTGACATCGGCTTGACTCGTGTCGGCAATCTCCGCGAGGTCGTTGAACGATGGACCCATCAGATGCAGCAGGCCTTTGCTCATGCCACGATTCCACGACGGAAAGCCACCGTCCTCATTCTGCAACTGCACCAGCCATTCTACGGCACTGGCCATGGCCTGCGCAAGGCGCGTCTCAGGACGTCGGCGGTGCAGCTCCCACAAGGCGTTGAGCATCGCGGAGGTATCATCAGAATCCAAATAGGCCGAGTCGAGATGGCTAAAACTCCACGCCTTGGGGACCGTCCCGTCCCGTCCTAGGAGCATATCTTTGGCGGGGAACTGATGCTGGAGAATCCACGTGGCCGTCTGCTGCCAGCGGTCCTGTGGCTGGCTCACGAGCGTGGGACTGACATTGAGTAATGCCGACAGGGCATTCGCCGTATCCCACACGGTACTGCGAATCGTTTGCACGAAGAGGGGCCCCTGGTGCGATTTCCTCCGGGACTGCATAAGACCATTCCAGGCCGCGTCGATCTCCGGAGAAAAATCGGCCATTCCCTTGGCTTGCGCCTCTTGCAAGAGCAAGATGGAATTGATGGTGCTGGCCAGCGCATACCACGCGCCATCGGACTGCTGCAGTTTGAGGGTCCACGCGACAATTTCTTGCGCCCAAAACTCATCGGAATGCACAATGGCGGCATGCAGGAAATCCGGCGTCATATAGTACGCTGGGTCATCGGCGGCCGTGCCCGCCAGGAAGGTGGCAGCGTGGGTCTCTTCCAGAGGACTCATGGGGAACCCGTGTCCCAAAAGGCTCCCGCGTGCTTGGAGCACCGCCTTGGGCAGGGGGGGGGCTTTGGGCAGCATCTGATAGTATTTGAGACCAATTTGGGGAATGATGACGCTGCGCAAAATACCCAGCTTAAAGACATTCACGGGTAAGACCTTCGAGAGCGCCACGATCTTCGGGCTCAACACCGGCGCCTCATGATGCGGATGGAGACCGAGCGCATCTAAGAAGAGGCGCGAGGTGACCGTCAGTCCCGCCACCCCCCCGCTGCGCTCGAACGTCTTCCACGCCTCGGTGAGCTCCGCCTGCTCGCGCCCGAGACCAATGGCTTGGAGCGCCAGGAGCATGATCGCCGTGGTGTTCTGATCATACGGCCCCCCCGGATACGCGGCCCAGCCGTCCGGCCGTCGCCCTTTCCACGTGAAGATGCGTTCCAGTGTTTCCTGCCGCAGACTGGGACTCGACTTCCCAAGTTTGGCCGCTAAGACGAGGACGACCGCATCACACGTCGGATCGGTTTCCAGCGGTCCGTCCCAATACCGTGCCTGGTCGCGCAGCCTGTCGAGATGGGCCGCGAGGGTACACAGGGTTTTTTCTACGGCGGTCTGGCACTGCTCAACGTGTACGGTAATGCCCGATTGCGCTGCGCTGGCTGAGGCCACTGCAGGCGTACCACACAGCACAAGTATGTACATGCCAAGCGCGACACGACAATGGCGTAGGACGCCCATGGACAAACCTTTCTGGAGCCTGTGGTAGGCTGTGTGACCTGACAGCGACTGCGGCGACCCTTGCACGTATTACTCGTACTTCAAGGCCTCAATCGGATTCAGCCGTGCTCCACGCCAGGCGGGATAGGCACTGCCGAGCACGCCCATGAGGACGGTAACCGCACAGACTTCCACCACAACACGTCCGCCGACCTCGGGCTCAAGGAAACCACGCACGACAGGCAGAGACGCGAGTCCCTGGAGCCCATAGAGGCCCAGGAGGGCCCCGACCGCACTACCCACTAGCGTAATGGCTAAGCCCTCGCTCACGATCATCGCCAGGATGCGGCTGGGGCGCCACCCGACCGCGCAGAGGATGCCAAACTCACGCAGGCGTTCGGTCACAGACATCAGGAGCGTATTCAACACCCCCAAGACACCCATCACCATGGCAATACTCGAAATTCCCCAGGCAATGGCCTGTCCCATCCGCAGCAAATCGTTGTTTTCCGCCATCGAGCGGGTCTCGGTAAAGGTGAACTCGGGGAATGCCGCCCGCAGACGTGCCAGCACGGTCTGCATCACCTCGACATCGCTGGCCTGGTCCAGACGCACATTAAACACGGTCACCCGCCCTGGACGATTCAACAGGTTTTGGATGGTACGGAGTGACAAAAACAGCATGTTATTGTGCATCGTCCCCGCCGGCCGGGCGATGCCGGTGACCGTGCATGGTTGGCCGAGAAGTGTCAAGGTATCACCAGGCTGTAAGTGCAGCGTTTTCGCAAGAGCGTTGCCCAAGACAATGCCGTGGGAATCCTCGGGGCCTGGCAAACGTCCGGTGCTGAGGCGTAAGGTCCGCCATAAGAAACTCTCGGCAGCCCAGCCGGTCACCAGCACGGGTTGATCAGGCTTGAGCGCCAGCAGATCGACCAGTTCCCCCGCCACATCTTGCACCCCGGCAGTGTGGCGCAAGGCTTCAGCCGCCTGCTCATCAATCGAGGCCGTGAGGATGTCCACCGCACCGGTGCGCGTCACCATCACATGCGTCTCGCGGGCCACGAGGGTGGTCACCCACGCCTGGGCTGTGCCGCGGGCGAGCCCGAGGAGCGCGATAAAACTCGCCACCGCGAGCGCCACGCCTAAGGCGCTGAGACTCGAGCGCAGCGGCCGCCGTGCTAAGTTGTGCAGCGGGATACTCAGAAAATACATGGGTGTGCTCTGACCCCTACGCCGAGACAATCTGGCCGTCGGCCAGCTGCACCACGCGATCACTGTGGGTGGTTATCTCCAGGTTGTGCGTCACCACAATCAAGGTCTGGCTGCTGCCGTCCTGCCTATGAACCTCGCGCAGCAGATGCATAATATCGGCCGCGGTCCGAGAGTCGAGATTCCCCGTCGGCTCATCAGCCAGAATGAGGACGGGCGCATTGGCGACACTCCGCGCAATGGCCACACGCTGACGCTCCCCGCCTGACAATTCAGCGGGCCGGTGATGTGCGCGCCCGCCGAGACCCACCCGTTCCAGTAATGCCATGGCCCGGCGCTGGCGATCTTTCGCCCGTGACACAATGCCAAACATCGGCATTTCCACATTTTGTTGGGCGGTGAGGGTGGGGAGGAGATGAAAGGCCTGAAACACAAAGCCAATGCGCGCCGCACGCAGCTTGGCCCATTGGCGGACCGAGGTAGGCTCTATGCCGTCAAAAAAGATATGCCCCGTTGTCGGCTTGTCGAGACCGCATAGCAAGTGCAACAGGGTCGATTTCCCACTCCCACTGGGTCCGACCAGCGCGACGTATTCACCCCGTGCGATGGCGAGAGTGACGTCCTGCAGCGCGCTCACGCGACCATGGTCATAGGATCGGCTCACGTGTTGGGCTGCAACCACTGAATCGCGCATCAACTCTCCGTGCACGTGGCCTGTCGCTCGCCCTCATCCTACCTGGCACGACGGGAAAAACGGTAACAGTGCCCTACGACTCCCGCCGCGGGCGGCTCGGGATAAGCCCCAGAGGTGATTGTCCCAAGTTCGCCGGACAGTGTAGCGGCCTCGCCAAGAAAGTGCAACGCTGCCAGGCCTCATGCGACCCCAGGGAAGGACGACCATGTCGCGCGCCTGCCCCGAGAGACGCGACATGGTACTGGCCCGCAACGCAGCATCCCAGAGGGGAGCATCCGGTAGGAGTAGAGATCACCTGGGGCCACAATTGTTCCGGGCCCTTGTCCACTGGGCCAGGGCCCGGGATGCCAGGTGAGGCAGCTTGCCGCACCAACTTCTGCAAGGAGCGGATTTCCCGCGGGGGATTGAGCTTGCTCCCGGTATGGGTCCAAGAGACTTCCCCCAGGTAAATGTCGCCGTAGGGGTGGAGGCAAATCCCATGTGGCGCGATGAACTGCCCCGGCGCTTCGCCTTCGGGTGTATTCCCCAAGCGCGCCAGCAAGTTGCCTTGGGTATCGTAGATGCTGATGCTTGACGTCCTCCGCCAGCTAAAGCAGACGGATTCCCTTGATTGGCGTACCACGTCCGGTACGGAGAGCGAGGATATTCTTGGCCGCGTTCACATCACGCTCATGCGTGACGCCACAGTCAAGACATCTCCACTCCCTTACCCCCAGCGCACTGAGTCCACGCGGGCCGGAGCGTGCGCCACAGTCCGAGCAAGTGACACTGGAGAACATTGCGTTGCCTTCGATACAGACCCCAGCAAGCCTTGTGGCTTTGTAGTGCAACTGGCTTCTGACCATGCCCCATCCGGCATCATAGGTCGATTTGGTAAAAGGCGTTTTGATGAGCTTCGTACTGGAGACATCGCCGATGACAATGCGGTGGGCTCTGCGGACAATCGCCGATGTCGCCTTATGGGTCCAATCCTTACGGATATTGGCAATCTTCGCTTGTATCGCCTTGGTACGCGTCTTCTTGTTGGCACGTTGGCTTTTGGCGAGGGCCTCTTGATGAGTACGGGTGAGATTGTCGCGGCGATAGATGATGCCATCGGAACACGCGATTTGGTTCGTCAATCCCAGGTCAATACCCAGCTCGAGGTGTCGTGCAGGCTCTGTCACGTCCGCCACTGCACACTGAAGATTGACGTACCAGCGCCCTCGCGCATCTTGCGTGAAGCTCCCCGTCTTGATATCCCCAGCGACCGGACGCGACAACCAGAGACGGAACCGATACCCGCAGTACGTGACCGTATCGCCTCGGAGCTTGATGTACGCTGCCTTGAAGGGTATCCACCCGAGCGAGCGCTTCTGACTTCGCCACTTCAGTTTGATTTTCTTGCACTGTTTCCGGCGCGTGACATATTCGGTGCACACCTGTTGGATGGTGTCAGCAGACAGCCGCAAGTCTTTCGAGGTTCCGGACGTCAACTTGTGCAAGTCATAGGCAGACAGCAAGACCTTGTCTCGGCGAAACGCCAGAAGCGAGACCTCGTTGCAATAGTTCCATACATAGTGAATCGCGCCACCCATCTTGGCAAGCTGTGTGCCAGAGGTGCTGTCTTTGATGCGATACTTGTAGGTAAGAACAGACATCCTCATGCCTCGTCTTCTGATTCTCGATATAGCGGCGTACCGTGGCTTCCGAGACATGTCCTACCGAGACGATGTAGTAGCTCCTGCTTCAGAGGGAGGGCAGTTGCGAGCGCAGATATCGAAACTCTTGCCGTAACACACGCGACGGGTAGCCCTTCAGTTGGGCGACAATCTTGGCCGGAGCCATCTCAGGATCACTCTCCACAAACAGATGGACGTGATCCGGCATAATTTCCATAGTGTGCAGTATGAGAGACAGTGCCTGCGCCTTCGCAAGCAACAACTCTTTCAATCGTGCCTCGACAGGGCCACCCAGGACCGGCTTGCGGTACTTGGGGCACAAGACGAGGTGATACTTCAGCGCAAAGACGGCACCAGCGTTGCGAGCATACCCGTGTGTTTCCATGCCAAGAGGATAGCATGTTGTTTGATACAGCACAACTATCTAACTGAGGAAGGTGTACACATGCCAACGGGGACACAGCAGGAATTGGCCAGAAGACTGGCCACCCTTTCTTTCCCCTGTCGGCTCAAGCCGACAGTCCCCAGAAAGGAATCTCTGTGGCGCTCCGTTTCGACAAAAGCCATATGCCCACCTCATGCCTGCGGTTGTCCCACCCTGTGCTTGCCTGCGGCAGCATAGAGGCCGTGGCCGTGGTGGTCAAGCGCGAAACGCTGTGCTCCCGCGCTCCTGCCGTCTTTGTCGGATATGTGCCCCGCTTCCGACAAAATTGTCTGGAGAAGTCGGTGTCAGCACGCTGGCCAGGCGCTCTTGCCTGCCCAAGGCGGTGTCACAGCAGCGCCACGCTACCTCCCGTGCTATGGCGCCGTACACGCGCCAAGCGAGGCGCGCTGGACGCCCACGTCAGTCTGCGGCTCGAAAGGACGCTTCTGTAGCCATAGTGATAAAAAGCGACGAATATGTCGGATACCCTGGATTGCCTGACGCCTCGTCCATGGTCACACACGACGACAACCTCTTATATACGAATGCCTAGAGAGCAAATTACCGCTTCCTACATTTCTGGCACTATTATTGCTGATATTTTGCTACAAGCGATGTTATTTGGAAGGCACGAGGCGTGGACATCCCCCACGCTGACCACGAATCCAGCCAGGCAAAGAGGGCATTACGTGCACCACAAGGCGACCCGGATTACCTTAGGCGACTTTACCACGCCCCCCATGCGTGCCTTCCATATGACATGGATGGCGTTTTTCCTGTGCTTCTTCGGCTGGTTTGGCCTGGCACCCTTGATGGCGATTATCCGCGACGATCTGCAGCTGACCAAGGGCCAGATTGGTGCCACAATTATGGCCTCCGTGGCCATGCCTGTGCTGGTGCGCCTGATCATTGGGCCGCTCTGCGACCGCTATGGGGCCCGGCGCATGTATACCTGGTTGTTAAGCCTGGGGGCCTTGCCGGTCATCGGAGTGGGTCTGGCGACGAGCTACGAAGCCTTTTTACTGTTCCGTCTCGCCATTGGCATGATCGGCGCCTCGTTTGTCATTACGCAGTATCACACCTCGGTGATGTTCGCCCCCAATTGTGTGGGCACGGCCAATGCCACGGTGGCCGGCTGGGGCAATCTGGGCGGTGGGGTCACGCAGATGGTCATGCCGCTCCTGGTGGCCGGGCTGGTGCATCTAGGCGTGACGCCGTTTCTGGGCTGGCGCCTAGCGATGGTGCTCCCCGGCATCATCTTACTGCTGACGGCGCTCGCCTATGCCCGGATGACGCAGGATACGCCCGAGGGGAACTACGCGGACTTGCGGGCCACGGGTCAGCTCCCCGCGGTGCCGGTGAAGGGCGGTGGCACGTTTCTGGTGGCCGCGAAGGATTTCCGGGTGTGGCTCTTATGCGTGGTCTATGCGGCGTGCTTTGGCATCGAGATCACCATGCACAACATCGCGGCGCTGTATTACCACGACCGTTTTGGTCTTGATGTGACGACGGCGGGGCTGATCGCCGGCTCCTTCGGGCTGATGAATCTGTTTGCACGGGCTTTGGGCGGCATGTTGTCCGACCGCTGGGCGCGGCGGGGTGGTCTGCACGGTCGGGCCATGCTGCTGGGCGGGGTGTTGCTCCTCGAAGGGCTGGCGTTGCTGACTTTCTCGCGTATGACCAGTCTGGGACCAGCCATTGTCGTCATGCTAGTGTTTGGCCTGGGGGTGAAGATGGCCTCGGGGGCAACCTATGGCCTGGTGCCGTTCTTGCAGCCCAAAGCGCTCGGCTCGGTGGCCGGGATTGTGGGGGCTGGTGGCAATGCTGGGGCCGTGGCTGCGGGGTGGCTCCTCAGCGTTGAGGCCCTGAGCACGGCGGATGCCTTTATGATATTGAGTGGTCTGGTGCTGCTCACTGGAGTCATGATGTTTGCCGTGCGTTTTGCCCCGCAGGAGCAGGATGCGGCAGCCCCAGTGCGGGTACCAGAGCTGGAAACGATACGCTCGTAAGAAGACGTGCCTCGCGGGCTAGGCCCGCGTAGGGATGGCACGGGCAGTGTATGGATGCAAGAGACAGGTAGGACTGACGCAATGGACAGCGCACAGCCCACGACTAGGGGCCATGCAGAAAGGACGTAACGATGAGCGAAGACCGTCGAACCAAGACCGTGGTGGTGGTGGGCAACGGCATGGTGGGCCAGCGTTTGTGCGAAACGCTGGTGGCGTGTGACACGCAACGCCAGTACACCATCGTGACGTTCTGCGAAGAGCCGCGGGCGGCCTATGATCGCGTGGGGTTGACGTCGTTTTTTGCGCATCGCAGCGCCGAAAAGTTGCTACTGGCCAAGCGGGGCTGGTACGAGGAACACGGCGTGCAATTGTACATTGGGGACCGCGCCAGCCAGATTGATCGCCAGGCCCGGGTGGTCCACTCCGATAAAGGCGTGCGCACGGCCTACGATGCCGTGGTGCTAGCCACGGGCTCCTATCCATTCGTGCCGCCGGTGCCGGGGATCGACAAGCGTGGCGTATTTGTGTACCGCACCATCGAAGACCTGGAAAAGATCATGGACTACGGCAAGCGCGCCAAACGCGCTGCGGTCATTGGCGGGGGCTTGCTCGGCCTGGAAGCGGCCAAAGCGGCGCACGATCTGGGCCTGGAAACGCACGTCATCGAGTTTGCCCCGCGTCTCATGCCGCGCCAGGTCGATGATGCCGGCTCACGGCTACTCGTGGAAAAACTGGCGGAACTCGGCGTGCAGGTACACCTCAACATCGGTACCAAGGAAGTGCTCGGCGTGGGCAAGGTGGAGGGCATGCGCTTTAGCGATGACAGCACGCTGGCGGTGGACATGATTATTGTCTCGGCTGGTATCCGCCCGCGTGACGATCTCGCCAAAGCCAGTGGTCTGGCGGTGGGCGAGCGCGGCGGCGTGCTGGTGGATGAGTACCTGCGCACCTCTGACCCACAGATCTATGCCATTGGCGAAGTGGCCCTGTTTAAGGGCATGATCTACGGCCTGGTGGCGCCTGGTTGGCAGATGGCCGACATTGTCGCGAAAAACCTCACCGGTGGCGACGAGCGCTTTGCGGGCGCCGATCTGTCCACCAAGTTAAAACTCATGGGCGTGGACGTGGCCAGCTTTGGCGATTACGAAGCCGGGCCAGAGCGCGCCAAGCCGCTGACCTGGGAAGACCCGTTCGCCGGGGTGTATAAAAAGTTGCTGTTCAATCATGCCGGTACGCACCTGCTGGGCGGCGTGCTGGTGGGCGATGCGCACGACTACGGCGTGCTGGCCGCGATGGCCAAGGGCGGTGGGGCACTGCCCTGTAAACCGCATGAGCTGCTCATGGGCAAATCCAGCAGCAGCGACGTGGTGGGCGGTGTGGCAGGTCTCCCGGAGAGCGCGCAGATCTGTTCGTGCAACAACGTCACGAAAGGCGCCATTTGCAGCGCCATTCGCGACCAGGAACTGACCTCCATTGGGCAGGTGAAGAGCTGCACGAAGGCCGGCACCGGCTGCGGTGGCTGTCTGCCCTTAGTTACCGATTTGTTCAATACCGAAATGCAGAGTATGGGGCAAACGGTCAACAAGAATCTGTGTGAGCATTTTGCCTATACGCGTACCGAGCTGTTTGCCCTCATCAAGACCAAACAGTTAAAAACGTTTGACACGGTGGTGGCACAGTGCGGTCGTGGCGCCGGCTGTGAAGTGTGCAAGCCAGCCGTCACCTCGATCTTGGCCTCGCTGTGGAATGAACACATCCTGCAACCGGCGCACCAGACCCTGCAAGACACCAACGACCGCATGCTGGCCAATATGCAGCGCGGCGGCCTCTACTCGGTGGTGCCGCGTGTGCCAGGGGGCGAAATCACCCCGGAGAAGCTCATTGCCCTCGGTGCGACGGCGCAACAATTTGGCCTGTATACCAAGATCACCGGCGGGCAGCGCATTGACCTGTTTGGCGCCAAGGCGCAGGATCTGCCGAGCATCTGGGGCCAGCTCGTCGAGGCCGGTTTTGAGAGCGGTCACGCCTACGGTAAGGCCCTGCGCACGGTGAAGAGCTGTGTGGGCACGACGTGGTGTCGCTATGGGGTGCAGGACTCGGTGGGCTTTGCCGTACGGGTGGAGAATCGCTACAAGGGCGTGCGTGCGCCACATAAAATCAAGGGCGCCGTGTCGGGGTGCATCCGTGAGTGCGCCGAAGCCCAGGGCAAGGATTTTGGCCTGGTGGCCACGGAGCGCGGTTACAATCTATACGTGTGCGGCAACGGCGGCGCCCGGCCCCGGCATGCCGACCTGCTGGCCACGGATCTCGACGAGGCCACGGCTCTGACGTATATCGATCGTTTCCTGATGTACTACATCATGACGGCGGACCGTTTGACCCGCACCGCGGTGTGGATTGACAAGCTGGAAGGCGGCATTGCGCACCTGAAGGAGGTCATTATCCATGATAAACTGGGTATCTGCACCGAACTGGACACCATGATGCAAGCGCTGGTCGATACCTATCAGTGTGAGTGGGCTGCCGTGGTCAAGGATCCCGCCAAACAAAAATGGTTCCGGCAGTTTGTCAACACGGACGACACGGAGCCCGGGATTGAGATCATCACCGAGCGTGGCCAGCCGCGCCCCGGCGACTGGCCGTCGGAAGCTGTATCGTTGATCCAACTGGACATCATGCAGCAGCGCACCCGTCCGGCAGCGGCGCAGCTGGCCACGGCGCCACGCACCTGGGTGCAGGTCGGCACCGTGGACGATTTTCCGCTCAATGGTGGGGGTACCATCAAGTACGGCAAGACGCAGATTGCCGTGTTCAATTTCACCAGCCGGGGTACCTGGTATGCCTCCCAGCAGATGTGTCCACATAAGAAGGCCTTTGTGCTGTCGCGTGGGATTATCGGTGACACCAACGACATCCCCAAGGTGGCCTGTCCCTTGCACAAAAAGACGTTTTCGCTCGAATCGGGTGCCTGTCTGAGTGGGGAGGATTATAGGGTGCAGGTGTTTCCTGTGCGTGTCGAAGGCGACACAGTGTCTCTGGAGCTGCCCCCCCCGGAAGTGCTCGACGCCCTGCTGGCGACGGACATTGGCTGCAGCTTGGCGACGGCCTGTGACAGCCATCCGGACATGCTGGCGGTGACCGCATGACGCGTCCGTCCTTCTTCATGCTGCCAGCCCTCAGCGCTGGCCTTGGGGCGGTGCTGCTGCTGGGCATTGGGCTACTACTGGGCTCGCGCACGTTGCGCAATTATGACCCGGCCTTGCTCATGTACACTTTCGGCGCCATGTTTTCCGCCTTTGCCCTGGTGTACCGCTATACGGTGTGGCTCATGCGCCCGGCGACGCGTCTGTACTGGCGCCGCGGCTGGCAACTGCTGTGCCAGCGGCGCGGTTGTGTGAGCCGTCTCCGCACCCTGGCTGGGGCCTTGGGCGGCAACTTTGTCGCGCAAACGTTCATCCTCCAACGCGGTCGGGGCCGCTGGCTGGCGCATTGGTGTATGTCCTGGGGCACCATCCTGGCCGCGGCGGTGACGTTTCCGCTGGTGTTTGGCTGGATTCACTTTGAAAGCCAGCCGGATGCGCCGCAGGTGTATCAAGTGCTGGTGTTCGGGGTGCAGGCCGGGTCATTCCATGTGCAGTCCCTCGGGCGCTACGTCATGTTCAACCTGCTCAACATCGCGGCGGTGCTGGTGATCATCGGCGTGCTCATGACGCTGCACCGTCGTCTGCGCGAAGTCGGGGCCGTGGCGGCGCAGCAGTTTGGCACGGATCTGGTGCCCTTGCTCTTGCTCCTGGCGGTGGCCACGACTGGGCTGATGCTGACCTTTAGTATGCACGCCTTACACGGGGCGGGCTATGGGGTTATTTCGCTGATCCACGCCGTGACCGTGATTGCCACCTTGCTCTATATGCCGTTCGGCAAGCTGTTCCACATTTTCCAACGCCCGTTGCACCTCGGCGTCACGCTGTACAAGCACGACAATGCCACGGCCCCGCCCGCGCGCTGTCGTCTCTGTGGCGAGGCCTATGCCAGCGCTCGGCAGGTCGAAGATCTGCAAGGCGTCCTGCGCGATGTCGGGCTCGACTGGCCGATGCACGGGCCGGTGGCGCACTACATGCACGTCTGTCCCGCCTGTCGCCGTCGCCAGGTGGGGGTCTGGCAAGGACAGGTGATGGCGTCTGGCACCGTACACTCCATGGAAGGAAACTGATGGCGCTCACTACCCAGCCGCTCGAACAGCTCATCGCGCACTACGGCCCGCATCTCCAGGACACCCCGCCGGGCGGCTGGCAGGGGCGTGGCGAGCCGGACAAGCTCGTCAAGACGCATTGCTGCTTCTGCGGCGTGCAGTGTGGCATCCAGCTCAAGGTCAAGGACAATACCGTTATTGGCTTTGAGCCCTGGGAAGAGTTTCCGGTGAATCGCGGCATGCTCTGCCCCAAAGGCGTTAAGCGCTACCTGCAGGGCAGCCACCCGGACCGCCTGCTGACGCCGCTGATGCGCACGGACCACGGCTTTCGTGAGGCCGCCTGGCCCGAGGCGCTGGACCATGTCGAAGCGCAGATCCGCCGCATCCAGACCGAGTATGGCCCGGACGCCATGGCCGTGCTCTCCGGGGCCTCCCTGACCAACGAAAAAGCCTATCTCATGGGCAAGTTTGCGCGCCTGGCCTTGCGCACGCGTAACATCGACTACAACGGGCGCCTGTGCATGGTTTCCGCCGGAGCTGCCAA
The DNA here is from genome assembly GCA_005777235.1 of Pseudomonadota bacterium. Lineage (GTDB taxonomy): Bacteria > Tectomicrobia > Entotheonellia > Entotheonellales > Entotheonellaceae > SXND01. The sequence goes on from SXND01000241.1 coordinate 20,614, forward strand.
TCGCATGGCCTTTGGCATTGATCGCGGCGGCCAGCCGTGGAGCGAGATTCCGCAGGCCAAGTGCCTCATCCTGGCCGGGATCAACGTCGGCGAATGCTTCCCCGTGCTCACCGACTACATCTGGCGCGCCCGCGATAATGGCGCCAAGATCATTGTCATTGATCCGCGCATGACGCCGATTGCGCGCACGGCCGATCTTCTACTACCAGTGCGTCCGGGGCGTGACAGCGCCCTGATGAACGGCCTGTTGCACGTGTGCATTGCGCGTGGCTGGCTCGACCTGACGTTTATTGCCGAGCACACCCAGGGCTTTGAGGCGGTGCGTGACATGGTCGCGTCCTACACCCCAGAGCACGTGGCCAGCCTCACCGGCGTACCGGCCAGCGCCATTGTGCAGGCGGCGGAATGGTGGGGCACGGCGCCGACGGCCATGCTCTTGCACGCCCGCGGCATTGAGCACCACATCCAGGGTACGGAAAACTGTCTGGCCTGCATCAATCTCGTCCTGGCCACCGGGAAAATCGGCAAGCCCGGCTGCGGCTACTCCACCATCACCGGCCAGGGCAATGGCCAGGGCGGGCGTGAGCACGGCCAGCGCTGTAACCAACTCCCCAGCGGGCGTGACATCGACAATCCCGAGCACCGCCGTATCGTGGCCGAACGCTGGGGCGTCGATGAGGCGGTGATCCCTGGCTCTGGCTATACCTCGACCGAGATGCGCGAGGCCATTGACCGGGGCGAGATTCGCGGCCTGTTGTGCCTGTGCTTCAATCCGCTGGTGTCGTTGCCGGACGCGGCCTATACCAAGGCTGCTCTGGAAAAGCTCGACTTCTTGTGCGTCATCGACTTTTTCATGTCCGAAACCGCCCGGCACGCCGATGTCGTCTTGCCAGGCTCGCTGCACGAGGAAGACGAAGGCACCGTCACTACCGCCGAAGGCCGCGTTGTGCGTATCCGCCAGGCCGTGACGCCGCCGGGTCTGGCGCGTCAGGACTGGGCGATTATCTGTGACCTGGCGCGGCGCTTTGCCCCCTGGGAACAATTCCCCTACGCCTGCGTCGAGGACATTTTTCGTGAGCTACGCCGGGTGTCGCGCGGTGGTCTGTGCGACTACTATGGCATTACCTACGAAAAAATCGACCGCCAGCACGGCGTGTTCTGGCCCTGCCCAGAGCCCAATCACGAGGGCACGCCTTACCTGTTCACCGACGGCACGTTTTACCACCCGGACGGCAAGGCGAAATTTCACGCCGTGGACTATCGCCCGCCAGCGGAAGACATTGACGCCGAGTATCCAGTGTTTCTGACCACGGGCCGCGTGGTGTCACAGTATCTCAGCGGCACGCAGACGCGCCGCATTGGCCCGCTGGTGCAGCAGTACCCCGAGCCCCTGCTGGAAATTCACCCCAATTTGGCGGCGCAGTTGGCCGTACAGACCGGCGACCAGGTGCGTGTGCTGAGCCGACGCGGCACCATGACGCTGGCCTGTCAGGTGGTGCGCAGCATCCGCCCGGACACGGTGTTCATTCCGTATCACTGGCCGGAAGAGCGCTCGGCCAACCTGTTGACCATCCGCGCCCTCGACCCGATTTCCAAGATCCCAGCATTCAAAGTCTGTGCCGTGCGGCTGGAAAAGGTGCGCGTATGATTGAGGCAGGCCTGGAGTTTTTTGTTGATCCCTCGCGTTGCATCGGCTGTCAGGCGTGTTTTCACGCCTGTGCCGAGTGCGAGACGCACCGGGGCGTGTCGATGATCCATCTGGAGTACACCGACCGCTCAAGCTCGCCGCAGACCGTCCCGGTGGTGTGTATGCACTGCGAAGACCCGGCCTGCGCCGAGGTGTGCCCGGCGGACGCCATTAAGAAAACCGCCGATGGCGTGGTGCAGACGGCGCTCACCTCGCACTGTATTGGCTGTCTGAACTGCGTGCTGGCCTGCCCTTTTGGCGTGCCGCGCTATGAGCCCAAGCTCGATCTGATGATGAAGTGTGACATGTGCTACGACCGCACCTCGACGGGCAAGCGCCCGATGTGCGTCACCGTGTGCCCGAGCGGCGCCCTGGCCTACGGGCCGCGGGTCGAGATCGAAGCCATACGGCGCGAGCGACCCATGAGCACCTTTATTTTTGGCCCACAGGTGGTGCACACCAAGGTGCAGATGATGCTTCCCGTAGGGGTCGAGGCCCTGGAAGTGGACATTACGGCATTTATGGAGGCCGAGCATGCCTGAAGTGCCAACCTGGAAGGACCATTTTCCCATCTCATGGGTAGACGATCATTTTGTCACGCGGCGCGAGTTTACCAAGTCCCTTGTGTGGGTCTCCGTCGCCACGTTCGTCGCCAATGGCATCGTGGCGCTGCTGAGTCAGCACAAGCAGCGTCAGCGCGCGCAGGTGTTGCCGCGGGTGGCGATAGCCGGGCGTGAGGAAATCCCCGTCGGGGGCAGCAAGGTGTTTCACTATCCGTCCAGCGATGATCCCTGCTTGCTGGTGCGTCTGGAGCCCGAGCGCTATGTGGCCTTTGGCCAAAAATGCACCCACCTGGGCTGCCCGGTGCACTTCCGGGCTGCTGAACGGCAGATCTACTGTCCCTGCCACGAAGGCTGGTTCAACGCTGAAGACGGCCGTGTCTTGGCGGGCCCGCCGTCCCGACCGCTACCGCGCATCGCCCTCGAAACGCAAGGAGAGCAGGTATGGGCCATTGGCCAGACATGATGACGCCCGAGCGGCAAATGCGGGCCCAGCGCGCCCAGCACATGGCGCGCATCTACACGGTGATGGTGTGCCTGGGTTGCCTGCTCTTTGTGCAGTTTTTGTTGCTGACGGTGGCCCTGGAAGGCTATCTCGGGGGACGTGGCGCGGTGGCACCCCCGGCGGCACTGGCCTCGGGGCTGTGCTGTCTTACCGCCTGCTGGCTTATCCGCTATCTCGTGGTGCCCGAGCGGCAGGGCGGGCCTCCCGCGTAGTTGTACGGCCTAGCGTCGTACGCGTGGCGCATCGTCCGACGCCGCCACCTCGTTTCCCATAGACCGTGCGAGAGTGCAGCGCTGGCGTGGTGCCGATAGCCTGGAGTGCTACGGCGCTACACTCTGGTGCGGCGCGAAGATGTGGCTGCACAACGTCTCAATCACCGGAGCCAGTTGCAGCAAGTTCTCTCTTTTTAGTTAGATCCATGTTTTCCTCCAATATTTAAAATAGGTAATTTCATTTCTTGAGCTTTCTTTATAAATTCTATTTTTTTCTTTGCTCCA
>SXND01000242.1 GCA_005777235.1 Pseudomonadota bacterium
GCTCTTTGTCTCACTGCCTCATCGGCAGTCTCCGTCAACGGCGTCCGTTGACGGATGCGTGGCAGCGTCTCACCGTACAGAGGGAAGTCAACCACCACATCTGTGGCTCTTGGGCAAGAGCCACCCGTGCTTCACCCCCACTCAAGGCTGCGCCTCTGGATGGAGCACTGCACGCGACATCTGGTAGACAGACCGCGCCGGGGCCCGTCAAGGCGACCGGCTAGTCGCCCCAACGGGACACACACGAGACAGCAAGTGCGAAAGGGCTATGGATGCTTCTGGCAGGAAAAGTCGCGCTGATTACGGGCTCCGTACGGGGCACCGGGGCAGGTATTGCGCGCGTGTTTGCCCGTGAAGGGGCGCGTGTGGTGCTGAATCAAGTCCACGACGAGGGCGATCCCCAGCAGGTGCTTGAGGCCATCCAGGCCGCAGGCGGTGCGGCAATCTGCGTCAAAGCGGACCTCAGCGATGCCGCGCAGGTGCAGACCATGGTGCAGCAGGCCACGGCAGCGTTCGGCCCGGTGGATATTCTCGTCAACAACTACGCGGCGTCCCTACCGCGCACGGGTTTTCTCGACTCGACCTGGGACGCCTGGCAAACGCAGATAGACTATACGGTCAAAGCAGCGTTTCTGTGCTGTCAGGCGGTGCTGCCCGGCATGCAAGCGCAGCGCTGGGGACGCTTGATTAGTATTAACACGGTGGGCATTCATCAGCCAGCCCTGACCTACCACGGCTACACCGCGGCCAAAACGGCGATGCTCGGCTTCACGCGGAATCTGGCGGTGGAAGTGGGGCCGGATAATATTACGGTGAACATTGTCTCGCCCGGTTTGACCCTGACCGACGAAGTGCGGGCGCGGCTCGCACCCGAGGAGCAAGAGCGCCGGGCGCAACACATTCCGTTACGTCGCATCGGCACGGTGGAAGACACCGCCCATGTGGCGTTGTTTCTGGCCTCAGAGTTGGGCAGTTTTGTGACGGGGCTCTACATTCCCGTGTGCGGTGGGCAGGTGATGGAGTGAGCAGAAGGGGCATGACGGCATGGAGTCTGGCGATAAACGTGTGGCCAACTTGTGGTTGGCCGAAGAGCTGTGGAAACTCGGCGCCATTCAATTTGGCGATTTTTCCCTCGGGACGGCGCTGCATTCGCCGGTCTATGTCAACCTGCGCTTGCTGATCAGTAATCCCGCTGCCTTGCGTGAGGCGGCGGAGGTGATGCTGGCGGAAGTCCATACGCTGCAGAACATGCGCCATCCACGACTGGCCTATTATGATCTCATTGCTGGGGTACCTTTTGGGGGGCTGCACCTGGCCACGGCGTTCTCCTTGCTGTCAGGCACGCCGATGATTTATTTGCATCCGACGCGGGACGGCAGGGAACAGGTCATTGAGGGGACGTATACCAGTGGGCAGACGGTGCTCATTATTGACGATCTCATTACCGGCGGACGCAGCGTTATGCAGACTGCAGCGCGCTTAGCCGCAGAGAATCTCATCGTTGAAGATGCGCTGATCCTCCTCGACCGTCAGCAAGGCGGACAGGCTCGGCTCAAGCGCGACGGCATCAATCTCTCCGCCATCCTCACCTTGGAATCGGTCATCCGCTACCTGGGGACGAGTGAGAAGATTTTGCCGGAGAGGTATCACGAATGCATGGAATACCTCGGTAGGTCGCATGAGATGCCATAGAGGCCTGCATCATCGACCTGCCGGGTTCACGACGCGCTGGTTGGCACTGGAGCGAGGTCAGGCCAGAGCCGCTGGCACTCGAGTGCGGCGTTGCAACAGAGGAGAAACCCCTGGGGCTGATGCGTATCAAGGCGCAGGCCCTGGCGATCCAGCACGCGCCCACCCGCTTGTTGCACAATGAGGGCTGCCGCGGCGATGTCCCAACTCTTGACACGATTGCGCAGACGACCATACATATAGCCATCCGCCGCCCCTTTGGCCACCAGGCACATGTTGAGGGCCACCGAGCCGCCAATGCGAAAGACCTGCTTGAAACCCCGATCCCATTCCAGGGCCTGGAGATGTTGCCGCAGGGGATCACGCGGCGAATAGTCGAGAATCAAGCGGGCCTGGTCCATGCTCCCGATGTCCGTCACCTGCAGGCGATGCCCGTTGACGGTGCTGGGCTCACCGGCGATCGCGCTGTACAGCTCATCGTTGAACGGGTGATACACCACGCCAATCAGGGTCTGGTCCTCGCGCGTCAGGGCCACCGTCACGCCCGCAAAATGCTGTCCCCGAATATAGGATTCCGTGCCGTCGAGTGGATCGACAATCCAGGTATACGGCGAGGCAGTGGTGCGGAGGCCGGATTCTTCTGTGAGTAACGAGTGCTCAGGATAGTAGTGGTTGATCACCTGACTAATGGCCGCATCGGCGAGCGTATCGACATTTGTCACGACTTCCTGGCGGTCTTTATGGCGAATTTCCAGAGGGGCAAAACGGTGCTCGAGTAACACACGCCCACCGGCACGGGCGGCTTCTTCGGCGACCTGCTGCAAGGCTTGCAAGGTTGTATCCATAGCAATCCGCGTAGGGTACTGTCGGCGTGCGCTAACAGTGGAATGCGCCTCCTACATCAGCAGGAGAGCTTCTTTCCCCCTGCCCTTTCTCTCGGTTCAAGGTGAGATGCCGCACTATCCGGTGCACAATTTTATCTATGGATAGCACGTTTATCCCGTGCAAGACAACCCCAAAAGCCTGCCGTGGAGGGACGGGGGTGCGGTACAGCATTGCGGGGGAGAGGGGTGGTCCCGCACGGCAGGTACGCTCTGGCGAGGAGGAAGGCATGCGCTGGTTACGACGATTATGGACGCGCCGGACACCTGACGCGGGCCAGACCGCCATCTGGCTGTATGTGGCCTGTGGTCGTTGCGGCGAGGTGATGCGTATCCGGGCCGATCGGCGCTATGATCTGGCCAGTGCACTGCGCGATATTGGCGAATCCGGCCCGGCGTATACCATGCATAAAGACATTGTCGGCACACGCTGTTTTCAGCGCATCGCGGTCGATGTCGAGTTTGACGCACGGCTGGGGATGCTGGCACACCGTATCAGCGGTGGGCGCTGGCTTACCGAGGCAGAGTACCATGCAACCATACCATAATAGCAAGAGTGGGGGGAAAGACGCCAGTGTTGACGGCTTGCTGGAGATGCCAAGCGCATGACATGATGGTGCAATCGTGTTCGGCATCGATCGGCTGGGAGAAAACCCATGATACTTTCCAACGTTCTAGCCATATTGCATGATACTAAGGAGAGCTGCTTGGCGATGACAGTAGCGGAATGGGAGCAGGTGGCGAAAGATCGATACCAGGATGCCCAATCCCTCGATACGCAGGGTAGACATGTGGCCGCCGTGTATATGGCGGGGTACGCGATTGAGTGCTACTTAAAAGCCTATATACGGCATCGGGGAGGTAAAGTGCCCACGAGTGGGCGAGAGGGGCACAATCTGGGCGGATTGTGGCAGGCCTCTGGATTTCGTCTCACTGATCTGCAAGACACGCAGGGAAACCGCAACTACTTCATCACCCAATGAAATACAGGATTACGGTATTGTGTCACGTTAAACACGGCACTCGCGACAGAGGCATTGGTCAGAGGAGCGGGGCTACTCGTGGCATGGATTGCACCAAAGCTCCGCCGGCTCCCCAGGAGAGAGCAATGAAACAAGCGGACATCAAGGCGCATATCGCAGGCAATCTCCAGGCCGCAGGACTGCTTGTCGACGAGGTGCGTGTGCAACCTGACGCCTTCTCCGGCTGGATGGTCGTGGTCGTCTCCCCTGGATTCTCCGGGATGGTGTGGGAAACGCGTCGGGCCACAGCCCTACGGGGGCTGGAAGGAGAGACCTTCCAATGGCTCGATCTGCTCACCCCGGAAGAGCGCGAATGGGCTGGCAGCTTGCCTCTGGACTCCGATCTGGAAGACATTCCCATGTGGCCGGAAGCCCTCGCGCGTGGCCGGAGCGTGGCGGCAGAGCCGATCATCTTTCCTTCCGACCTTGACGACGATCTTTCCCGACCGATTATCACGAGCTTTTATTCGCTGCGTGGTGGCGTCGGTCGTTCGACTGCCCTGGCCTATACAGCCCAGATTCTGGCTCGCCGTGGCCGCTCCGTGCTCTGTGTCGACATGGATCTCGAAGCCCCGGCATTGGCGGCTCTGTGTGGGAAGGAACACGAGGCCCGTACAGGCCAGGGTCTCGTATCGCTCCTCCTGGCGATCGAGCAGGGAGAAGAACCCGATATCATTAAGCATGTCATCCGGCTCTCTGAATCCGATGAACTGTATTGCCTGCCAGCGGGCATCCCGGATGCGGATTATGCCCGGCGTCTGCGCCTGCTCGACCCAGAAGGCTGGTACCGTGAGGAGCGTAACCCGTTGCGCGCCTTGCTGGATGGCCTCTCCACCAGGCTGCCCTTCACCCCTGACTTCATCCTCATGGACGCCAGGACGGGCATTACGCCCATGAATGCCCCCCTACTCTTCGATCTGTCCGATGTGGCGATTATTGCCTTTTTCCCGCACCCGCAAGCCCTCACGGGCACCCGCGCACTTGTGCGTGCCCTATTGCGTGCCCATTCACGGCGTACACACGATGGACAGCGGTTGACACCGGAACCCAGATTCCTGGTTTCGCCCATGCCAGCCAGCCGCGCGCCAGAAGTCCAGCAACGGTATCGCCTGCGCGCCCTGGAATGGATCGCCGAGTGGCTCACGCCGTTAGAGGCACAAGCGGGGAAAGGCCCATCGGCTATCGATCCTGCCGAGATGACCCTCTTCGTGCCCTATCAGGAGTCTGTGGCCACGGCCGATTCTATTCTCAAAGATGTAGAGGCATGGCGACCGTACGAGCCCATGGCGGAATGGCTCGAGCGCTTCATCCCGGCCAAGTCCGAGAAGCGTCTGCCTGTCCGCCTTGTGGAAGTGAAGCAGCGCATTGTGGCGAGCTTGACCTTTTCTGCGGGGACAGCGGAGTATCAAGAAAATTTTCTCGACACGTTTGTCAACACGGCACTTGTTCACGATGCGATGGATTTACACAAACTGCTGGTGCTGGGCCGTAAGGGCACGGGGAAGACGGCGATCTTCCGCCGTATTGCTGAGGGAGCAGATTGCCAGGCCATCGTGGCGCTTTCTCCAGCCCCTGTCCGTGGGCAATACCCGTGGGTCTTGAGCGCCGATGGATTCCAGGCCATTGAGACACACTTGCAGGCAACGCAAACAGGTTGGCGAGAATACTGGATGCTCGCCACGGGGCTGGCGGCATTCCTCTCGTGGGATCGTGACCATCCCGATCCTCCTCTGCCTGATGCTTCTCTTCAAACACTCGTTAAGCGCTTACCCACACCGTCAAGCCTCACGGAACGCCAGGTAGTCGGATGTCTCCAGGACATGCTCGGCATCCCGCATGTTGGGCTGCTCGCGTGGGACTGGCTGCAGCAGCTGGATACCGCGCTGCCTGGGCCCAGAGTGATCTTATTTGATGGACTCGATACGGGTTTCGGCCACAGGCCCGAGGAACGAGACCGCCGCACCCGGGCGATTGAGGGACTGTTTACTTTCGTGATAGATCGTGAGGCGGCGTTACACCAGCTGCGTTGCAAAATTCTCCTGCGCGAGGATATCTGGCGCCAGCTGCGGTTTGAAAATAAAAGCCACCTCTATGGTCGTTCGGTCCGACTTGAGTGGCGTAGTCAGGCAGATTATAGCAAGACGGTACTCAAACAAGCCCTGCGCCATGCCGACTTCAAGGCGCTTGTGGACAATATGGCGCCACAGATACACGGGGGGGTTGATGACTGGTCTGACGAGACGGTATTCCGCGTGTGGAACATCCTGGTGGGGGAACGAATGCAGGGTGGCAAGACAACCTTTACGCGGAACTGGGTGTGGAATCGCCTGGCAGATGGCCAGGGGGACCATAGCCCGCGAGCCCTGCTGCAGCTCTTTCGCGAAGCCACCGCATGGGAACGCGAGGAGCATCAACACAGTCCCTATGACCGCACCGTGCTGCGTCCCAGAGCGTTGATTGAGTCACTCGCCAAGGTTTCCGAAGAGGCACTGCCTGCTCTATTCGAAGAGTTTGCCGAACTTACGGCGTTTGAGGCACACTTGCGTACCCTGGGCCGCGCGCTTGTCGATGCCAGCGAATTCAAGGATCTCAGTGAGCAACTCATCCTGGCTCGTGAAGTAGGACTCATAGCAGTCTACGAAGGGACTGAAGAGGAGGTCCGGCGCTACCGCGTCCCGGATCTCTATCGCCTGGGCCTGGGAATGACCCGGCAGGGGCCAGCATAAGCCAGTAATGGCCCAAAGGCTCCTGCCGCAGCCGACGTTACTCCTCTGCCGCCACGCTCATCGGTGCCTGGTATAGACCCGACACTAAGCCCCTAGGCGCCGATCCGCGTCACCAGCACCGCCATGGGCCGCTGGCCCACGCCATACGTCCCCAAGGGCGTCAGCGTCCCCGTTGCGCCGATGCGGTACGCCGCCAGACGGCCTGTGGCTGAGCCCGCCGCAAAGAGGAAATGGCCCTCTGGGTCCAGACCAAAGGCACTGGGCACGGATTCGGTCGCCGCCTGCCCTAGGGCCGTCAAGCGTCCCGTCGTCGCATCCACCGCGAACCCGGCAAGGCTGTTGTGGCCACGATTGCCGACATAGAGGAACTGCCCCGACGGCGTGAGGTGGATCTGCGAGCACGTATTGCGGGCCGTGAAGCCATCGGGCAGGGTGGTGAGCGTGTGGATTTCGGACAGCGTGCCCGTGGCTTGATCCAGCCGATAGGCCGTGACGCTACAGCCCTGCTCGTTGGAGAAATACACCACCGGCAGGCTGGGATGAAAGCAATAGTGCCGCGGGCCAAGACGGGTGGCAGGCTGGACCTGGAGCGGCGTGTTGGCCGTCAGACGGCCCGTCTGCGCCTCAAATTTCAATTGCCAGATGGCATTGGGGCCAGTGCTTTCGCGCAGCGGTTCCAGGACATTATCGTTAAAGCGGGCGATGTGCGGCACAAAGGCAAACTGGTTCGACGGGTCGGTCTGGATGGCGTGCGCACCCATGGCCGTGGGCAGCGAGTCGGAGATTGGAGCGCCCACCACGCCGTCGGCGCCGAGGGGATGCACCGCGGCATAGCCGCCTTGATAATACGCCGCCAGGAGATGGCGGCCCGTGCGGTCGGGGGCCAAAAACGTGGGGCCGTGCGTCAACGTCACCGAGCCCTGGAGCGTCAGCCCGCCGCTGGCCTGGTTGATGCGGAAGCTCGACAGCGCCGGCTGCACGCGGTGCCCGACGTACAGTACCTGCCGATCCAGGCTCAGCGCGACAACGGACGGCCCCCCGGGCACCGCGACCTCAGACTGCAGCGCGAGCTGGCCCGTGGTCGCCTCCATCGTGTACGCCCCAATTTTGTTATCGTCTTGCGCCCCAACATACAGCATCTATGGCATTGTGCACTCTCCTGGCGATTGCGGTTGCAGGTGCTCCCCACCTGATGCTCCATGGCCTCGTTGTGGTGCATCTTGCCACAATGGTCCTCCTATGTAAAGAACCGACGTATGGCGCACCTGCCCCAGCCTGGCGGAGCGACGCCTGACTCGCCTCGCTCCGCCGCCACGGATGTGCTACCATCCGGCGCAAGGCAGGGAATCCTGGTGCTCCAGGGGAGTGCCCAGGCAACGAAGGAGCTGCATCATGGCCGTACGTCTAGAAAAACCGTGGATACCGCTGACCGCCGAGCACGTGACATGTCTGGCCGGGCACCTTGGAGTGTATCAACTGGCTGATGCGGCCGGGGCCATTGTGTACATCGGCATGGCGGGCGGACGGACCCCGTTTGGCCTCAAGGGCGTCTTGCACGAGGCTCTCAGTGCCCCGCCGGAACACGCCACCCAGTTTCGCTACGAGGTGACCATGGCCTATCACACGCGTCGTCTGGAATTGCTGCAAGCCTATCGCCATGACTATGGATGTCTGCCCAGCGGCAATCGTGACATTGACGAGCGCAGTCTCGGCCGTCTGCGCCTAGGCTAACGTCGAATCGAGGGAGGTGCCCGTGGATCTGGCCCTGTCCGCAGAACAACAGATGATTGTGGAGATGGTGCGACAGTTCGTGCGTACGGAAATCGTGCCACTGGAGGAACATCTTGACCCTGATGCCGATGAGCTGCCCCCAAAGGACTATCACCGGCTGATGGCGCAAACCAAGAGCATGGGTCTTTATGGTCTCGATACGCCGCCAGAGTACGGTGGCCCCGCTATTGATCTGGTGACGCGCTCGCTCATTGCCATCGAGTGCAGCCAGCATCGCGCCGGGCTGTATGCCCCGTGTTACTACGTCTTTGGCGGCGCCCGCCAGGCGCAGCTCTTTGAAGCCACCGAGAGCCAGAAAACCAAGTATCTCTACCCCATGTTACAAGGGGAGAAAAAGGTCTTCTTTGGCTTATCTGAACCTTCGGGGGGCAGTGACCCAGCCCGGGCCATCCAGACACGCGCCGTGCGCGATGGCGATGACTGGGTGCTCAACGGCAGTAAACTGTGGATCAGTGGGGCGGACCGCGCCGACTACGGCCTGATCTTTGCCCGCACCGGGCCAGACAAAGGCCGCGCCGGCGTCACCTGTTTCATCGTCGAAACCGCCTGGCCAGGATTTAACGTGCGGCGTATCGTCCATACACTGCGCTCGGCCAAATACGCCACAGAAATCCAACTCGAAGACCTGCGCGTGCCGCATGAGAACATTTTGGGCACTATCGGTGGCGGCTTTGCCATCGCCAATGACCGGCTGTCACGCCAGCGCATCCCCTACGCCGCGGAATGCCTCGGCGTCGCGGTCAAGGCGCATGAGATGGCCGTGGCGTATGCCAAAATCCGCGAAACCTTTGGTGCCCCGTTGGCCTCGCGCCAGGGCATTCAATGGATGCTGGTGGATAACGAGATCGACATTCGGACGGCCCGCTGGCTCATCCTCGATGCTGCGGCCAAAGCCGACCGGGGCGAGCCCTTCCGCACGGAATCCGCTATGGCCAAACTGGTGTCGGCCGAAGCCAGTGGGCGCGTGGTGGACCGTGCGATGCAAATCCATGGTGGTTTAGGGGTGGCGAAAGATTTGCCGCTCGAACGCTGGTATCGGGAGATCCGCATTCGGCGCATCGGCGAAGGGCCGAGTGAAGTGCAACGTCACGTGATTGCGCGCGATATTCTTGGCGCGAGCCTACGGTGAGGACAGACACCATGGAACAAGCCTTAAGCGACATTACGGTGCTCGACCTCGGCCAAGTGATTGCTATGCCCTTCTGCACCATGCTGCTGGCGGACATGGGCGCCAGGGTCATCAAGGTCGAATCCCGCGAGCAAGCCGCTGAGCGTGTGTCACTCGGCATCAAGCGCGTGCGCAACGGTGTGGAAGAGCGCGTGCCGGTGTCGCAATACCGTGACCGCAACAAGCAGGCCATCACGCTCAATTTGAAGACTGCGGAAGGCGTGGCCCTGTTTAAGGAGCTGGTGCAGCATGTTGATGTGGTGGCAGAAAATTTTAGCGTCGGGACGATGGCGCGTCTGGGCCTGGACTACCCGGTGTTGCAGGCCGTGAACCCGCGCCTGATTTACGCCGCTATTACCGCCTTTGGCCAGTACGGCCCTTATGCCCCGCAACGTGGCTACGACATCCTGGCGCAAGCCATCAGCGGCTACATGAGTATTACGGGCTTCCCCGACCAGCCCCCCACACGCTCGGGGCAGTCGATCTCCGATTACTACACCGGCATGCTGTGCGCGTTCAGTATTCTGTCCGCCCTGCACTACCGGGACCGCACGGGCACAGGGCAATACATTGACCTCGCCCTGCTGGACAGCCTGGTCATGGCGCTGGACAACCTGGGCGAGCGCTATACCGTGGGCGGCGAGGTGTTGACCCGCGCCGGCAACGTGTCGTTTGGCGGCTCTACCTCCGGGGTCTATGGCGTGACGGATGGCTACGTCGCGATTGGTGCGGGGAGCAGTGATCTGGTGTGGCGCCGCTTTTGCCAGACGATTGGCGAGCCCGCCTACGCGCATGATCCGCGCTACGCCACAACTGCGGCGCGTCGGCAACGCCGTGATGAGATTGCCGCCGTGATCCAATCCTGGACCAGCACACGCACTAAGGCCGAGGCGGTCCAGGCCATGAGTAGCGCTGGCGTGCCCTGTGCGCCAGTCAACACCATTGATGAGACGGTGGCTGACCCGCAGATCCAGGCCCGCGAGATGTTTGTGGAACTCGATCACCCGACCTATGGTCCAGTGAAGATCACGGGAACCGCGTTAAAATTGTCAGAAACGCCGGGGCGTGTGCAGCATCTGGCCCCGCTGCCCGGGGCGCACAACGAGGAGATTTTTGTCGGGCTCCTGGGGCATTCCCGTGATGAGGTGGCACGCTGGGGTGCAGCCGGGGTGGTGTAAAGATGTGTGGTCAATGGCTGAGTGTGTAGACGCCGAGGGAGGCTGCTGATGGCTAAGACAACGTTAGAATGGTCACAAGAAGTAGACAAGCGTTTACCGTCACTGGTGGCGCTGCGGCGGGATTTTCATCGCCATCCGGAGCTGAGTTTTCAAGAGCACCGGACGGCGCAGATCATTGCCGAGCGCCTGCACGCGGCGGGTCTGGAGGTGCGCACCAATGTCGCCGGCACCACCGCGGTGGTCGGCGTGTTGCATGGCGATAAGCCCGGTCGCACGATTGCCTGGCGGGCAGATATTGATGCACTCCCCCTCACCGAAGTGCTTACCGTGCCGTTTGTCTCCGGCACGCCTGGCGTGATGCACGCCTGCGGCCCTGTCGGCCCGACCGCCATTGCCATCACCTTAGCCGAAATCCTCGCCGCGCGCCGGGCAGAAGTAGCCGGCACGGCGGTCTTCCTATTCCAACCGGCCGAAGAAGTCTTCGGCGGCGCCAAGCCCATGATCGACGCCGGTGTCCTGAACAATCCCCGCGTCGACGAAATCTACGGCCTGCATCTGACCACGCAAAACCGGGTAGGGCACGTGGCGATCCGACCTGGACCGGCGATGGCCTCGGCGGATTTTTTTGATGTGGAGATTCTCGGCAAAGGCGGCCATGGCGCCTACCCGCATCTCTCCATAGATCCCATCACCGTAGCCGCCAACATCCTGCTGGGTATGCAAAATCTCGTCTCACGCGAGGTCTCGGCGCAGGAAACCGCGGTGCTCACCGTGGGACAAATCCTCGCCGGCACCAAGCACAACATCCTGCCAGCTACGGCCACGATGCGCGGCTCGCTGCGCACCTTCAATCAGACGGTGCGGGAACAAGTGATCGAACGCCTGGGCATGTTTGTCAGTAACATCGCGCAGGCGTATAAGGCCGAGGCCCACATCGCCTTTCAGGGTGATGGCTGCCCGACGGTGGTGAATCACGCGGCGCACAGCGATTTCGTCAAGCGCTGCGCCCTGGATGAATTAGCGGCAGAGGCCGTCGAGGACGGCGAGCTGGTCATGGGCAGTGATGACATGAGTCTGTTCCTGCAAGAGCGTCCCGGCTGCTATTTCCGCGTCGGCATTGCCCCCAGTGGTCCACCGCGACCGCACCATGCACCGGAGTTTGAGATGCACGAAGGTGGCCTGCCCATCGGCGTGCGCGTTGGGCTCAATGTCATGTTAAGCGCCTTGCAGGGCTAAGGACGCAACCGTGACTCTCGTGGACATCCTGGTGGTTGGTGGGACGGCGTTGAGTTCTTCCCTGCTTGGATCCGTGGCGGGCACGGGTGGCACGCTGGTCCTCTTGCCGGTGTTAGTGCGCTACTTTGGCATGCAGGATGCCGTGTCCATCGTGACCCTGGCCAACGCCGGCGCCAATCTCAGCCGCACGGTGATGTACTGGCGTGAGGTGGACCGGCGGGTGGTCGGCTGGTTTACGCTGAGCAGTCTACCGTTGACGGTCCTGGGCACCTGGTTGTTCACGCTGACGGCGCCAGACCTGCTGACGCGCTTGCTGGGCGCCTTTATGCTCGGCATGGTGCTGTGGCGACGCCTGTATGCTACAGCACCGCGGAAGCGCGACGCCAAGTGGTTTTTGCCTTTGGGGATCGGCTTTGGCTTTCTGAACGGCCTGGTCCCGAGCGTTGGGCCACTGATGGCCCCTTTCTTCCTTGCCTATGGATTGCTGAAGGGCAGTTACATTGGCACGGATGCCTGCATCACGGTGATCATGCAAGTCACCAAGCTGGCGGTGTTCAAGAGTGCCCAGGTGTTGAGCAACGACATCATGTTCTACGGTGCGCTGCTCATCCCGCTGATGTTTGTCGGGGCGCTTCTGGGAAAGATCTTGGTGGATCGCCTGCCGGCCTGGGTCTTTGCCCTGATCATTGAACTCACCATTGTGCTGGCGGGGCTGGATTTCCTCGTGCGGGGCTGAGGCGCATCTCGTGCCTTAACCGGGCTATTTTGCGAGTTGCTGCCCCCTGGGATCGCCGGGCTCCAGCCCGGCTCCCAAAGCCACGCTGGAGCGTGGCGCTCCCAGGATACGCCTCACCTGCGCTCGGTTGAGGCACTAGGGATCGAAACGCCGCCAGCGCCGCATCTGCCGGAGCCAGCGCACATAGCGCCAGAAGGCGCGCCGTTGGTGGGGCTGCTTCCAGAAGGCCACCAGGGTACGCCACGTGACCTCAGAGGCCGGAATCCCGGTATACGTTTCCAGACGCCAGGCATAATACGCCCACGGCCAGCGCCGTGGGGACCACAGCGGGCGGGGCCGAAACCGCCACAGATGCCACATAGAAACCTCCTGCTGGATACGCCGCGCCCACCGCCCGCCTCCGCCCCTCCTGCCACGGAGCACGCAGCTGCACCCGAGAGGCTTCTGGACATGACGAGCATTTGTGTTGACACCATTGACACCGATGGAGTACAAACACCCCACTCACGCTTGCTGCACCCACTAGATCGAAAGAGACATCGCATGGATGGATTGGTGAACGCTTTACTGGTGATGATTATTGATCTCTACATCATCATGCTTTTTGTGCGCCTCTTCACCGTGGAGCGTGAGCGCTATGATAGCATGCTCGGCTTGGTGTTTTCGGCAACAGATCCACTGCTGCTGCAGTTACGTCCCATCCTCCCCTGGCGCTCAATGCCGATCACCCTCGGCGTGCTCATCGCGGCCCTGGTAGTGCTGAAGGGCTTCCTCGGACGTTCGATGCCCCTGGCACTCGGTGGCATGGCGGACACGTTGTTGCAGCTCTATGTATTGATCATTCTCATTACCGCCACCGTACAAGAGTATTATCTGAATCCGCTCATTACGCTGGGCCAGCGTCTGGTACGTCCGGTGTATAAGGTTACGAGGCAAGTGGTGTCCCAGCCGAGCGCCGTTTACGTCGTTGCTACAGCGCTCTTGGTCGTAGCACACGCGCTGGTGCGACTCGCGCTGCATGAAGCGCTGGGGGGGGCGAACGAGACGTTCATCATCTCGAGCTTACGTTTGATAATCAATCTGACGGTGTTCTTTACGTACGTCATTATTATCAACACGCTGTTGTCCTGGGTCAGCCCCGATCCGCTCAACCCCATTGTGCAGCTCCTCACCCTCATTGCGACGCCGATCATAGACCCCATACGACGTGTGGTGCCCCCATTGGGTGGCGTCCTGGATCTGTCACCGCTGGTGGCGTTGCTCGCGCTGCAAATTGGCAACGGCGTGTTACACAGCCTGTTAAGCATGCTGGAGAACAGTCTCACCTGAAGCCCCATGGGCCTTAAAATCGGACAATGTTTTGTGCCCCATCTCCTACCTCGCGCCATGCATCTGTCTGGGTTGCCCGTGCAGGCGCCGTGTGGGACGTGCCGACTCAGGAGGCACAGAGGATTATAAGGCGCTAAAACACTCGGTGCGGACCAGATCCTCAAAAATCTCGCGCCGTGAGATGAGGTAGGGAATTCCCCGGTCAATCCAGACCTGTGGGGCGCGTCCTAGCGAGTTGTAGTTGGAACTCATGGTATAGCCGTACGCCCCGGCGTCATGGATGAGGACGAGGTCATCAGGGTGCATCGTGGGCAGAAGACGGGGCTGGAGCAACTCCGCGTCATCGCGGGTAAACACGTCGCCCGATTCGCAGAGCGGCCCGGCAATGATCGTCGGCTCCGTGGCAGCCTCGGGCGCCGCGTGCCAGACGCTGATCTGATGAAAGGCGCCGTACATGGCCGGCCGGACCAAATCGCCAAAGCCCGCGTCCACCATGACGAAGGTGTGCCCAGGGCCCTTACTGTTGGCATGGGTGCGTTTCACGTCCGTCACTCGCGTCACCACGGTAGCCGCGGGGGCCACAAAGTAGCGTCCGGGCTCAATCTCCACCCGAATGGCGCGGCCGGCCTGCTGACTCAAGCGGCTCTGAGCGGTGCGCAGGAGCTGCCCAAAGGCGTCGAGGTCCACCGTGGGCGCACCGGGGCGATACGGATGCGGAATGCCACCACCGAGATTGACCGCCTGCGCCTGGGGATAGGCGGCCAGGCACTCGGCAAAAAAATCGACGAGATGTTGCATATTGCTGCTAAACTCCTGTACGGTCGGTCCCGAGCCGATATGCGCATGCAGCAAGGTCACCGTCAGGCCATCACGCGTGGCGGCCTCGGCGGCGCGGACGGCGTCATCGTACCAGATACCATGCTTGGAACTTGGGCCACCAGTGTCGCAACTGTGGACGTGGCCATGGCCAAAGCCTGGATTGATGCGCAGACCCACTGGGCCGTGATACCCGGCGGCAGCCAGTTGGCGCAGCATGGCGGGCGAGCCGATATTGGGTAACACGCCGTAGGTACGCACGACCTCCAAGGCGTTATCGCGGAACACATCGGTGGTCAGCATCACCTCGGGCTCGGCAGCCTCCAGGGCATACCCGGCGGCACGGGCCCGTAACACTTCGTTCCCTGAGACGGCGTCAATCCAGATATTCTTGGCCCGCATGCGGGCCAAGACCGGCGCTGCCGAGCAGGCTTTCATGGCATAGCGCGCTTGAAGTCCCGGCGCCGCGGTGAGGGCGGTAATGGCGTCGATCCGTGCCTGGACGACCGCCGCGTCGTACACGTAAAAGGGTGTGCCAACACGCTCGGCCAACCAGCGCATATCGACACCTTGCAGGGCATCATCGGCCATGCGACTGTCTCCTTGGCATACATTATGATGCTGAGAGAAATAAGGACATCATGGAAGTCACGGTACGTAGAGATACCGTGTTTCCCACAGAAGTGTCAAGCAATGGCACGTGCGAGCGTGCCCAAGCGCTGAGAAGGAGGGAAGCATGCAGCTCATTACACACCTGCGGGTGAGCATCGTGGGGCTCCTACTGTTGGGGCTGCCCATGACTGGACGTACAGCGGCGGCGCGGCGGCCTGATCCGGCGGCCCAG
The DNA here is from genome assembly GCA_005777235.1 of Pseudomonadota bacterium. Lineage (GTDB taxonomy): Bacteria > Tectomicrobia > Entotheonellia > Entotheonellales > Entotheonellaceae > SXND01. Next base: position 15,417 of record SXND01000242.1, read on the forward strand.
AGTGCCGTGGAGCAATATGTGCACGACGTGGCAGCGCTTGGACGCGCCCCAGACTACCACGGGGTGTGGTTACAAGCGGAATCGGGTGTGCTGGCGGAGCATCAGGGCACGGTGCCTTTACCAGCGGCGTCGCTCACCAAGGTGGCCACCACCCTGGCGGCGTTACAGACCTGGGGACCGACGCATCGTTTTGTCACCCTGGTGGATGCCACCGGTCCGATCCAGAACGGCGTGCTCTGGGGCGATCTTGTCGTGCAGGGCGGCAGTGATCCGCTTTTTGTCATGGAAGACGCCCTGGCGCTCCGCAAAGCCTTACAGGAACTCGGGCTCAAGCGCGTGACCGGGAAGCTCATCATCAGTGGTCCCTTTTTCATGAACTTTTCCATGAGCACCACGCAGTCGGCCAAGTTGCTCAAAGAGGTGTTGTCCCCAACGCCCAAGGCGCGCTCCCGGAAACGGCAGCGCAGTACAACGCCGTCAGAGAGTGCCGCGCTGAGCATTGCCGGGCCGGTGGAGCTGGTGTCTTTTTGTCCGCCCACACAGATGTCACTTGTGCGGCATCGCTCCCTGCCCGTCTCCACAATTCTCAAGCGCATGAACGTGTATAGCAACAATCCCATGGCCAATATGTTTACCGTAGCCCTCGGTGGTCCCATGGCGATGGTCCAACAAGCGGCGCGGGCCGCGGGCCTGTCTGCAGCCCATCTGCAGTTGAGCAATGGCTCAGGACTGGGCCCAGAAAATCAGCTCTCCGCCCAAACCGTCTGCGCGCTGTTTGCCGCCATCCACCGGTTGGTGACGCCTGCGAAGTTGACCGTGGCCGATGTGTTTCCGGTGGCGGGCCTGGATCGTGGCACCATTCGCCGTCGCAATCTCCCTTTTTATACCATAGTAAAAACCGGCTCACTACGCCAGGTGGCCACCCTGGCGGGCGTGATCCTCACCCGCACGCATGGACCCGTATGGTTCGCGCTGCTGAATCAAGGCGAGAATCTGTGGGGATTCCGGACGCAACAAGATGCCTTACTGCAGCATCTCATCGCGCAGTGGGGGGCGGCAGAACCACCGCCAGCGGCTTTCATTCCTACACACTCAGAGCCCGACAGCGCGCGTAACGACATTCTTGTGCGCACCAAAGCCCACGGCGGCTAATCGGAAAGGAGCCTCGCCATTGCTGGACGTGTCATAATAGTCGAGCATCCTCTGGTGCAGGACCGCCTCACAGTGCTGCGGCGTACGACCACCCCGCACGCCGAGTTTCGCACCGTGTTACGCGAGCTCAGCCTGCTCTTAGCCTATGAAGTGACCCGTGACCTACCGCTCGCCTCCATCCCCATTACCACCCCGCTGGCGCCCATGCTGGCCCCCGTGCTGGCGGGTCCGCCACCAGTCATTGTGGCTATTTTACGGGCTGGACAGGGCATGCTTGAGGGCTTTTTGATACTCCTCCCCAACGCCAGTGTGGGCTATATTGGGCTCAGGCGCGACCCGCAGACGCATACGCCGCTTGAATACTATACCAACGTGCCGGCTGATCTCGCGCCGCGGCGAGTCATCGTCGTGGACCCGATGCTCGCCACCGGGAATTCCGCTGTCGCCGCCTTGCAACGTCTCAAAGGGCTGGGGGCCACGGCGTTGACCTTCGTCTGCATCCTGGCAGCGCCTGAGGGCGTAGCGCAGGTGCACGAGCAGCATCCGGACGTCCCGCTCTACACTGCCGCCATCGATGAGCGCCTCGATGCGCATGCCTATATTGTGCCGGGTCTGGGTGATGCCGGGGATCGCCTGTGTGGCACGCCGTGAGCGCCGTCGGTCAGCCCCGTGCAGGTCTGGGGGGCACGTCACAGGGCGTGGGCGATGGACGCGGCCAGGTGCATGACGGTGTGCGGGGCGGAACCTTCCGCCTTATTGTTGGCAGTCACGAAGGCCGGATGTCCCGCCGCCAGGGCTGTCCGGCACAGGGCCGCAATGGCGTGACGGCTGGCCAGATCAGCATCAACCAGGAGGTGGAAGGGTTGATAGCGTGCTTTGGCGGCCTCATAGCGCTGCCCCGGATGCAAGCTCCAGCGCACCACCAGGGCTGGCATGGCCTCGCATGGCACCAGGCGTTGTTGTGCCTCCGGGGTGGGCATGTTGGGGTGGACGTTATAACAATGACAGACGCCGAGATCCGTGAGGGCTTGCACATACGCTGGGCAGAGCAGCGCGGCATTGCGCACCTCGACGGCATAGCACGGCCCGGACGGTAGGGCGGCGAGGAATGTATGCAAGCGGGTCGCAAAGGCTTGCGGTCCTCCCAGGGCGCGGACATCCATCGGCGAAAACTGAAACAGCAGCGGGCCAGCTTTGGGGCCCAGTCCGGCACACCAGGGCGCCACGACGTGCTCTATGGCATAGTCAGGCTGTAAAAAGACCTCGTTCACGACCTCGCGGTGCGTTGGCGAACGCGGGGCAATGTGCCGTGTGGGCTGCGTGCACCAGGCATGGGCTTTGACCAGAAAGCGAAAATCGTCCGGCACGACCGCCGCGTAGTCGGCGTACTCCGCGGCGCTGATCGGCGTGTAAAACGTGCGGTCAAGACACACGGTCCGCAGCAGCGGATGTTGCGCATAGGCCGCCAAACCATGACGGGCGAGGGTGCTCGTGGACGCAGCCCGGTCGTACACCAGCCCCTGCCAGCCGGGAAAGGCCCAGGAGGACGTGCCGAGATAGAGCTGCGCCGGCAAGCAGCGCCCCAGAGTGACGAGGTCAGGCGTTACGGCAGCGGCACCGACGACGGGCGCCAGGGCGGCGGCGTCTGGCGTGCCAAACAGACTCAGCTGCGACGGTGTGTGCGTGTCTCTGGCCATACGTTCCTTCCCGTCGAAGCGTGTGGTGCCCGCCATGTGGCGCGGCCCCGTGGGCGTGAGTCGTCGTCGTCCGGCTTTTCTGCTATGCTAGGCAGCGTTGCGATCAACATCCTACCATACCCTTAGATGAGAGAGGAAGGCCACGCATGCCCAAGCGCTATGATGCTGCCCCCGCCATGCAGATTGATGCGACCAAGACGTATGTGGCGCATTTTACCACCAGCCGGGGCGAGTTTGATGTGCAACTGTTTACCAAAGAAGCGCCGATCACCGTCAACAACTTCGTGTTCTTGGCGCGTGATGGTTTTTACGACGGGCTGAACTTTCATCGCGTCATCAAAAACCCACCTTTCATGGTGCAGGGCGGTTGTCCAGAAGGCACCGGGCGCGGCGGACCGGGCTATAACTGGCGCGATGAAGCTCCCGCGCTCAAACTGCTGCATGATGTCCCAGGCACCCTCAGCATGGCGAACGCCGGACCCAACACCAACGGCTCGCAGTTTTTCATTACCCACGTTGAGACGCCCTGGCTCAACGGCAAACATGCCGTGTTTGGTCGGGTCAAAGGTGATGGGATGATGGTGGTCAATGCCATCGAACAAAGCGATGCCCTGGTGTCCGTGACCATTATCGAGAGCTAAAGTGCCTCCCGAGCTGCCGCCGTGGCGGCAGCTCATGAAAGTAGGATTATGACCGAGACCGACATGCTCATTATCGGCGGGGGGATTGCTGGCGCCTCGACGGCCTATCATCTGGCGCTGCATGGTCATGACGTGACGCTGCTGGAACGCGGTGACATTGCCAGCGCAGCCTCCGGGGTCAACGCCGGGGCCATTGGCGCCCTGGGCTGGGGGCATACGCCCGACCTCGAAGCCCATCTCACCATGGGCAGCCTGGAGATTTTTCAGAGCCTGCAACTCGACCTCGGCTATGACATCGAATTCCGCCAATCCGGCTCCCTGCAAGTGATCCATACGGCGGCGCAGTATGCCTACACCCGCGACCGTGTCCAGACCCTGCAGGCCGAGGGTAAGCGCGTCGAGTTTCTCAGCAGTCGTGAAGCCCGCGGCCTGGAACCCGAACTCGATCCCGACTTGTTGGGCTGCATGTACATGCCCCTGCGCGCCCAAGCGGATCCCAAGAAGGCCACCCGTGCCCTCGCCGCCGCCGCCTCACGGGAAGGGGCGCGGATGCGCACGCAGTACGCCGTCACCAGTGTGACGCAGCGCGCCGATGACCTGTATGTCGTCGAGGCCGAGCACGATACTTTTATTGCGACCCACCTGATCATCGCCGCCGGGGCCTGGTGCGCTGAAGTCGGCGTCTGGCTCGGCGTCCGCATTCCCATCATCCCCGTACGGGGCCAGATGTGGGCGACAGAACCCCTCCCTCCACGGGTGTTCCAGACCATTGCTTCGGCGCAATCGACCATGGATTGGCAGCATGAGCCGGGCAACGACGCTGACACCCCGCCGCAGCTCACGCATCGTGGCCCCACGCGCCGCACGCGGCATCTGTATGGTCGCCAAACCCGTGACGGGTCGATTATCTTCGGCGGCGACCGCCAGCTGGTGGGCTATAATACCACCCCCGACCCAGAGGGCATTGAAGTCAATCACACACACGCCGCCGAAGCCCTGCCGTTCTTGGCCTTTGAAGCCATCACCCGCACCTGGGCTGGGCTCATGCCCTTTTCCCTCGACGGTGCCCCACTCATTGGCGCCATCCCGCAGCGCCGTCATCTGCACATCGTCAGCGGTCTGGCTTCCTCGGGCTTTGGGCGTGGTCCGATGGCCGGCAAATTGCTGGCCGAGGCGCTCCACACCGGCACTCCACTCGCGGTGCTGGCCGAGGCCGATCCGGCGCGCTGTGTGACGACGCTGGGCTGAGGCCGCTGCCGGACGGCCCCCCTGTGCCTTGTCTTACCCAGCGCGCTCTGCTACGATCGCCCTTTCATCTGACATCGTAACGTCTCCATCATCTTCCAGCATACCCCGCTGGTGCAGGAGGGACAGACATGGCTGTAACACGCTTATACACCGGTGCCGATGGGCAATCGCACCTCGAAGAATTGGATCTCGCCGCCCATCCCGAACTTACGTCGCTCATGGCGACCAAAGGCGTCGTGTTTCGCGCCACCGAACCGGGCCGTTTTAGCGACTGGCACAATGCCCCACGGCGGCAGTTCGTCATCACCCTGTCGGGCGAGGCAGAGCTGGGCTTTGGGGATGGCACCGTCCACCGCGTCGGCCCAGGGCATGCCAACCTTGTGGAGGATTTGACCGGCCAGGGCCATACCACCCGCGTGGTGGGCACGCAACCCCGCGTTACCGCCACCATTCACCTCGCCGACTAGCCCCTGGTGCCCGCCCCGGTGCACTCCCGCCTCGGGCTGGAAGCGGGAGTGCGCCCCGCTCCCAAGCCAGCTATGCTCTCGGGTAAGCATGGCCGCAAGTTTGTCAAGACATCGTGTCTCGGCACAGGACAAGGCACGCACGCAGCCCATGAGTACACCGACCGCCTGCGCCGTAGCGAGGGCGTTGGCTGCCGAGAGCCTCTCCAGACTTAAGCCGCCGCCAGTCGTTTGACCAGCCGGGCCCAGCGTGCACCCCAAGTGCGGCAGTAGTGATACAACTCGTCGGTCGGCTCCCCCAGCGCCACCGGGCCGTAATGCGGTCCAAACGGCTCGCCTTGGATGATCATGCCATGATTGAGCAGGATGTGCAGCACATTGAGCAACGCCAACTCCGCCCCGCTCCCAGCGCGTCCCCCGGCGGTGAAGGCGCCACCGACTTTGCCTTCGAGCGGGCCGGGATAGCCGTTAATGGTGATCTCGTCAAAGAGCCGCTTGATTTTCCACTCCACCGCACCAAAGCGCGTCGGGGAACCCACCACGATGCCGTCGGCAGCGCGTAGGTCAGCCATGGTGACGTCCTCGACCGGCAGCACCCGCGCCTCCACGCCTTCGGCACGGATGCCCTCGGCCACGGGCTCGACCATGCTGCCGGTCTTACCGCGTAAGGTTGTATAGATCACGACGATCTGGGCCATAGATCTTCCTTTCAGGCGAACATCCGCAGCCTGAGCACGGTGGCACAAGCGGAGCTGGTGCGGTGTCGGCTTCTGTGGCGTGGGGGGTGTGGACCGCGCACAGGGTGGGCGTGCTAGGCGGGGCTGGAGACCCTGCGCAGCAGCGAGGGGAGACAAGGCACAGGGCCCCTGCGAAGCTGGCCCTATGTGCTGGGCGCGGATTGTTAGACTGCGGCCACCTTCTGCCGCTGGCGCCAGCCGTAGCTGAGCAGGCCCAGCACCCCGGTCGTCAGCAGCAAGACTGAGGCGGGCTCTGGCACGTGACACTCTGCTGGGGCTAAAGCCCCGCAGCTTCTTGGGGCATCGTGCGATGATCCAAGCTACAGACAGTCTTGGTTGTCTGGCCAGTGCCCTGGCATTTACGCAGAACCCGCACATTGTGCGGGATACGATACTTGACGGTGGTTGGGGCTGGCATCTTTCCGGGGACGCCAAACGTATGCGCCGACAGGATATTGATTTGCCCCACGACATCGCGGTGTCCGCTGAAGCCACACTGTCCACAGGTATAGACCCTGCCGCGTGGTTTATGTCGATGACCGCAATGCGGGCACGTCTGACTGGTGTAGTGCTCATCTTGCAGGACGACGGCGATGCCTTCCGCCTGCGCTTTGTACTGCACAAAGGCACGCACCGTGCCATGGTGCCATTGGCTCGTGCGTTGGTTGTGGGCCTTCCCCTTGTTGATGCCGTCGGCAATGGTGCGGATGTCGCCATACACGATGGTCTGCGCCTGACGGTGGATGGCTTCCACAACAATGGCATGGCTGATCTTGTGTGCGATGTCGCGCATAACCATGGCGTACTTCGCCTTGCACCGGGCTTTGGCTTGCACCAGCTTTCTGTAGGTACGGCTCCCTTGTGTCTTGCGCGCCAAGGTTGTACTGAACGCCTGGAGATTTTTGGCATGTCCCCGCTGGAGAGCGCGGCGTTCTCGACAGGTGAGCACCGTCGCGCTGTGGGCGTCCCCGATGACTGCAGGATGCATCGCGCCAGGATCGACGCTGACGGTTTTGGTGCCCAGCGCTATGCGCGGTGGCGTACCATTCTCCAGAACGACATGCCAGGGATAACGCCCGGATGTTCTCTCGAAAACCAGGCGTACTTCCACGCAGTGGAGAGCAGTAGGCAAGGTTTGTGGTAGGGCGATCCGGATCTTGCGGCGTCCGGCCCCAGTGGACAACTCCAACGTGCCAGCTTTGTACGTGATGGCCGTGTTTTTCCAGATCGTGGTACGCAACTTTTTGGTACGCCAGGGGAAATGCGCTTCAGGGCCTCCAGCTTTGCGGAGTGCTCTCGTCGTCTTGCACGCCTTAAAGAAGCCCTGCTGAGCCACATCAATGGAGTGGGCGTGCATGGGCACGTCCCGAGACGCCCAGCGCATGTCGCTCAACTTCGTGAGGGACTTTTCCGACAGCCACACGCCGTTGTGCCTCAGGACGCGCCAGTGGCGAGAGACAATGCCGCTGGAGATACGCCCACTGTACAAGTTCAGGGCATCGCAGGTGGCTTGGCGGAGCTTACAAGGAAGGACATGGGTACGGATCACAACGTGACGTCCCCTGCTCATGGCAGTATGTGCATGCTATGTGTATATTATAGCATATGTTTTACATACTTACAGGAGGTATTCCATGGAAAAGGTACGCCGCGTTGTGATCTTCCCTGCGGACCTGTATCGACAGCTCTGCGCCATTGCCGAGCGTGAGCATCGTTCGATGTCGGCGCAAGTCGTGCACTACGTTGCCGCTGCTGTGGCGCAAGCACAGGGAGAACGTTCGGCTCAAGCCGAGGGACGCTAACCACTGGGGTGGAAAACCCCGTGGCTTGCGCGGGCTGAAGCCCTGTTTCTGTCAGCAATGCCGGTCACGGTACCTTCCAGGCGGACTGCCTCCAAAAAAAGGTGCGGGAATAAGAGTACGGGATCACCGGGGCGTTCCCGGCATTATTGGGGTCAATCGTGATCCACGACGAGTTAGGCCCGTTCGCGGCCCAGGCGCCTATGGTACAGCCGACGAAACCGAGGGCACAGACCCTGGCCGGAGCGGTGCCGCCGAGCGGTTGATCGACCGTCCAGTGCGCGTCGGGAGTGTTCCCGATGGTAAGCAAGGTGTCCGAAGCGTCAAGCCCCGTCGAGACATTCAAGCTGGCGGCCTGGGCCGTGGCAGTGCCAAGGGCCAGAAGGCCAGCGAGTAGCAACGATCGGCACACATATCCTGTCCGTAGCATAGAATCCCTTTCCAGAAGTTGCACACCGCACGAGCGGTATCTGTGCGGACCCAGCGCCTGCATCCCGTTCCCTATAAGGGCTACTATGGCCTGTGGGGGCATAGCCAGACTGAGCCCGGCTGGCATCCTAGATGTCCATGTCGTAAGTCCTACGCCAGTGCCCCCCTGGGACCGCCGGGCTCCAGGCCGGCTCCGGAAGCCACGCTGGAGCGTGGCGGTCCCAGGGAAAACCCTGGAGAACTGGCAGCGTATTTATGAAACAGACCTCTAGCGTAACGCGCCTCGGTCGTCTACCGTGAAGTTTGCCCAACAGCCCACGTTGCGGCTCCTGGCGCCCGCAGCGTCGGCCATCGCCCGTAGGTGTATGGCGCACGACGATCTGGGCCATAGCGCTGCCTCTCCACTCAGCGCCCGCGTGCCTTCCAGCGGCGCAGGAGCCAGCCCCCAAGGCCCAGGCAGGCGGCAATCCCCACGGTCAAGACGATAATACTCACTAGGCGAATGGACAACAACAGCGCTTCGTCCGCGTTGGGCGACAGCTCGACCGCCGCCCCGCCGAGAAAGCGCCACACCTGCCCCAGGCCCCAGTGGGTGTACAACTCTTTGGCCACATCGCGATCGAGCACTTGCCCCAAGGCCAGGGCGATCCCCACCAGGGCAATCAACCAGTTACGTTGTTTGTCATACAGCGTGTTGAGAATGTCGTTGCGCGTGCGCAGCACCTCGATGGCTCGCGCCGTGCGCTGCACGGCCTCATACTGCACCTGCGCTACATCGGCCTCGATCTGGCGCAGCTCCTGCTCATCCTGTCCCGCCAGGACCTCCTGCAGCAGAGCCACCGTGACGCCAGGCGGCAGGGCATCCGGCGCGGCCAGCAGTGGGAACTGGGCCAGGCGCTGCCGTAGATTGTCCAGCTCACGCCGCACGTGGTGTTGCGCACTTTCCGCCACGCCCAGGGTGTCTAACAGGGCATATTGTGGCTGCGCCAGGCGCACCAGCGCGCCTTGTAAATGCTGCGGATTGGACGTGGTCAAGACCGGCGGCGGCGGCGGCGCCGGGTGTCCGGGTGGCGCAAACACGGCGCTCAGGGTGGCGCGCATAGTTTCCAGGCGCTGCGCCAGGGGCGGGGCAATACGCGCCTGGTAATCCTGGGCGTAGTGCTCCAGGCGCAGGTGATACAGCGCCAGCAGGGGCCAATCCACCGTGGCCAGGCGGTCAGCGGCAGGGCTGGCCTCGGTGTCGCGGTCGTGGAACAGCAGCAGGGCCGGCCAGGGGGTCTGCTGGGGCAGCAGCCACTCCGGCACATACAGCGTGGCCCCGTGCAGCCGCAGAGACCGCACGGGGATAGGCGCGGCCTGGGGCGGTATGAGGTGGGCCATGAGCGCTGGACCGAGCGCGGCATCACAGGCTTTATCGTCCACGGCGACAGCGGTGACGAGCAAACTTTCGCCACGGTCGTTGGGCTGGGGTTTTGCCAGAGTAGGCCAGCGCCGCGTCAGGAGTTGGCGCACGGTGGCCTCGTCTCCCAGGCCATCCCAGTGCCAGATGCCATGCACCAGCAGGCTGGTGCCTTCTTGATAGGCCAGCAAGGCGGCCTTGAGCGGCGTGTGGCCGGGCACGTCGCACAGCGCGGGACTGCGCACAATGGGATAGCGCGCGACGCGTGGTGGAAGGGTTAAGGCCCGGCTGGGTGCCACCTGGCTGCGCAGGATATCGGCGTCTGCCGGGGCGAGGGCCGAGGACACGTGCTCGACAGCGGCGCGGACCACGGCCAGCAGATCCTGGCCCGTAACCTGGTCACGGTCGAACACGCGGATCTGGTGCAGGGTCGGTCGATACAAGGGCTGCGGCGGCGGGCTCATGGCTGGGTGTCCTGTGGCGGTTGTGTGGGTCTGAGCAGCCCTTTGAGCCATTGCCGCAGGGTCTGCGGCGTGTGCTGTGGCGCTTGGAAGATCTGTACGGTGGTCTGTGCTAAGACCTCCACACCCGAGGCATGAGCCGCCGTGGGGTTGGGTAACGTGGCATTCGCCTGATCCAGGGTGAGCCTGGAGCGTTCGGGTGGCAGCAGAGTCTCCAACTCACGCAGGGCGGTCTGGAACAGCGGTTGGGCGCTCAGCACCATCTGCATCCGCGCAGTGAGTGCCAGCAAGCTGGGCACCGTGGCTTCTACCGTGGGCGCTAGCGCCGCCAGCCGCGCCAGGGTCTCCGGCGGTAGCCCCGGCGCGGCTTCGGCCAGGGGGCCAAGAGGTGCACGACCAGTTGATCAAGCGGCACATGGGTGGTCATATAGATTTCCTACGCAAAAAGCGATACAAGCCTCAAGTATCTGGGTCATCCCTGGGAGCGCGGGCATCTTGCCCGCTCCGCCAGCGGGCGGGACGCCCGCGCTCCCAGGAAAATGCCTGCGCACGAGAGGCGCGGGAGCCGTGCCATGTGGGTCACAGCTCAGAGAAGAAGTCTCGCGGTGTCTCCTTGCGTGTGCGGTCCGCTCGCTACAACACCGCGCCCCAGGCCGCGAAGGCGGCCCAGTAGTGCGGCGCGGCAAACGGGCAGGACGCGGTGTGGCTGAGAATTTCGACGGTGGCCGCCAGGCCGATGTCGTCAGGCAGACGCGCCGCTTCCTGGCGCAGGGCCGTGTCCAGGGCTTCGTGCACCACCTGGCGTGTGGCCGGAGTCAGTGAGCTGGCGGCGACGCGCTGCAACAACTCGGCCCGGGTGGCGCGGCGCAGCCAGCGCGTGGCACTGGCCAGGGCACTGGCAATGCTCGGTGCCTGTGGTCCCAGCCACAGCTCGTAGAAACGGTCCATCAAAAAGGCGGTGCTGACATCGTGCACCGGCCACAGACTGGCCAGCACCGCAGGTGCGCCCGTTTCGAGCAGTGCTGCTGGAAGACCGACAAATTCCTCCCCGGAGGTTAACACATCGCTCAGGCCCGTAGAGCAGGCGCTTAGGGTGATCAAGCGCGCCAGGCGCAGGTCCATGGCCTGGCGGATGGCGGTCAGGGTCAGCGGGCCATCGGCGCAGACCAGGGCCGAGGCCAGCGGCTCATCCCAACGATAGCCGGCGTGGCCGGAGAAGTGCACCAGGCGCTGGCCGCTGGCCTGGGCCGCTACGGCAGCGGCGCTGGCCTGGCGCTGCTGCAGCCAGGTGACCGGATGGCCCAGGGCCGCGACGCGGTCGTGCAGCCACTCGGCTTCCGCCTGGGTGAAGAATAGGTCCGTGGCCGGGGTGGCCAGGAAGAGCCCGGCGGTCGTCGGCTCGGCGGTAGACGCCGTGCGGGCGGCGCATTGTTGCCAGATACTGAGCGAGGGCGTGTACGCCACGCTCAGATGCGCCGGGGCCGCGGCATGCACGGGTAACAGGGCCGTGACGCCACGCGGCACCAACAGCACCTGGGTGACTTCCGGCGGTAACGCCGTGACCAGGGACGGCCAGAGCTGCTCGGCCAGGAAGGCCATGGTGCGCTCGACGGTATGCTTCCACAGGCTGAGCGCGGCGCGTTCGGCCTGGGGATGGTTTTCCCCGCGTACCATGTCATACGCTAGACGGTAAGCAACATACCAGCCCACCGGCGCGGGGCTGGCAGACGCCGCGATGCTCTCCAGGGCCATGTTCCAGGCCGCTGCCGCGGCGGCTACCCCGTCTTGAGCCGCGCTCAGCTCCGTCTGCCCCTCGGCCTGGGCCAGGGCCCGCTGCGCCTGAATACGGGCGTCGTAGGTGTCAATCCAGCCCTTGACCTCTGGCGGCAAGGCATCCACCAGGTGCTCCAGCGCCGTCAGGGTGCAGGTTGCCGGCAGGGCAAGCACACGTACCGTGCCGGCGTACAGGATGAGCCCCTGGCTGGCCTCGGGAGTGAGCAACAGGGTGACCGCGGCGGTGTGCAGCGGCAAGGGCAGGCCCAGCAAGGCCACGCTATCCAGGGCTTCCGGCTCTAGACCCAGAGTGGCGATCCTATCGCGGAGCGCCGCGTAGGCCGTTTCGAGTGCCTGGCGCGCCTGGCGCTGCGCCAGCATGGCCTCGTCCCGTGCCGCCTGGTTTGGTGCCGCGAGAAAGCGCCCCTCGGCTGTTTGATACGCCGCCTCGGCGTGTTGCACGGTCCGGCGCAGGCTGCGTAGTTCATCCACCGCGCCCGGCCCATGGTACAGCGCCGCCAGCGCGTCCAGACCCATGACCTCGCCGAGAACCCGGGCCCGCCCTTGCTCTAAACGCACCCAGGCATCGGCGCGGTACAGCTCTGTATGGGCAGCCATGAAATGACGGCGGGCGCTATCGCCAGGGGTGGCCAGGTATTGATGATCAGCGGCCACCAGAGCCGTACTGTAGGCCTGGTGTGCCGCACTCCAGCGCTGCTGGCGTCTGTAGAGATCGCCCAACATGCGTCCGGGGCTCTGCGCCTGTACGGGATCCACCGTCGGTGTGAAAATGCTCAGGGCGGCCTGATAGGCCTCGGTGGCCAGGCTGGCCCAGCGCTCTTCCCCACTGCGCGCATAGCGGCGTTGATACACATTGGCGAGGTTATGCTGGGTCATGGCCCAGGCGGTGGGCAGGGCGGCGCGGGTGCGCACCTCCATGGAGGCCTAATAGGCCTTGGTGGCGTCCTGGGCGTGGGTCAGCTCGCCGGTGATGTCATACAGCCTTTGGCAGCTATTGCCCAGTTCTACGTGTATAGCAGCCCAGAGTTCGTGGTTGTCCTGCCGCGGCAGCTGCGCCAGCATGGTCTGGCACAGGGCACGCCGGCGTTCCAGACTGCGGAGGTCATCGTGGCCCTGTAACTGCACCAGCTCCTGCAGCAGCGTCCGCAGCGCCTCGGGTATCGCCGGTGGCACCGCTGCGACCTCTGGCGCGGGGGCGGCCTGGGCCCGTTGGATGGTCTCCTCGGGGCTCAGGCCCTGTTGCACCAGGGGCAAGGCCAGGCGGAACACCGGGGCCATGGCCAGGAGCAGGCCAATGGGCTCCTCCAGGGCCTCGGCGGTGAGGCTGGCGTCGGGCACGGGCAGCAGCAGACGCAGGCGCACTTCCCCATCGTCGGGCTGGCGCGTCAGGTTGCGCGTGTCCGGCAGGTACTGGTCGAGGCTGGCGAGCAGCGCGGTGTGGGCCGCGTCCACGGTGCCCAGGCCGAGGGCGTCAAAGGCCAGCGTCGCGGCGTCCGGGGCGGTAATGGCCAGGGATACGGCGCCCTGGGAGGGCGCGAAGCTGATGGACAGGCGCTCAGGGTCAGGCAGCCGGGTGTAGGTCCAGCCCTGGGCCTCGAACAGCGTGGCCAGTTGGGTGAGCAGATCGGGGATACAAACAACCTCCGTGTGCTGCGCCGGGGCGCTCTGGGGTATTCGGGGTGACTTGGAGAGTTGGGCGAGTGGTAGTATAGCGCAAACGGGCTGGCACATCCCAGCCTGGCCGAGCCCGGACGGCAGACTGGGGGCAGGCGGGACATGAGCCGCCCGCCCTGGTTAAGAGCCTGGTGCAAGCCACCAGCGGTCGGACCAATCTGCTTGCCATCATCTGTGCTGCCCTGTTCCAGCAGCTCAACCAGCGGGACCGGGTGATGTAGTCGGCCATGCGGCGGCGTGTCCTGGAGAGCCAGCGCCGGCGTGCAGGGCAGGACGCCAGGGGATAGGCACCGCTGCCGCGTGGCCTGCGCGCGTACCGCCTCGCCTCTGCCGGCGAGGGCAGCTCGCCCAAGCGTTGTAGCACCGGGAGAGGCAGGCCGTCGTCGAGCGCTTGACAGGTTGTGTTGACCTATGCTAAGGACGGATAAACACGCCGAGCACAGACCGGAGACGATCTTCCGCCTCATTACGCAGCCGCGCCTCCTGAATCGTTTGCAGGTACTCGCCCATCACGAGGCGTTGAATGGTGACCACCGGCCTGACCGGCGGATCGGGGAAGTGGATGTTGGGCTCCCAGTGGTATTCCACGAAGCCCGCGGCACCAATGACGGCGTGTAGCGTCTCAGCCGTGACCACCTGATTCTGCTCAGGGGTATTGGCCCACATCAGGGGCAGGTATGGTGGCTGGCCGACCCCGAGTACCGGCTCTAACTGCGCCAGACGGCCTCCGGCACGCAGCACGCGAAAATACCCGCGGTAGAGCCGGGCTTTGTCGGCAATCTGCATGCCGCTGTTTTGGGTCCACACCACATCAAAACTCCCGTCCGGGAACGGCACATCGAGGGCGTTGCCATGGTGAAACGTCACCTGTTGGCTCAGGCCCATGCGCTCCGTCAGCATGGCTCCAGCGTGCAGGTAGTCGGCAGTGAAGTCCAGCACGGTCACCTGGGCGCCGTATTCGACCGCCAACATCCGTGCCGGTCCACCAAAACCCCCGCCCACATCGAGGACGCGCATCCCCGCCTGGATGCCCGCGTGGCGTGCCAGGGCCCGGGTGGCCTCATGGGCGCCACCGTGGAATTGGTCCAACGGCGCCATGGCTTCAGGCGTCGCGCTCTGGAGGTCTAATCCCAGGGTGGCGACGGCCTCCAGCAAGGCTTCGCTGAGGTGCGGACGGCTCCAGTGGGTAGGCGAAAGGGTGGTGCTATCGGGGGGCGCCATGGCGAATCTCTCCTTGCGTCGAGGTAGTCCCGTGTGTCTCGCGTCATGGTAGGGTGAGAGAGGGACACTGTCAACACCGCCCCCGCCAGGCCACGGCGGCGCAGCGCTTATTCGCGATAATGACACCCGACGCTGCGGCGGTTTTCCCAGGCCGCCATGGCCACTAGCACCGCGGTACGGACCGCGTTCCGCAGGCCGATCACGCCATCCGTCAGTGCCGCAGTACGGTAGAAGCGTTCAATTTCCGTCTCCAGATGGCGCAGTTCGCGCAGGGCGCGGTCCAGACGGGGGGCCGTGCGCACCAGGCCAACGTAGTTCCACATAATGTGCTTGATGGCACTCAGATCCTGCTGAATCAGCGCCGGGTCGGGCGGGGTCTGGCTCACCTGATGCCAGGGGGGGATGGTCTCACTGGCACAGTGCGGCAGTGTCTGGCCCTGGTCCTGGATAGCACGCGCCACCCGGTCGCCCCAGACCAGACCTTCGAGCAAACTCGTGCTGGCCAGCCGATTGGCCCCATGCAGGCCAGTACAGGCCACTTCGCCCACCGTATACAGGCCGCTAAACGTGGTGCGGCCCCAGGCATCGACCCAGACGCCGCCGCACGAGTAGTGCGCCCCAGGCACCACAGGTACGAGGTCGGTAGTGATATCAATGCCATATTTCAAACACTCGGCGTAGATCGTCGGGAAATGCTCCCGGATGCGCGCCTCAGGGATGTAGGAGCGCAGGTCGAGGTACACGTTCGACACATCGCGGGTGAGCATTTCGTGGTAGATGCTGCGTGCCACCACATCACGCGGGGCGAGATCTTGCCACTCTGGGTCATAGGCGTGCATGAAGGGTTTGCCGTCGGCGTGCACCAGGCGGCCGCCCTCGCCGCGCACCGCCTCCGTAATCAGGAAACGTGGGGCATTGGGGTGATACAGCGTGGTGGGATGGAATTGCACGAATTCCATGTTGATGACCCGTGCCCCGGCGCGGTAGGCAATGGCCACGCCATCACCACGGGCCCCGCTGGGGTTGGTGGTACACAGAAAGATCTGCCCGAGCCCGCCAGTGGCCAGCACGGTCTGCCGCGCCACGCAGCGCTTCACCTCGCCGGTGCTTTGGTCGAAGATGTAGGCCCCGACACAGCTCAGCGGCGCATAAATGTCCAGCCGGTTCAGTGAATGATGCGCCGGGGTCAGCAGATCAATGACCGTATGCCCCGCCAGTAGCGTCACCTTGGGATGCACCCGTAGGGCCTGCACCAGGGCCTCGTCAATGGCTTTGCCGGTGGCATCGGCCGCGTGGATAATGCGTGGCATGCCATGCCCGCCCTCGCGGGCCAGCGACAGGGCACCAGTGGGTGTGCGGTCAAACGCCACGTTGAGGCGTTCCAGCAGCAGCTCTTCGACCAGCCCAGGGCCTTCCTGGGCCAAAATAGTGGCGGCCTCACGATGCACGTGTCCGGCCCCGGCCCGTACAATGTCTTCCACCAGTAAGGCGGGCGTGTCCTCGTGGCCTTGGTAGATGATGCCGCCCTGGGCCCAATGCGTGTTGGTATCGTTGGGATCCGCTGCCCGCGTCACCACGGTCACGGGCCAGCCGGCGTCCGCCAGGCGCAAGGCCACCGTGCCCCCGGCTACCCCACAACCGATAATCAGTACGTCGGTTTCTACACACTCGCTCATCTGCTGTCCTTAACGTTATTCCGACGCGGTCGACCATGGGAGAACGTCTCTGCGAGCCATCGTCTTAGCGCCCAAACACGCTATTGAACACGGCTGCCAGGCGATAGCCAGCTTTCGCTAACTGTTCTTCAATGAGCTGGCTGGCGGCTCCCAGGTAGGCCGCGCTCAGGGGTACTGGCATCGATGGCCGCACCGCACCACAGGCAAAGCCGGTGAGCTGGCCATACGCCACGGTCTGCGCCGCCTGATTGGTCTCGCGCCGCCACGTCTGCATCTGCGGCAGGTCGATGCTCCCCGCCTGCCATGCCGTGGCACGCGGGGCGTAGCGCTGTACGAGACGCCGGGCAATGGCGCTATCGCTCTGTCGCCCAAAGGCGTGCTGCACGAAGGCGCTGTCCCAGGCGGCGTGCAGATTGGTGGACTGCCCGTCGGGGAGGAGCACCTGGATCTCATTCCCGCCACGGTCGTGATTATCGGCCGCATGCAGGGGTTGATGCATATCCCCCACGAGATGCGCCAGCACCCGGACGGCAAATTGCCGCTGGCTTTTGGGGGTCTGTCGCTGGCTCAGTAGCGTATAATGGCGCACGACTTGCACTGAGGCACAGCGTTGGCCCTGCGGACAGTGATCGTGTGGCGCCGACGTGGCGCACACGGGTATGTCGTCGTAGTGCCACTGCCGTGAGCCGGGGATCTGCTGTTCGAGGTCGTCCTTGTGCTGATCCAGATACAGGGCAAACGTCGCCAGGTCGTCGCTGCCCATGAGTTGCTGGAGGGCCGTTTTGGCGCTCGGGGTCAGGAGGGCTCGGGCCACATGGCCGACGATACGATGGCCGCGCTCACCCCAGGCACCAACCTGGGACGCGGTGGCGCACAGGAACACGAGGGCGCTGAGGCAGGTGATGAGGCGTGCGGTACGCATGGAAATCTCCAAGGACACGACGACGATGGATGACGGCACTCGCTGGGCTCATGGGCGGCGAGGTGGAGGCATTGTACACCTTGCCAGCGCCGCGTTCTAGCATGGCGCCGTGTTTGGCTGCTATAATACCCCACCGCGGCTCAGGCTTGGTGATCCTACGACGCAACCGTGACCCAGCTCCTGACCTGCATCCCAGGTCGCCATGAAGAGAGACAGACCCATGTCAGCACTGCACACTCCCCAGGCCGTCCGTGTGGGCTTGCTCCAGATGCAAGCACACGCCGATCCCGAGCACAACGTCGAGCGTACCCTGGCCCAGGTGCGCGTCGCGGCAGCCCAGGGGGCTCAGATTGTCTGTCTACAAGAGCTGTTTCGCTCGCCGTATTTTTGCCAGACCGAAGACCACGCCCAGTTCCGTCTCGCTGAACCCATCCCTGGCCCAACGACGACGCGCTGCAGCGCGCTGGCCGCGGAGTTAGAGATTGTGCTGATTGTGCCGGTGTTTGAGCAGCGCGCTCCTGGGCTGTATCACAACAGTGCGGTGATCTTCGATGCCGATGGCACGCAGCTCGGGTTGTATCGCAAGATGCACATTCCTGATGACCCGGCGTACTACGAAAAATTTTACTTTACGCCTGGCGATCGGGGCTTTCAGAGTTATACGACGCGCTATGGCCGCATTGGCGTACTGATCTGTTGGGACCAGTGGTTCCCCGAAGCCGCGCGGCTCACGGCGCTTATGGGGGCGGACATCTTGTTTTATCCCACCGCCATTGGCTGGCATGTCGAGGAACGTCCTGACATCCAGCGCGCCCAGCATGAGTCCTGGGAGCTGGTGCAACGCAGCCACGCCATCACCAACGGCGTGTTTGTCGCCGCGGCCAATCGCGTCGGACGTGAGGGCGACGTGACGTTTTGGGGCGCGTCCTTTGTGGCGGCGCCGGATGGGCAGCTGTTAGTCCGGGCCTCGCATGATGACGAAGCCTTGCTGCTCACCACCTGCGATCTGGGCGCCGTGGCCACGACGCGCCAGCACTGGCCGTTTTTGCGTGACCGCCGTATTGACGCCTATAGCCCTCTGACCGCGAGGTTCCTCGACCATGGCGCCTGACACCCCGGCAGCGCTGGGTTACCGTATGCCAGCGGAGTGGGAGCCGCACACCGCCACCTGGCTGGCCTGGCCCCACAATACGATCACCTGGCCCGAGCCACTCCTGGACGTGCAGCACATCTTTGTGCAGATGATCGCGGCGCTGCATCGGCACGAGCTGGTGCATGTGCTGGTGCCGGATGCCGCGACCGTGGCGCAGGTGACGGCGCACTGTCGTGCAGCAGGTATGGACCTCACCCAGGTCATCCTGCATGAGCGGTGTACGGTGGATGCCTGGCTGCGCGATAGTGGCCCGATCTTTGTCACCGCCCCAGCTGCTGCGGCGCAGCCCGTGGCGCTGAACGACTGGATTTTTAACGCCTGGGGGGAGAAATATCCCGAGCTGATGGCGGATAACGTCATCCCGCAGTATGTCGCCGGGATGCTGGATCTGCCGCGCTTTGTGCCAGGAATTGTCCTCGAAGGCGGCTCGATTGACGTCAATGGGCGCGGTACGTGCCTGACCACGGAGCAATGTCTGCTCAACCCGAATCGCAATCCGCACTTGCAGCGGGCGGACCTGGAGCGCTACCTGCACGACTATCTGGGCACACGCCACGTTATCTGGCTCGGCGAGGGCATTGTCGGCGATGATACCGACGGCCATGTCGATGACATCGTGCGCTTTGTCAATCCCACCACCGTGTTGTGTGCCCTGGAAGACGACCCGCAGGATGCCAATTACGCCGCCCTGCACGACAACTACCAGCGTCTGCAAAGGGCGACAGATCAGGATGGGCGGCCCTTACAGGTCATCCCGCTGCCTATGCCCGGCGTGGTTGGTCCAGTCGAGAGCCGTTTGCCAGCGAGTTACGCCAATTTTTACATTGCGAATGGCGTCGTGCTGGTGCCGACCTACGATCATGCCAACGATCAGCGCGCTCTAGCGGTTCTCCGGGAGGTCTTTCCCGAACGCCAGGTGCTTGGCATCCCCTGCACCGCGCTGGTTTGGGGCCTGGGCGCCATCCACTGTGTCACGCAACAGCAACCGGCCCCAAGTCGCGCGCAAGGGACGTGATGAGCAAAGCGGCGGCGCAACCCCCTCGCTTGCGCCATGGGGTCAAGACGCCGCATGTCCTGCGGCATGCCGCTTCTGGCGTGCTACGTTTGTGGCCTTCCCTGCCTCTGCGTGCTGTCTCTCCCGCTGGAAAGCCCCCGAGCCTGGTCTGCCCTAGGCGCCCTCCTCAAACTCGGCCTGCTGAAAGTGCAGCACGTGACAGTTCTCTCGCACGTCACGCTGGAGTTTCTCGCTAAAACCTGTCAGCGACTCTGCCTGAATCTCGATGGCAATTTTCACCTGCACACCAACCTGGGTGCTAAACTGCGACACCACTTCCTCCACGAGGTTGGCAAACTGCATTTTCGCCATAACGGGATCAAGATTAATGGTGCCATAAAAACGGCGTTTGGCCGTCGGCGGTGCTGAACTTCCCGTCGGGCGATAAGCGGCGCTGCTCGGCTCGCGGATACCAGCGGTATCGCTCCCAGAGACCGGGAAGACAGCCGGTGCCGCCGCCGTTGGCTGGACCATGTCAGCGGTCGCCCGCTGCGCCTCGGCGTAGGCTGAGGCCGCGTGCGGGTCAATGACCAGAAGGGTGCCATCGAGCACGAGCGCGACGGCCTCTCCAAAACTGAAGCCGACATAGTGCGTGTCGTGCTTGCCGTAGGCGATCCCGAAAAAATCGCGGCTGCCAGTGCCAGCGGCGAGGGCAGCGCGGAATACGGTGTCGTCGTGCAAGCGTGGCCAATAGAGATACTGGCAGGTCTTCTGCCACACATCGAGAGCGCTGACCTCTGGCACGTCCGGCTTCCAGAACCACGTTTTGCGCATATTAGCCAGGTGGATCGGCGCCCATGCGGTGATGTAGAGCATGTTGTCCTGCAGGAGCACCCAGACTGCGATTATGTCCTGGGCTTAGTGCACAATTTTCTCAGCCCTGACCTGGAGCAGGAGCAGGCGCGCCGGCTGTCCTTTCCCACAGAACCAACGAGCGGACGCCTCTTAGGTGCCGTTATCGTACGCCGCACGGCGTTTTTCCGGGTCGGCTTGTTTGATCCATCGTGTCAAAGTGGTGAGGCGCTGGACTGGTTTGCGCGAGCGGCTGACCTAGGGCTACGAGCCCACACGGTGCCCGAGGTCGTCCTGCGGCGCCGCGTCCACGGCGCAAATACCACGCTGCGTCCACAGCTCGCGGCCGGCGAATACCTCCGCGTCCTCAAAGCGGCCCTTGATCGTCGACGGCTGCAGGCAGAAGCCACGTCGGGAGTAGGAAAGACAGGATGAGACAGCGTGCGCCATGGCAGCCAGAGAGCACCGGGAACACGGCTGTAGGGAGTATCTGGCCGACAGCAAAACAGCGCCTCTTACTGCGCGCCGCCTTGCTCCGCGGCGAGGAGGAGGTCGGTGCCTGGCAACAATGGCTGCAGGGCATTGACTGGGACGCCGATTTTGACCGCGGCTCGTTCCGCCTGCTGCCGCTCCTCTACGTCAACATGCAACGGTGTGGTGTCACGCACCCGACTCTGCAGAAGCTTAAAGGCTTGTATCGACGGGCATGGTACGAAACAAATAGCCTGTTCTATCGCCTGCGAGACGACATTGTTGCCCTGCGTCAGGCTGGCCATGACGTCATGCTGGTCAAAGGTGCGCCGCTGGCCCTGACGTATTACCGTAGCCTGGGGGCTCGCCCGATGTCAGATATCGACGTGATCGTGCCGACGTCCCAAGCCCAGGCCGCCCTCGCCGTCATGGAACAACGGGGCTGGCAACGTTTCTCCATGGCACGCGACGAGGATCTGGTCTATCGGCACTCCATGTTGTTCCGCGATAGTGCAGGGTATGAATGCGATCTCCACTGGCATGTCCTCCAGGAGTGCTGTCAAGACGACGCTGATAGCGACTTCTGGCAGGCGGCTACGGAGCTTGACTTCCAGGGCATCCCTGTCAAGACATTGCATGCTGTAGACCAGTTCTTACTGGTAATCATGCATGGCATCCGTTGGAACCCAGAGCCCGCCATACGTTGGATAGCCGACGCAGCGACCATTGTGCGAGAGGCCGGGGCAACGTTCGATTGGCCACGATTGCTGCGCCAAGCGCAGCAGCGGCAACTGGTCCTACGGCTCACCATGGGGCTGCAATACCTGGCGCAGGAGATGGACGTGCCGATCCCTCCGTGTGTGCTGCAGCAACTTGCCGCGGTGCGCATTTCCGCCGTGGAACGTCTCGAAAGTGCCTGTATCCTGCAACCGGAAGCCGACGTGTACCGGACGTTTCTTGGGCCCATCAAGCTCATATATGCTGACTATGGCCGCTTCGCTGGTGATCTTGGTCTCTGGCGCACCCTCACCGATTTCCCGCATTACCTGCGGTATCGCTGGCGCATGGAGGGCCGTCGGGACGTCTTGAAGCTGATCCTACGCAAGGGACTCCAAAGGAGTGTCGAAGTGCTTCTGGGCCATCGCCAGGCCCTTGAACTCCCCGAAAGCGTACGCTGATGTCCCAGTCAGGTCGCACCAGCTGGTGGCAGCACTGGCTACGCCAGGTACAGTTTATCGATCGCAGTGCCTGGACGTACTTCGCCGGCTATTTGCAGGGGCAGTGGCTCATCCTGGGTGTCCTTGGCGGTGTCGCGGCGGGGCAAGCGTGCTTTATGCTGCTCGGGCTCTCACTGGTGCGGTATGTCTTTGACCACGCCATCCCTGCCGGCAACGTGCCTGTCCTCCTTGCCATCAGCGCGGCCATTCTCCTGTTGCGCATCGGGAACAGCGTCATAGCGCTGTGGCTGCGCTGGCACAATATGCGCATTATCAAGCAGGCAGTGAGCACCATGCGTCAGGAACTCATTCTGAGGCTCTACGCGTTCCCGCGCGCCTTCCAGACCGAGGCGGATCTCGACGATATCCACTCGCGCATCGTACAAGATACGGAACGTGTCGACAACATGATCTACGCGGTGTTGTCCTCCCTGGTGCCAGCCATCTGTGTGAGCACCGTCCTGGTGGTGGTGTTGTCCATCCTCAATTTTAAGCTGTGCCTCATCGCCGTGGCCTTAGCACCCGTCCTGGGACTGAGCACGAGCTATGCCGGAACTTTCCTCCAGGCCCGTGTCGTCGTGTGTCAGCGTGCCTTTGAGGCGTTCGCCAAAGGCACGAGATTTGTGCTGTCCTACATGGACCTGACGCGTGTCCAAGGCTATGAAGAGGCTGAGAGCCGACGCCAGGGGCAACGCATCGATACGCTTCGCGCCCTGTCGCTCCGGATGTCTATGGGCTATGCGCTCCATGGCCAACTCCAGGCCGTGCTGATGACCCTGGGAAGCTTGCTGGTGCTCTGTATTGGTAGCATTGCAGTGAGCACAGGGCAGATGACGCTGGGAGAATTCTTGGCGTTCTATATTGCGGTGGGATTCCTGCATGGGTACATTGGCGATATCACCAACGCCCTGCCGCAGATCGTGACAGGCAATGCCTCGTTGATCACCCTGCGACATTTGTGGGCTGAAAGCAGCCATAGCAGTTATACCGGCCAGCGCCCCATCACCTTCCAGGAGAGGCTGGTATTCAAGGCGGTCTCGTTTGGCTATAGCGCGACGCCGTTGCTGAAGGAGTTGACGCTGACTATCCGGCGAGGTCGCACCATGGCGATCAGAGGATCCAATGGCGCTGGCAAGAGCACCCTCTTGTACCTAACTCACCTTACGCGACTGGAACGAAAAAAGTGTAGAATCGCCCGTATGAAATCACAACCGATAGCAGATTTGTATTCCGACTACTTGCTGGCGTCGTTTGGGGCGACCACGGCTACCGGGCTGAGCGCACTGCTGGAA
>SXND01000243.1 GCA_005777235.1 Pseudomonadota bacterium
CAAGCTGCGCCAGGGCGTGAAATGGCACAACGTGGCGCCACTCAAAGGGCGCGAGCTGGTATCCGCTGATATTAAATATTGCTACGAAGCCTATGCGCAGGAAGGCGTGCAGTCGTTTACCTTCCAGGAAATCGACGGCATGGAAACACCCGACAAATACACCATCCGCATCCACCTCAAAACGCCCAACACCATGTTTCCGCACAACGTGGCGGAAGCGGTGACCACCATCTTCCCACGCGAGGTGTTGGAAGAGGACGGTGATCTCAAATCGCGTATGATCGGCACGGGCCCCTTTATCTTCAAAGAGCATGAGCGCAAGGTCAAAGTGGTCCTGACACGCAATCCCGAGTATTTTGACAAAGGGTATCCGTACATTGATGAGTATCGCATCCTCTCGACACCCGATGCGGCGACGCGCCTGGCGGCCTTCCGCACCGGGCAGAGTGATGTCCATGTCGTGTATAGCCTGTCCGAGGTGGAAACCGTCCGCAAGACGAATCCCAATGTGGTGGTGCAAGAGGTCGTCTCGGCCCTGACGCCTTTTGGTTTAAACCTGCGCGCTGATAAACCGCCGTTCAATGATCTGCGCGTACGCCGGGCTATCTCCATGGCCATCGACCGCCAAAAGCAAGTGGATACCCTCTACGAAGGGCATGCCATGCTGGGCTGGGGCATTCCGTATTTTTACTGGCAGAATGAACTGCCTTCCGCTGCCGACCTCGGTCCCTATTGGCAGTATCGCCCGGAGGAAGCCAAGAAGCTCATGGCCGAGGCAGGTCATGCCAACGGGTTTGAAACCACCCTCTTCTACTTTGAATACTTCCCCCAGCTCACCTCACAAATCCAACTCGTGCAACAAGATCTGAAGCGCAATCTCAATATTGAGCTGAAAATTACCAAACAAGACTACACGACCTACTTTGGCCGCTATGCCGAAGGGAAATGGGATGGCACCGCCTGGGGATTCCAGACGGGATACGCGGTGAGCCGCGATGAGCGCACCTATCATTACATGCACTCGAAGTCGCCGAAGAATTATTTCCGCGTCAATGACCCGGTGATTGACGATCTGACCACGCGGCTGCGGCAAACGCCGGACCAGGCCGAGCAACAGGCACTCACCAAAAAAATTGTCGAGCGCGAGCACGACCAGGTGTTACGCATGTGGATGCCCTACGATCCCGGCTTCCTGATTTGGCAGCCACATGCACGGAACATCGGTCAGTTATCCCTGCGTCGAAACGATGGCTACGGGAGTTCGTCCTTCGCGCGTCTTTGGCTCGATAAATGAAGAGCGGAAGCTGAGGATGTTATGTCCATCTACGTGATGCGTCGTCTGTTATTGGCGATCCCGGTGTTGCTCCTGTCGTCGATGGTGGTGTTCGGGCTGCTGCGCGTTATGCCGGGCGATGCGCTGACCGCCCTCATGGCGGAGTCGGGCAACGTCAGCCCGCGCGAGTTGCAGAAACTTCGTAAGGATCTGCAGCTTGACCTGCCATATTATCAGCAATATCTGCACTGGGTGTGGCAGATGGTGACCTTCAACCCGGGCCGCTCGGTGTTCACCGGCGATGCCATCGCGGTTTCTTTGAAGCGAGCCATCCCCGTCACCCTCGAACTGGCGGCCATGGCGATCGTGTTCGGCGTCGCCCTGGCCATTCCGCTCGGGGTGCTCTCCGCCACCCAGCAGGACAAACCGTCGGATTACGTTGGCCGCCTGGTAGCGATTTCTGGTCTATCCTTTCCGGATTTCTGGCTTGGGACGCTGATTATTACCTTTGCCGCTATCTGGTTCAACTGGATGCCGCCGCTGGGGTATACCAGTGCCTGGGAGTCGCCGTGGAGGAATATCCAACAATTCATGCTGCCGGCGGCCGTGCTCGGGCTGCGTCTCTCCGCCTCCACCATGCGGATGACCCGTTCCACGTTGCTGGAAGTGTTGCGCGAGGACTATGTGCGCACGGCCCTGGCGAAAGGCTTAGGCCAGCGGCTGATCATTTACAAGCATGCGTTGAAAAACGCTCTCATTCCCGTGGTGACCATCGTGGGCGGGCAATTGGGCACCCTGCTGGCGGGGACGGTCATTGTCGAGACCATCTTTGCCCTGCCAGGCATGGGGCGCCTGACGGTCGAAGCCATTCTCTTTCGTGATTACCCGGTGGTGCAGACCAATGTCATGCTGGTGGCCGGCACGCTGGTGACCTTGAATTTATTGGTGGATCTGACCTATGCCTGGCTTGATCCCCGCATTCGCTATCAGTAGAGACCACATGCAAACCGATCTCGCTCTGTGGGGACCGTCATGACAACAGCCACACTCGGCACCTCGCTTCCTACCGCCCAGACCCCTGCCACACGGCGCCGCGCGCAGGTGCTGTGGCGTCTGATGAAAAGCAAGCCGCTTGGCGCCGCGGCAGCTGCGATCATCCTGCTGATTGTGTTCGCCGCAATTTTTGCTGGGGCGCTGGCGCCCTATGATCCGCTCTTCACCCATCCAGAAATCCGTTTAGCGCCGCCGAGCTTCAGCCATCCCTTCGGCACCGATGACATTGGCCGCGATGTGTTCAGTCGCATCATCTATGGCGCGCGCATCTCGCTCTGGGTCGGGCTACTGGCCGTGGGCATCGGCACGTTTGCCGGGACCATCATCGGGCTCACATGCGGCTATTGGGAGGGCAGGATTGATCTCGTGTTGCAACGTTTTATGGACGCCTTAATGGCCATTCCCGGCCTAATTTTAGCGATGGCCATTGTCTCCGTGTTGACCCCCAATACCACCAACGCCATGCTGGCCATCGCCGTGGTCATTATCCCGGGCAACTCGCGTATCGTGCGCGGGGCGGTGCTGTCGGCAAAGCAAAATCCCTATGTCGAAGCGGCGCGGGCCCTCGGGTGCCCGCATTGGCGCATCATCGTGAAGCATATCTTGCCCAATGTGACCGCTCCGATTCTCATCATCGCCTCGATCTGGCTGGGCAACGCCATTTTTATCGAAGCCTCGCTCAGTTTCCTCGGTCTGGGCACGCAGCCGCCGACGCCGTCCTGGGGCTTGATGCTCAGCAGCACCGGGCGGGCTTTTATGGAGCAGGCGCCCTGGCTGGCGATTTTCCCTGGCCTAGCCATTAGCCTGGCGGTGTTAGGGTTTAATCTCTTTGGCGATACGCTGCGTGATATCTGGGATCCGAAACTACGAGGGAGAAGCTAGCTGTCTGTTTCATACATACGCTGCCAGTTCTCCAGGGTTTTTCCTGGGACCGCCACGCGCCAGCGTGGCTTCCGGAGCCGGGCTGGAGCCCGGCGGTCCCAGGAGGGCACTGGCGTAGGACTGACGACATGGACATCTAGGCACTGCTCCCTTTGCCCCCAGGAGAGGGGCCATCCAGGGCAGGGTGCGCTGCGCTGAGCCCCTCGAACCAGTGGAGAATCGCTGTATTTTCGCCCGGCGGGTAGGCATGCCCACAACCAGCCAGTTCGTGGAACGTGACGTTGTGCCCCCACTCGCGCAGTTTTTCCACCACCATGCGGATATACGCCACGGGGAACAGTTGGTCTTGCGCCCCGTGCGCCACATACACCGGCAACTGGCTGGCGTGTTCACTGCGTTGGTGTGGCCGTAAAATACCCGCCACGACGGCTAAGCCACGAAAACGCTTCGGCCAGGCAAAGCCGACCTCATAGCTAAACGAGCCGCCATCGGAGAGACCCGTCAGCAACACGCGGGTGGGATCGACCTGATAGCGCGCCTGCACTTCATCCAACATAAACATCAGGGACGGCGCATCCCACGGGAACCACGTTGGGCCAAACGATTTGGCGCTCACCAGGAGATAGCCACGGCTCTTCGCATAGGTCAGCCACGTCCATAAAAAATCCTCGTCATTGCCGCTGCCGCCATGCAAGGTCAGCAAGAGCGGCCAGGCGCGCCCGGCGTGATACGCTTCCGGTACATAACACGTATAGGCCCCGCGCTGCCCCGCAGCCTCATAGCGCTGGATACCACTCTCTGGTGCGGCAACAGGCGGCTCACAGGCGGCTGGATCAGCCTCGGCCAGGAGCCAGTAGCGTTGCAGGGCTGGGAGATGCTGGCGTATCGGGTAGAGGCGGTATTTGATCTGCGACGTCAGGCGATTGGCAAAGCGCACGCTGGGGAAATCAAAGCGGCCCTGCAGGTCGGTGTAGAGCTGTAAGATATGCTGGACAAGAGCCAGGGCCTGCCGCACGGCCTCGTGCGGCGCTGTGGCCTCGGCGGGCGGCTGGAGTGTGGCCAGGTGGGCCATATCCGCGCGCAGGGCCACACCATGCTGGGTTTCCAGGAGGCGCTGATGCTCGGCGACACGATGCTGGATGGTGTACCACGGCGTGCTGTCCATGGTCTGGAGAAAAGCGCTCAGACGCTCGCCCATGGCAGCGAAGACCGCATCAGACGCCGCCACATCCAGCCGCCGGATCTGGTCTACTGACGGCTGGGTGGCTGGCCTGGTCACAAACGCCTGCACGGCAGCGACAAACGCCTCGCGTTCGGCGGCCCATTCATCCGCGAGGGCCCCGAGCTGGTCGGTACTCCAACGCTCCACGCTCATGCGCGGTCTCCTCTGCCAGGGCTCTGTAACTGCTTGCCAAGCGCGACAAACAGCTCGCCGAGAAGCTGCCGTTGCTCCTGCGTGTGGTCGCGTTGTAACACCGTCTCCAGGAGCTCATGCCGTAAGCGCTCCACGGCCCGGTTCGTATGCGCCTCGGCACGTTGGCCCACGCGCTCCACGTCCTGCGACAGGTGATGTAGGGCTTCGGCGACTTCCTTGCGCAGTTCATCCATGGTGTCCCGCGTATTGGTCTGCAAGGCGTGCTGCTGCTGCTGGGTCTCACGCGTCATGGTCAGCAATTGCTCACGGAGCGTGTGCAGTGCGGCCTCCACTTGATCGCGCTGCCGTTGATTTTCAATTGTCATTTGGAGTGCCAGCGCTTTGAAACGCTCAGAGAGCTCCTGGTGCGTGGCCGCGAGCTGTTGCGACTCGGCATCGGGTGAACGTAGTGGCATGTCGTCGTACTGCTTTCTAGAAAGTGAACCAACCTGCACTTTCGGTAGTTCATGCTCTACCCACTGCAGTTTCACGGAGACCACAGCCACCCGTGAGCGCTGCCATGTCCACAGGCGTGACTTCCCCACCAGCTGTGGTCCCCGTGAGCCCTCGCGCCGTGCAACACTGCTCGCAGATCTTGCGTTGGTTCGCCAGGTCCGGTTTGCGCGCCTGACTGGAAACGCGCCTAGAGACGACAGTGCTGCGGTCTGGCATGCGCCCTTGTGGCACCATCTGCTACAAATGTGCATCGGTATACACCCGCCGGTTGGGCGGCGTGCGCGAGGGATGCGCTGGAGCGTCTTGACGCTGACGCCAAGGCGTTACGCAAACTCTGAAAATGGTGTAAGTGTTTATATTGAACATTATAACACCTATATGAGCCCTGAATCAATGGCGAGAGCGTGTCCTCAATGCAGGGATGCACACAGCGAAGCATTTGTGATTCCTAGAGCGTCAGCCCAAGGGAGGGGCCGACGTACGACGCGACGTTAGACCCTGGGAGACGACCCATCATGCCGCCGCACAAGCACCGCAAGGAACAGCGTCCCGACGACTAGGCAATTGCCCAGGTCAGACACCTCGTCGAGAACCGCATGTGACGACGCTCGTGGGCCTGGGGCCGTCCATGCTACAATGCCCGCCCCTGGGT
Source organism: Pseudomonadota bacterium (assembly GCA_005777235.1). Classification (GTDB taxonomy): domain Bacteria; phylum Tectomicrobia; class Entotheonellia; order Entotheonellales; family Entotheonellaceae; genus SXND01. Next base: position 5,731 of record SXND01000243.1, read on the forward strand.
CATGTACCACGCTACACATGAGGATACACGCGCTATGCGTCAGGAGCCCTCTCCCGCTCAGATCACGATCATTCTGGTCCGGCCACAGACGCCAGGCAATATCGGGGCCGCGGCGCGCGCCATGCACAACATGGGTCTGGGTCGTCTGGCCTTGGTGGCACCAGCCCATTTCCCGCATGCGGAAGCGCGCATGATGGCCTGCCACGCGGAACCCCTCTTGCAGCAGGCGCAAGTCTACGACTCCCTGGCCGCGGCAGTAGCACCGTGTCACTGGTTAATTGGCACCTCGGCCCGACGTCGGGAGTATCGCCACGCGCCGCTTACCCCGCGCCAGTTGGCCAGCCAGTTGCCGACCTTGCAGGCGCAGCATCCACATGTCGGCATCCTCTTTGGACCGGAGGATACGGGCTTGACCACCGCTGAGCTGGATCGCTGTAATGATCTGGTGGTGATCCCCACGGTACCGGAGGCCGCGTCGCTGAATCTGGCGCAGGCCGTGCTGGTCTTGAGTTATGAGCTCATGCACGCCCGCGACCAGCTGCCAGTGCCTGAAGAGCCAGTGCTGGCCTCGGTGGACGACATCGAAACGATGTACAGCCATTTGCGGGAGGCGTTCGCCATTCATGGTTTCTCGGGCGCGCATGCCATTGAGCGCAGTCTAATGGGCATCCGGCGCATTTGCGAACGTGCCGGCTTGGAACGGCGGGATGTGCGTCTGCTGCGCGGCGTGGCACGGCAATTAGCCTGGGCCTTACGCCATCCACGCCGCAGCAGTTCCCAGGCAGGCGGTTAAGCGCCTCTCCCAGCCGGGACGACCGGTCCGGTCGCCCCGACGACGAAGACAGGCCTTGGGATGGCCTGGTGGGATAGGCTCTCAGCGCTACTTCGCGAGCTGTCCACGCAGAGCGCCTTTGGGAAACGCCGCATTGTGGACATTGACGTAGTAGTTGTCCGGGTTGGCCATGATGGCTTTGATGACCGCGGCCTCGGCGGCTTTGCAGCCCTGCGCTACGCCCGTCTTGGGCGCCTCTAGTCCGACGACCACAGGCCCGGTCTTACCCATGGCGCCCTCGTGGATATGCGCCGCGGTGGCTTCCTGGATCTCCGCCACGCTCAGGTCATAACACACCTCGTTTTTCTCCATATTGATGGTCACGCGGGCCGAGCCGCTGCCCTTAACATCTCCTGGATCGGGGCTTTCCGCGGTGCCGGTGAGTTTCGCCCTCAGTGTGTCCTGCGCCGCCACCAGGTGTGCGCTGCTGAGCAACGCGAGCGCCATCATACAGGCGGTCAGTAGCATCTTGTGCATCGTGATGTCCTTCTTTGGCTGGAAATCCTTGGTGTGTGTGTTGTACACGGCAGGTCCATCTTGCCACATGGCGAGCATCATAGCTGGAAGCGCGGCACGGCACAAACCCTGTCGCATGGAGGGCTAAGGCCAGGCCGCTCCGGCGGTACGGCGCAGCGTCCGCAGCAGGCAGGTCAGCGGCGCCACGCGCTCCACCTCAATCTCGACCGTGCCCGACACCACCGGTTGGAGTGGCAGCCGGTGGAGCGCCTCGGGCCCGAGGCGAAGCACCACACGCAGGTCCGTGTCCGCGGTGGCCTCGGCGACCTGCGTGACCGTGGCCGGCAGCGCGTCCGACGCGGCCATGGGCATCCCGGTCGCAAAACGCAGCCGAGCCGGCTGGCCGGGCCGAAGCGGGCCGGGTGGGCTGGGTGGCGGGAAGCTGGCGGTGACCAGCAGGTCGCTAGGCGGCAGAATCACCCCAAGCCAGGCCCCTGCATGGACCACGCTGCCAGGCGCCGCGTGGGTCACCAGGCGCAGACGCCCGGCAATCGGCGCACGAATGTGGCGCGCCTCTAGGACGTGTTCGAGGCGTTTGAGGCGCACGGTGGTCAACGCCAGTTCACCGTCCAGGACGACAATCTCCCGCTGGGCCTGGGCCTGGCGGGCGCGCCACTCCAGCAGGCGTACGCGCTGCTCGTGTTCGAGACGTTGCAGGGTGAGCCGGGTGGTATCCAGCGCGGTTTTCAGTTGCGGCTGCTCAGCCAGTAAGGCCAGAGGGCCAAAGCGCTGGGCTTTGTCTTGCGCCGTCTGTACCGCGGCGCTCGCCTCCTGATGGCGGGACCGGGCTTCGTCGAGCGCAGTCTGGGCGCCTTGCTCCGTGCCCTGCCAGGCGGCCTCTGCCGCGGCGTGTTCCTGCTGCCGGGCCGTGCGCTGGGTGTCGAGCGCTAGGAGTTTTTGGCGTTCCTCAGCCACCTGGAGTTGCGGCTCCGTGCTGTCGAGTTCCACCAGGAGCGCCCCCGCCTGTACCTCCTGCCCTTGCAGCATGGCGGCGTGGCGTACTTGCCCAGTCACCACGGCAGCCACGGGATGCAGCGTGAGGGCCAGGTCCAGTGGCACTTGCTCCCCCAGCACAGACACCGGCACCCGCGCCAGCAGGCTCCACGCCAACCCCACACTGAGCCCGAGCGCTAGGACGAGACAACGCCCCCAGCCCCAGATGCCGTGGGGGAGCGTCATGGCAGGCGCAGCCAGGTCTCAGACAACGCCAGACCCGCTGTACTACTCATGCGGTCGCCGCGCTGTTCTGGAAACGGCTGCCCGGTCGCCACCTGACCATTGAGGGTCAATTGCGTCCGGCGCGCCGGGACAAACACACTCGACCACCCAAGGGGCCGCTCAGGCACACTGCCCGGCGGGACGGTGATCACAAAAGGTTCGCCAAAGTCGTACCACATGAGGGTGAGGCGCTCGGTGGTAGTCTCGACGGTTTCCGTCCACACCGAGCGACTATCGCCATAGCGCGTAAACGTGCCATGCGTCACCGGCAAGGTCGTGTGGGTAAACTCGCCTGCCGCCAGAATGTCCTCTTGCAGCCAGCGTGCCAAGGCGAGGTTGTCGCTATAGATACGGCGCTGCGCTGCCGTGACATCGCTACGCAAAAACAGCACGTGCCCTGGCCCCCTGGGCGACAGGAGGATGCGCCAGTGACTGCCCCGAGTGGTCATGGGGCCTTGCGCCTCCACGTGCAGACGCATGTACGAATTTTCACCGGTCAGACGGACCTGATTAGGGTCGGTGTAGAGGCTCATACGGTGTCTCCCGTGTGGATGCGCCATGGAATCCGTGTGCGGGGCCAGCATAGCATGGTGGCGTGTTGCACTGCTACGAGCCAAGGATCATTTTACGGCATCACGCCCCGTCACCCGAGGCGGGCAACAGCGCGGTCACGTGTTGGTACCCACCATATCTATCACAGGGGTTCGGCTTGCCTAACCTCTTCCAGGAGCTCCATCGTCTCTACGATGCCCTGGATTTTCGTGCGCCTCAGCGTGACGAGATCCTGCGCTTGGCACCCTACGACAACAGGCTGAGCATTGCGCTGTGCGTCTCGTCCATGCCTGCTGGAGCGGTCAGGACAGATCACTGCGCTAGGCCTTCGCGAGCTTGAACGAGGATGCTTATGGTCAATGTGTCCAAACAATGCTGTGCTGTGGCCTTGGAGAGCCATCGACCTCCCCCATCCCAGGCCGAGGTGCAACCTTTCTGGCTATCGACACGGGAACGACAAGCTATCGCTACCATGTTCGCCAAACATTCTGACATTCCTGAGCCGTTCAGTCATGTTATGCACGACGCCATGGCCGCCTTTCCTCCGGCTAAGGGGCTGCATCCCCTCTACGCATCACAAGATGCTCCGGCACGACAAATACCGTATACTTGCAGCATTGACGCCTGTCATCATTGCCCAAAATCGTTTCCTAGGTTCACGTGAGTCCGTAGGCATCACGGTACGTATTGGCACCTCCTCCAGCGTCTGGACGCTGTGTGACACCGTCCCTGGCCACACGCGAGGCAACCATGGTCGACAAGACACAGACACGGCAGTACGGTCTCTGGCCAAGCCCCCTTAGTCCGAAAAACCTCGCTGAGGGCTTGCGCCTCTCGAATGTGGCCTGGGATAGCGATGGGGCCACACTTGTCTGGCTCGAAGGCCGCTCAGACCGGGGCGTGCTGGTGTGCCTGCCAGCGGGTGGAGATGCCCCCCGCGATCTTACGCCGGATCTTTCCGTGCGCGCGCGTGTCGGCTATGGCGGCGGTGATTTTAGCGTGGCCGGCGGCTCGGTCTATTTTGCGGAAGCGAGTGGTCGGCTGTATCGGCAGGCGTTGGCAGAGGGGCCTGCGACGCCCATTACGCCAGGCTTTGGTTGGGCCGCCGCGCCGACGGTGTCGCCGGATCAGCGCTGGGTGACCTTTGTGCATACCTACGAGGAGCGCGATGTCTTGGCCATCGTCGACGCGGAAGGCCGTACCTGGCCAGCGCTCCTGTGCACTGGAGCCGATTTTTATATGCAACCGTGCTGGCATCCACATGGCACCATGCTCGCCTGGGTCGAGTGGGATCATCCGCAGATGCCGTGGGAGGGTACGCGGATGTGCCTGGGGCAGGTGCAATATGCGCACGGCCATCTCCCGCAGGTCTGCGATGTCGAAACGCTCGCCGGCAGCCGCACGGTCAGTATTTTTCAGCCCACGTTCTCACCAGATGGCCGCTACCTCGCATACATCGGGAACCAATCGGGGTGGGGGCAACTCTACCTCTATGATGTGCGCGAGCGTACGCATCGGGTGCTCACCAACGCCCCCGCCGAGTGCGGTCAACCGGCGTGGACCCAAGGCATGCGCACGTACGGCTTTCGCCACGACGGACAGGGCCTGTACTATGTGCCGAACACGCAAGGTTTTCGCCGCCTATGGTACTACGACTTAGCGCAGCACTGTGCGATGCCCCATCCGGCCGATCTCGCGGCTTACACGTGGCTCGATCAGCCAACCCTGGCGCCGACGCACGCCACACTCGCTTGCATCGCCTCCGCACCCACGCTGCCGCCACGCCTGATCACCGTGGGGCTCGACACCCCGAAGCCGCCGCGCATCTGTCGGCGCAGCACTGCGGAACACGTGTCCGTTGCGACACTGTCCACACCCCAGGCCCTGACCTGGCCCACCGAGGGCAGCACGCTGGTACACGGTCTGTTCTATCCGCCGAGCAGCGTGGGCTTTCGAGGAACGGGTCGTCCGCCTGCCATCCTGCATATCCATGGTGGTCCCACGGCGCAGGCCGTGGCCGGATTCCATGCCCAGACGCAATTTTTTACGACCCGTGGCTATGCCGTCTTACAGGTCAATCATCGCGGCAGCACCGGCTACGGCACGGCATATGTCGAGGCTTTAGGCGGCCAATGGGGCGTCGCAGATGTGGCAGACGTCATCAGCGGGGCGCAGTATTTGGTCGACCAGGGACTGGCGTCGGCGCAGCATCTGGTCATCATGGGTGGCAGTGCCGGTGGCTATACGGTTTTACAAGCGTTGGTGCGCCACCCAGGATTCTTTCGGGCGGCTGTCTGCCTCTATGGTATTGCGCATCTTTTTACCCTGGCCGCGACCACGCATAAATTCGAGGCGTATTATCTCGATAGCCTGATTGGTCCGTTGCCGGACGCCGCCGCTTTATACCGCGAACGCTCGCCGCTCTTGACGGCCGACCGTCTCCGCGACCCCATTGTGCTGTTTCAAGGGGCAGAGGATCAGGTGGTGCCCAAAGCGCAGGCCGAAGCGCTGGTGGCATCCCTGGTGCGGCGCGGTGTGCCGCATGAGTACCATGTCTATGCCGGGGAAGGCCATGGCTGGCGCAAGGCGGAAACCATCGCCCATTTTTATACGACCGTGGAGGCCTTTCTCCGGCAGCACGTGCTGTTCGCCTGAGGTCGCCCCCTGCGCAGAGATGGAGTGACACGTTATGTCCAGCCCTACCCATGTTGTGCCTCCCCTAGCTGCTACCCGTGCCCTACACGGCAAACGTGTGCTGGTGACGCGGGCGCGGGCACAAGCCCACGACCTCGTTGCCCGTCTGGAGGCCCTGGGGGCCATTCCCATTGTGTTTTCGGTGATTCACATCGTCCCGCCCACAGACAACTACACTGCGCTGGATACGGCCCTACGCCAACTCGACACCTTTGCTTGGGTTGTGTTTACGAGTGCCAACGGTGTGCTGCATGTGTGGGAACGTTTGAGCGCCCTCGGTATGGACGGTGCGGCCCTCGCGTCAGTACAGGTTGCCGCCATTGGCCCGGCCACCTCGGCAGCCCTCAGGGCGCGTGGGATCCATCCCGCCGTGGTGCCGGAGCGCTCGGTGGCCGAGGCGCTCCTCGACGCCATGCCGCATCCTACAGGTCAGCGCTTCTTGCTACCGTGTGCTGATCTGGCGCGTGATACGCTCCGTGTGGGTCTCCAGGCGGCTGGCGCCGAGGTCGTGGCCGTGCCGGCCTATAGTACGGTGCTTATGGCACCCTCTCCGGAAGCGCTGGCAGCGGTGCACGCAGGGGTGGATATCCTCACCTTTACCTCCAGCAGTACCGTGCGCAACTTTATCGAGCAGGTGGGTTTGGCGACAGTCCAGGCGCTAGCGGCCCAGGCGCGTGTGGTGGCCATTGGTCCGGTCACTGCTGCCACGGCCCGTGCCTGTGGGCTGCGCGTCGATGTGGTGGCCAGGGAATATACCATCGTCGGTCTGGTCGAAGCGCTGCAAACGGCGTGATCAGCCCCGGCGCCGCTCTTCCCAGGACTTTACGGTGGACACCTTGACATTCACAGGTGATGTCGGTAGACTACTGCCCTTATAAGGGGCAGCGGTGCAGCATCCTAGAGGGGTGCATCGCCATATGGCGGGCGGTTAGCTCAGCTGGGAGAGCGCTGCCTTCGCAAGGCAGAGGTCGGGAGTTCGATCCTCCTACCGTCCATCGCTTCCTGCGGATAGGTACTACACGGGCGATTAGCTCAGCTGGCAGAGCGCTGTCTTCACACGGCAGAAGTCGGAGGTTCAAGTCCTCTATCGCCCACTTAAGATGTCGACGCGTTCTAGCATTTACCTCGAGCGCCTGGGAGAGTGATTACAGGCGCTCGGGGCTTTTCTGAGGCTCCTGATCTTGGTGCACCAGGCCTGGAGCCATCACGCTTCCTCATTGTCTTCTTGTTCCCCATCTGCCGCCGCTTCACCCCACATCTGCATCACCGCTGGAAGTCTCCCACGGAGCGCCATAATGTCGGCTTCGACCTCTGCCAGTGATTGGACCCCGGCATGCAGGGGCATGACCAGGATATCCGCCACCAGGGCAAGATAGGCACGCCACGTCGCCACGACAGACATGTTGTATTCAATGCCCGACGTCGCCAGGTAGGTGGCCAGGGCCGTCCCTAAATCGTGCGCCTGGTCGGACATGACGGTCAGTGGCGCGTAATCGTGGAAGGGGGAGAGCGGGAGGGAGCCTTGTTCCGCACGCTGGCGGAGGCGTGGGTACAACTCGCCAATGGTACTCTCCACGAGCCCAGCAGTTTCTTCTGGGGTGTCACACATGACATAGAGGACGTAGCCCAGCACGGACATGCAGGCAGCCCGGGTTTCATGGTAGGCAATCGTATGCGAGGTGACGTGATTCTGCAGCAACTGCTTGAGGGTACTGTACAAGGCTGCTTCGCGCTCAGACTCAAAATCCATAGCAAATCCTCGTTCCGGTTTACCTGGCGACGTCGTCACAAGGTTCTCTCTGTCTTACCAGGCGCGCCAGCCGCCATCGACATGCAGAATCGCCCCCGTGACATAGGACGCCGCCGGAGAGGCTAGGAAAATCACTGCGCCCAGCAGTTCCCCAGGTTGGCCGAGGCGTCCCAGGGGGGTGAACAATTCCATGCGGGCCTGTTGCGACTCGTGTACGCGCCCCAGTCGGGGGTCGGTAGTCATCTCCGTGGGAAACCAAGACGGGGCGATGGCGTTGACGGTGATGCCATGCGCGGCCCATTCCACCGCCAGCTGGCGTGTGAGGTTGGTGACCGCGCCTTTGGTGGCCGCATAGCCTACAGTGTGATGTACCGCGTTGGCGCCTTCACCCAACACCGACGAGATGTTGATGATGCGCCCACCTTGGCCGCGGGCAATCATCTGCGTCCCGACCTGCTGACAGCATGTAAACACCGCGGTGAGATTGACGTCCAAGGCCTGCTGCCACTTCGCCAAGGCGTGACGCTCCGCCCGACCCACCGGGGCCACGCCGGCGTTATTCACCAGAATGTCGATGGGCCCCAGGGTGTCGTGAATCTGCTGCACGGCGGCCTCGATCTGCGTCACATCGCACACGTCCGCCGCCACGGGCAGAGCGCGCACGCCGAACGTCTCCAGCTGCTTGGCGACCTCCTGTAAGCGTTCCAGGCGTCGTGCCAGCACCGCGACATCGGCCCCAGCCATGGCGAGTCCCTGGGCAAACTCAATCCCTAAGCCACTTGATGCCCCAGTCACCAGCGCTACTTTACCGCGTAACCCAAACAGGTGCTCCAGGTGCTCAGCGCTCATGCTCCAGATCCTCTCTTCCCGTCACCACGGGCCGTTCGCGGCCATGTCACCGCCTACCCCTCACCAACAGAGGCGCGATTGCGATACACCAGTAGGATGCGTTTCGCGTTGGGGGCCTCGGCGTGCGGCACGTAAATCTCCGTACTCCCCAAGGCGCCATGGGAAAATGGCAGCTGCGGCACGCGACGCGACCGCAGCCGATACTCCACCCCTTCCCCACCCAAAATGCCGAGGATGAGATGCAATTCCGCCTCATGAAAGGCCGTGTGTATTTTTTCCCAGGTCGTGCTATCGAGCGGGACGCTCACCCCAACCTCCGTACGTGAGCCATGGATACTGCGTGGAGGCATCCCCAGCAGAGGAAACGCTGGCCGAGGTGTGCGCCGACGGTGTCCCTATGGCGTTGGGAGACCGTCTCTGCTAGACTTCGGCCACACGAAGATGGACGCGGAGCGCACCGCCCACACGGCTCCGGACCGCTGCGACGCCGCACAGCCATGCTGCTTAACGATTCATGTGGAAGAAAAACCAGACACCAAAAATGGCCCAGAGGACAATCAGCGTCAGACATCCATAATGAATGACCCATTCTTGTTGCTGTTGTTGGGCCTCGACTTCAGGAGACACCGGTGGTTTGAGGGCGACGGCATCGCCGACATATTCGCCGCATTGATAGCAGTAATTGTAGCGCTCCGGCAGCTCTGAGTGGCAGAGCGAACACGTCTTCATCATGATTCCAGCTTCCTATCGGTATGCACGCCCATGCTGTCGAGCCCTCATCACGCGTGTGGCCAGCGTGCAGCGTGCCGGGATCATAGCGTATTTGCCTAGGGACTGGCAAATACGTCCACATCTGGCTGACTCCGCAGACGTCGGGGGAGAGGCAGAGCGCTGAGCCCGCAGCTAGCCCCGTATGAGGCGCTGCTGCGCGGCAGGAGGAGTGTCATGGGCAGGTTTGTGATGGCGATGATCCTGTTACTCACCTTGGGTCGTGCCCTGGTCAGCGCGGAACTCTATCGCTGGACTGACGGGGCTGGGAAAATACACGTCACCGACAATCCTGACACCATTCCTCCGGCCTATCGCAGCCGTGCCCGGACCACGGAACCTCTTGCCTCGCCTGCGGCGGAGAGCCCCCCCCCTCGGCCGGCACAGCCAGCTCTCGAAGCGCCACCGTCGCCGCCCGCGGTGCCCTCGCCTGCGGCGGCATCCAGATCTGGCTCCGCCCTGGAGTCAACCCTTGCCGGCCTTGAGGAGCAGATGCGCACCGCACGGCAGGAACGTCAAACCTACTTTGAGCGTCTGCGGGCTATCCGGGGGGTGTACACCACGCCAGAATTTATCCGGCAACGACGGCAGATCACCGAGCTGCGACAGGAACTTTTCACCGTGGAACGCCAAATCGACACCTTGCAGGCCGCGGTGCTCGCAGCCCAACGCCAGGACCAGGCAGCGCTGCCAAGTGCGTCTGTGGTGACGGATCGTCACGGGCATGACGAGGCCCATTGGCAACGGCGTGTGGCTGGCGTACGGGAGCGCTTGCAGCAGGCGCAGGCGCAGCGGCAGGCACTGCTGGACCAACTCGCTCCCCAGACAGACGGTGAGACACGGGATGCAGAGCGGCTCGGACGCGAGTCATTACAGCAGGTCGCTACCCTGGAACAGCTCGCCAGCGCCATTGAGGCTGCGGAGGGGGAGCTGCGCGGTCTGCACAACGCCGCCCGTGACGCTGGGGCTCCTGCCGCATGGCTGGAATGATGCGCACGGTGGAAAGCCCTTCCCTTGCGCGCCGCGCCTCGCTACAATCGTCCCCGACGTCGTGATTCATCCCAGCTTTGACACGAGAAGCAGCCAGCTATGGACGAGATTCTTCCCTTGGCGACCAATGGTACCGAGCGGCTCCCGCTGAAAACGTACACGGAAAAAGCGTATCTCGATTACTCCCGCTACGTCATTCTCGACCGTGCCTTACCCCATGTGGGTGATGGCCTGAAACCTGTCCAACGGCGCATCATCTACGCCATGTCCGAACTGGCGCTAGGTGCCGGCGCGAAGTATAAAAAAGCGGCGCGCACCATTGGCGACGTCATTGGCAAGTTTCACCCGCATGGTGAGTTGGCCTGTTACGAGGCGATGGTGCTGATGGCCCAGCCGTTCGCCTATCGCTATCCCCTCGTGGACGGGCAGGGCAATTTTGGCTCACCTGACGACCCCAAATCCTTTGCCGCTATGCGGTATACGGAAGCCCGCCTGACGCCCTTTGCCGAGATCTTGTTGGCAGAGCTGGAACAAGGCACGGTGGACTGGGAGAGCAACTTCGACGGCACCTTGCAAGAACCTGTCCTCCTCCCCTCACGCCTGCCGCACGTCCTCCTCAACGGCGCCACGGGCATCGCCGTGGGCATGGCC
>SXND01000244.1 GCA_005777235.1 Pseudomonadota bacterium
AGCAGTGCGCTCAGCCCGGTAGCCGTGGTCGCCCCAAACGACGCCAGCAAGTAGTCGGAATACAAATCTGCTATCGGTTGTGATTTCATACGGGCGATTCTACACTTTTTTCGTTCCAGTCGCGTAAGGTGAGTGAGCAGCAATATCCCGAGGGCGAGATAGAGTAGCTCCAGCACACTGGTGTACTCCATCTGTAAGGCATGCTGGAAGAACTCAATCGCCAACACCAGCAGAATCAATTTGGTAATACGATCCTTGAGATCATCCAGGCTGCGCACCTGCAGACGACGTGGCAGCAGCCGCCGAGATTCTGTCGCCGACATTGGGCCAATGAACAGCTCGTAGAGCCCCAGAGAAAACAGGAGCAAAATCGCCGCGATCAAGTAATTGTCTACCGCTTTGATGAAATACGTCACAAAGGTCGAGCGTAAGGCAGACCGACTGACAGCATCGAGGGTAGGGTCGGCATAGGTGTAGAGCTTGCCCAGCAGATAGAACACATCCACGGCGGCCATATACAACGCACCCACCGTCAAGCCCATCCCGGCAATCACCCCGGAGAGGATGAGGAGGCGGCTGCGCCACAACATCTGTTCAAAGCATCGCCCCAGGAATTTCATAGCCTTGTATCGCTCCTCTATCTCGCAGTCGTCGGGGCGGCTGGCCGGTCGCCCCGACTGGGACAGGCTCTTAGACGACAGCGCCCGTACGCCGCAGCCACCACTTTTCCAGTTCTACGGCCCAGAACACCAGGGTGCTGAGCACCAGACAGATGCTGAGCTCGACAGCCGACAACGGCACCGTCTGAAAGAGCGCCTGACACACAGGTACATACACCACCGCGAGCTGCAAAGCGAGCGTGATGAGAAGCGCACCGAGCAACAGCGGGTTGGACCGTATGCCAATGCGGAAGAGTGAGTCGCGGTTGGAACGCACGGCCAGTGCATGGCCGAGTTGGGACAGTGTGAGGGTCATAAACACCATGGTGCCCCAGGCCGCATGCTGTGACGCATAGGCCCAGTAGCCCACACCAAACGCGACGAGGCCCAGCAAGGGACCCATCATCAGGATGTGTCTGCCAATGCCGCGGCTAAAGATGCTTTCACCAGGTTGAAAGGGGGGTCGACGCATGGCGTCTTTTTCCGTCGGTTCGAGCCCGAGCGCCAGGCCAGGCACGCCGTCGGTCACCAGGTTCATCGAGAGAATCTGCAAGGTGGTCATGGGGAGAGGCATGCCAAAAACCTGACTCAGACACATCGTGATGACCTCACCCAGATTGCTCGTCACGATATATTTCACGAACTTGCGGACATTGTCATAAATCGTCCGTCCTTCTTCCACCGCGCTGACAATGGTGCTGAAGTTGTCATCCAGAATGACCATATGGGCGGCTTCCTTGGCCACATCGGTGCCGGTAATGCCCATGGCCACGCCGATGTCACTCTGGCGTAAGGCCGGGGCGTCGTTGACCCCATCACCCGTCATGGCGACGACGTGACCCCGCTGTTGCAGCGCCTGCACAATGTGGAGTTTGTGCTCCGGTGCGACACGGGCATAGACCGACACGTGCTCGACGGCGTCGAGCAGTTCCTGCGGGCTCATGCGGGCGAGATCGGCGCCCGTCAACACCCGCTCATCCTCTGGAGCGATGATACGCAATTCTCGGGCAATCTGGCGTGCGGTGAGGGGATGATCGCCGGTAATCATCACCGGACGAATGCCCGCGGCCTGACACGTCAGGATCGCGGCCTGCACTTCAGGACGGGGTGGATCAATCATGCCCACCAGGCCAATGAAGATCAGCTCCTGTTCCAGCGCTTCCGCCGTCACCTGGTCTGGCAGCGTGGCCAATGGCCGAAACGCCAGGCCCAGGACACGCAGGCCTTCCCGGGCCAGCTGGTCACTGGCGCTGGTGATCCGCGCCTGCACGACCGCGCTGAGCGGTTCGCATTGCTCACCATGGCATACCTGTGTGCACAGGCGTAACAGGCTATCTACCGCTCCTTTCGTACAGGCCACAAAAGGTGTCTGGTACGCACTCCACAGGCGCTCAAGCTGCGCCAGGCCATTGGCGGTCGCTGGCGTTGTGGGCAGACGATGCACCGTCGTCATCAATTTGCGCTCGGAGGAAAACGGCACTTCGCTTACACGCGGCAGGCGCTGGTCAAGCGGGGTTTTCCACAGCCCGAAATGCGCCGCGGCGACGAGCAGGGCCCCTTCGGTCGGGTCACCAATGGTATACGCGGCGCCTCCCTCCGGGGTCTGACGCTCCAAGATGGCGTCGTTACACAGGACGCCTGCGGCGAGCAGCAGGAGCTGGGCCGTGTCGTGTGCAGGCTCGGTTCCCTCATTCTCTGCCAGCACAGGATGGCCTTTATGTAACATCTCCGTGAAGTCCTGGATGTGTCCAGCCACATCCAGGATCTTCACCTGCATACGATTCTCCGTCAGGGTGCCGGTCTTATCGGAACAAATCGTCGTGACGGAGCCCAGCGTCTCGACTGCTGGGAGTTTACGGATGAGGGCACGCCGCCGCAGCATACGCTGCGCGCCCAGGGCCAGGGTAATGGTCAACACGGCCGGGAGCCCTTCCGGCATGGCGGCCACGGCAATGGCGACCCCGGCGAGAAACAGCGGACCAGCTGCCTGGCCATGCAACAGGCCAAGGAGAAAGACCAGCGCCACAATGGCCACCGAGGCCAAGGCCAGGGTCATCCCCAGGTGCTTGACGCGTTTTTGCAGGGGGGTGGCTTCTGACACCACATTCTGGATGAGCTCGGCAATACGCCCCAGCTCCGTCCGCATGCCCGTCTCGGTCACCACGGCGGTGCCACGGCCATAGGTGACGGTGGTGCCGAGATAGAGCATATTATGCCGGTCACCGAGCGGTGCGTCAGTGCCTGCCACCGCTGGCAGCATTTTTTCGACAGGATGCGATTCCCCCGTCAAAGAGGCTTCTTGCACACGGACATTGGCCGATTCAACGAGGCGCGCATCGGCGGGAATGGCATTGCCGGCTTCCAGGAGGATCACATCGCCTGGTACCAGGTCGCGCGCCGGGATGTCGCGCACCTGCGCGCTCCGCCGCACGCGCACCAGCGGGGTGGCCAGGCGTTTGAGGGCGGCAATGGCCCGCTCGGCGCGGTATTCCTGGATAAAGCCTAACACGGCATTGAGCAGCACCACGGCCAGGATAGCTCCCGCATCCAGGTATTCACCAAGCAGGGCCTTAATGAGGGCACCCACGCCGAGTACCAGCATGACCACGGAGGTCAGTTGTTCCCCCAGGATACGCCACGGATTTTTGGTCCCACGTTCAAGTAACTCATTAGAGCCATACTGTTGCTGACGGGCTGCCGCGTCCGTCTCCTGCAGTCCTACCGCAGGATTGACGTGCAGTTGCTCCAGGACAGTGTCGCTCTCCATGGTATGCCATGGGATAGGCGTTGCCGCCGCCTGCATCAATGGTTGTTGTCCCATGCCCCCCGTGGGCCTCGCTGTCTGGGGGGCACTCCTTGGGGGGTGTGGGCTGGGCACCTCTGGTGACGTACTGGCGTGAGCGCGTGGCATAGAGATCTCCCTGTTCTAGATTGCTGAGGGAGGTGGACCTCCCTCAGCGTTAGCGTTGCGGTGCCGTAGTGCTACTGCCTGGCGGTTGTTGTAACAACCGGAAGATACCCGTATCCCCCGGCAGAACGAGTAACGTATTGGGTGTCAGGATGGCTTCATAGGATTCAAGCGTGCGTAGCAAGGTGTAGAAGGCAGGATTCTGCCCGTGGGCGTGCGCATAAATGACCGTGGCCGCCGCATCGCCGTCGCCCCGGAGGCGTTCGCTGCGTTCGTAGGCCTGGGCGAGAATGATCTCGCGCTGTTTGTCGGACTCGGCCCGGAGCTTGGCGGCCTCTTCTTCTCCTTCCGAACGGTAGCGTTTGGCGATCCGTTCGCGTTCAGCCACCATACGCGCGAAGACGCTTTGCTGCACTTCCCGTGGCAAATCGGCCCGTTTGATCCGCACGTCAATCAACGCAATCCCAAAGCTGGCCGTACGGGCCCGGGCTGCCTGGGCGACCGTTTCCACGATGGCTTCACGCTGATCCGAGATCACTGAGGCAAAACCTTTCGCGCCCATTTCAGCGCGCATTGCCGAGAAGATAATATCTTCGACACGGGCTCTGGCGCCCTCCAGTGTTGCCACACTTTTATAGAAGGCAAAAGGATCCTGAATGCGCCACCGTGCAACATAGTCTACGACGAGACGTTTCTTATCGTTCGTCAGATATTCGGCGGGTGGCGCGTTCGTCGAGAGCACGCGCTTATCAAAATGATGCACAGTCTGGATAAACGGCACCTTGAGATGTAACCCCGGGACGGAGACTGTCCGGACATAGGCCCCAAATTGGATGATGATCGCCTGTTCCTGCTCCCTCAGGGTAAAAATGGCTGGGGGGATCAAGATACCGAGTACGAGGACACCGAGCAAAAGACTGAGCCAGCGCTGCAACATAGAGCCCTCCATCTCGATCTTGATGGTTAACGCGGTGTTACGGGGGCACGCGGTGATTGGGTGCCTCCTGCTGACGCCCTGTCGGGGCGCGCATACCGAGCCCGGGTGCAGAGAGGAAAGGCAGAATATTCCCCTCCTGTCCTGAATTGATCACAATCTTTTGTGCTTGTGGGAGGACGCGCTGCATGGTCTCGATATACAGCCGTTGCTCGGTGACGTCTCGTGCCTTCTCGTACTCCTGAAGCACAGCGATAAACTTCGCGGCCTCTCCTTCGGCCCGAATCACCCGCTGAGCCTTATAGGCTTCGGCGGCGTACACCATTTGCTCTGCCTGTCCACGCGCCTTGGGCAGTACGTCCTCCTGATAGCCCTGGGCTTCATTGATGAGGCGTTCGCGATCTTCACGGGCCCGGACGACTTCATGGAACGCGTCCCGGACTTGCTCAGGGGGCTCGATGACCTGCAGTTTGACCTCAGTGACCACGAGCCCGGCCTCATACGTATCGAGAAGCTGTTGCATCAAGGTCCGTGTACTGTCCTGGATTTTAGCGCGCCCCACCGTCAAAATCTCTTCGATGGTGGTGTGCCCGATGACACTCCTGAGGCCCACTTCCGCGGCATCGCGGAGTGCCTGATCCGGGTCGGCCACACGGAATAGATACTGTACGGAGTCTTTCACCTGGTATTGCACAATAGCCTGGACATAGACGGTATTTTCATCCCCCGTTAACATATGCGACTCTTCGGGAATGACGCGGACGGTCGGTTGACTCCGAAACCCGATTTCAATGCGTCGCACCATCTCCAGATTCACAATGTCTACCCATTCAAACGGCGCCGGCCAGTGCAAACGCAGTCCCGGGCCTGTCCGCGCCACGGCCCGGCCAAAGCGGCTGACCACGCCCTGTTCACCAGGCCCCACAATGTAGACGCTGGTCATCAGCCACAACACAAACCCCACCACTGCGGCTATGACCAGCAGGATGGCTGGGATCTTCCAGCGTGCCCCATATTGGGCATACTGTGCTCTCAAGAATTGTTGCAGAGTTTTCTCTGATCCTGATGGTTTCGGCATGCTATCCACGTTGTGTTTCTCCACGGTCTGATGGCTGCTGCACTTGAGACAAAAAAAAGACCTTTTGCGGCATGTCTGCGCAAAAGGTCTTGATACGTCAGCCTCTCTGGCTAGCGCTGATGGACCGGATCGTTCGTGCCTCGAACAATCGTCTTGACGGCCGCATCACACCTATAGTCGGTGACCTACTCCCCCTGAGGGTCGAGCTGCTTGTCGCTCTCGGCGTGTGTTCACCTGTTTATCCTTCGAGACGAGAGCCATAACGCTGTCCGTGTTGCTCGCTGTGCCGCATCTGCCAGGCGGCACCAACCAGGAAGACGCCAGCACAGAGTAAGAGGCTCCCGACCACGTAGGCTAACAACGCTGGCCAGATAATCATGGCGAGAGCCGCACAAATGAAGGCGATACCCGGAGCCATCAACAACCACCAGGCTCCAGGGGTACCAGGTTGCGACGTATAAGAACGATAGGCTCGCATGTAGAGCAGTCCGGGAAAATCTCTCAGCATAAGTGCTTCTCCTACTATGATGTGCCAGGCGCTATGGTCTCTACCCTCTCCTGTGCGACGTGCTCACCCAAAAAGACGTTTTAAGCCGCTCAGAAACCCCTCTTCGGGCTCACCCGCGGTGACCTGTTCAAGTTCCCCACAGTCTAACCACACCCCCTGGCAGTGCGAGCATTTGTCGATCTCGACCCCACGGTAAGGGACGACGATCAGCGCTGCGCCGCACTGCGGGCAGTGCCCTTGCGTTACCGCCAGGAGACGTTGCCGCTCCTCTTCAGCGGCCCGGCTGGCTTGATCAACGAGAGCGTGTTTGCGGCGTGCAAACTCTTGTCTGGCAAAGAACTCCTCTTCCTGCTCTGTGGGCTTCACTGGCATAACCTAGGCTCCTTCTCTGACCTATAACCAACGGCTGTCCTCTGTGGGCATAACTGCCCTCCGGTCCCACAGGATGGAACTATATCTGCTGGATAAACATTCGACAAATAGATATTCTTTGGATAAATCATCGAAAAAACCGAAGATATATCCGCCCGTCTGCCCTGGGCAGGCGTTGTCGGCGACAGACAGAAAGCGGTAGCGTTGGGCTGTAATATGCCAATCGGGGAGAGGGGCTCGCTGTGTGCTGCCATATTGTGCAGGCTCTGCCTGTGTTGACCCGGTACCATGCTCGCCTACACCCAAGACCGGGGCTCGCCGGCATGTTCCGGCGGAGGAGAGAAGAGATCTGATGGCCAATAATAGCCATGATGCCGGGAACGTGTGGGGCAACTAAGGCAAGCGCTACACACAGAGCAAGCGGAAGAAGAGCCTGGGGCTGACTGCTGCTCGCAGCTCAGCCCCAGTGTCAGACGAGCGACGATGTGTGCCACACGCGACACACATGCGCACGCCGCGGTATCACACGGTCCAATCATCGGGCAATTGCGGCGTACGCATGGGCTTGATCATCACCTCAACCAACGCCGCCTGGCCTTCTTGCGTGGCGTGGATGGCACGTTGATAGGCCGGAATCAGGTTGTCCGGGTGCTCGACCCGTTCGCTATAGGCCCCGAGTCCCTGCGCCACAACGCTAAAATTGCCACCCAGTTGCGCCATCGCTGGCGGCGTGCCACCGGGGCGGTTCATGCCCATCATGCCGCCGCCAATGCCGCCATTGTTGATCAGCACCGTCAGCGTGGGGAGTCCCATGCGCACGGCCGTCTCAAGTTCCATGCCCGTCATGCCAAAGGAGGCGTCGCCGAGGAGATGCACCACCAGGTGATCCGGGCGTCCGAGTTTGGCGCCAATCGCCGCCCCCATGGACCAGCCCATGGCAGCCATGCCGCCCATGCCAATATACGTCCCAGGCTTGGTAGCGACCCAGAATTGTGCCATGTAGCCACGACTGCCGCCGGCGTCGTGGATGGCGATGGTTTTCTCGCGGTCAATGACCTGCATGAGGTCGTGGACGACGCGGTAGCCGTTGGTTGGGGCGGACGGATCGGTAAAAGTCGTCTGCCACTCGCCGAGCCACTTGGCGCGGGCGCGCTGAATCTCGGCTGCCAGCTCTGGCTTCACGCCGCCCGTCGTTCCAGCCGGCAGACGGTCGCGCACCGCGGCCAGGAGGTCACGTAGGGCCAGTTTGGCGTCGGCGAGGATGGCGATGTCGGCGCGATAGGTTTTATTGAGGTCCGCCGCATCGGCGTTGATATGGATGAGCTTGACGCCAGCGGGAATGGGGCGGCCATCGGTGCCGTTAGGCAGGCGGTAGGAATTGCCCACGGCCAGCACCACATCGACCTTGCGGTTGATGTGTAAGGCGGGTCCAGTGGCGTAACGACTGCGCGGATACACCCCCAGGCCAAGGGACAACGGATGATCTTCCGGGAACACACTTTTGCCCACCAGGGTCGTGGCCACGGGCATGGACAGCAGTTCCGCCAGCTCACGCACTTCCTCAGCCGCCCCGGCAGCCAGGGCGCCACCGCCGACATTAAGCACGGGAAAGGCGGCCTGCACCAGCAGGTCGGCGGCGCGCTCAATGTCCTGGGCATCCGGTGCAGCGCGCCGACCCGGGCCAACGGGGTCATAATGTAGTGCCGCATCAGTCCCCTCGGCGCTGAGCACATCCCCCGGCATTTCCAGCACCACCGGACCTGGTGAGCCGGAGCGCAGGGCCGTGAAAGCACGACGCATGGCGCCGGGGATGTCATCGACGCGGGTAAAGGTGCCGCGCCATTTTACCAGCCCATCAAAAATGTTCGCCGACACTTCTTGCTGATATTCTTTGCCCAGATGGCGCAGCGGATGCTGGCCCATGAGCAGGAGCACCGGGATGTTGTCGGCATAGCACGCCGCGATCCCCGTTAACGTATTCGTTGCCCCTGGCCCAGTGCCGGTCATCGCCACCCCAACGCTCTGAGTAGCGCGGGCATAGCCATCGGCGATTTCGACCCCCAGCCGCTCATGGCGAGAGGCAAAGACTTTAATCGATTCTGAGGTCCGTAACGGTTCCCACAACGGTGCCAGGCCACCACCGGAAAACCCGGCAATGTATTGCACCCCTTCTTTTTCCAGGGCTTTAATCACTGCATCTGCACCACGCATGCTTTTTCCCCTCCCGGCTCACAACGAGATGTCCATTGCATCAGCGGAGACTGCGCGGGCAAAGCCCGCTCCTACAACCGACAGGACGGCGCTCCTCTTCCTGTAGGAGCGGGCCTTGCCCGCGCATGGATCGACTACCAGCTCACTGCCTGCCCATCGCCACGCGGATCCGAGGCGCCCATCAGCACCCCACGCTGCGGATCCCGGATGATCAGTTGCACTTTACCGTCATACACACCTGGCCGTCGCCGCACCACGCGATGGCCTAGGGCCGTGAGTCTTTGCACGATGTTCTCGGGCATCTCCGCTTCGACGCGCAGCTCTGGCTCGCGCTCCAGCGTCGCCGGGTCCGTGCCGGGGAAACTCCACCAGCGCGGCGCTTCCACCGCGGCCTGGGGGTCCATGCCGAAATCGAGCAGACTGGTGAGAATCTGCAAATTACACTGCGGCTGATGATCCCCACCCGGCGTGCCACCGACAATCACCGGCTGCCCGTCTTTGGTCGCCAGGTAGCAATTCAGCGTGTGCATGGTGCGTTTGCCCGGGACGATTTCATTGGGATGACCGGGTGTGAGACTAAAACCGCGTCCGGCGCGGTTATTAAAGAGCACGCCCGTGCCTTCTGCGATGTAGCCCGAGCCAAAGGCATTGGACAGACTATGGATCCATGACACGCAGTTGCCAGCGCCATCCGCGACGCAGAAATACGTCGTATCGCCATCAGCTTCCACGGGCTGCAGGGCGCCGAGCCCGGCGTTGACCCGGTCGCGGGCAATCTCGCCACGGCGTTCCGCAGCATAGGCTTTGGCAATCAGTTCCTGCAGCGGCCACTCCACACAACGGGGGTCACCGGCAACACGATTGCGGTCCGCATAGGCGATCTTCTTGGCCTCGACCATGAGATGGATGGCCTCAGCACTGTTCTGGCCCAGCGGCGTCAGGTCAAAACCTTCGACGAGATTGAGCATTTCGAGCAGTAAAAACCCCTGCGACGGCGGGCTGGTCTGGTACACGGTGTGGCCACGATAGGTCGTGCTCAGGGGCTCATAGACGTCGGCCTGATGCCCGGCGAAATCGGCCAGCGTGAACAACCCGCCAGTGGCCCCCAGGCCCTGCACCATGCGCTGCGCCAGGTCGCCACGATAAAACGCCTCGGCCCCGCCCTCGGCCACCAGACGTAGGGTGCGCCCGAGGTCAGCGTTCACCAGCGTATCGCCCTCTTGCGGCGGCATACCCTGGCGTAGCAGCACGGCGGCAGTGGACGGAAACTGCGCCAGTTTGCCGACATTACTGGCAAAGCTGCGGCCAATGCCAGGCGGCACTGGGAAGCCGTTGTCGGCATAGCCCATGGCGCTGTCGAGCAATTGGGCAAACGGTTTGGTGCAGAAACGCTGGTGGAGCATCTCCCACGCCGCCACCTCACCGGGCACGGACACGGCATGGGGGCCTTCCAGTGGCATGTGGCGGTACCCCTGGCCACGGTAGTAGGCCGACGTGGCACCTGCCGCGGCGACTCCGCTGCTGTTAATGCCGGTGACGGTCCCGGTGCGCGCCTCGTGCAGCAGGATGAATGAATCGCCCCCCAGGCCACACATGGGCACGATGACCACGGTCTCCACCGCAGCCACGGCCAGGGCGGCATCAAAGGCATTGCCGCCGTCTTGCAGGATCTTGATGCCGACGCTGGCGGCCAGTGGCGAATTAGAACATATCATACCATTGGCGCCATAGACCAGATGGCGGGATAAACGCTGGGCAGTCATACTCGTATCTCCTTAAATCGAGATTTTCTCTAACAAATCCATATCCTCAAGCGCCTGGCTGACGCCATGCACCACCGCCAGCAAGGGCTCTTCGGCCACGGTGACCGGCAGGCCGGTGGCTTCACGCAGCAAGGCATCAAGGCCAGGCAGCAGCGCACCGCCCCCAGCCATGACAATGCCCTGGTCAATAATGTCTGCCACCAGCTCCGGCGGGGTGCGTTCGAGGGCGGCCTGCACGGTATTGACAATCGCCTGGATCGACTCGGCCAACGCATCATAGACTTCGAGCGAACTCATGTGCACGGTTTTCGGCAAGCCCGTGAGCATATCGCGCCCCCGCACCGGCATCGTCTTCGGCGGCGAGACCGGCAGCGCAGTGCCCAGGGCAATTTTGATGCTCTCGCCGGTGCGTTCGCCAATCAGCAGATTATATTTACGTTTCACGTACGACACAATCGCCTCATCCATCGCATCGCCAGCCACGCGCACCGAGCGGCTATAGACCACGCCGGCCAGTGAGATCACCGCCACTTCCGTGGTGCCGCCGCCAATGTCGAGAATCATGTTGCCGGTGGGTTCAGTGATGGGCAACCCAGCGCCCATGGCCGAGGCCATGGGTTCTTCGATGAGATACACGGCGCGGGCTCCCACCAGCTCGCCGGACTCGCGCACGGCCCGCTTTTCCACCTGGGTGATGCCTGAGGGCACGCCAATGATAATGCGCGGGCGCACCAGACGCTTGCGGCGGTGCACTTTGGTGATAAAGTAGCGCAGCATGGCCATGGTACATTCAAAATCGGCAATCACGCCACCACGCATGGGCCGAATGACCTCAATGTTGCCTGGCACGCGCCCGAGCATGCGCTTGGCCTCGTCACCAACGGCCAGTACGCGGTCGGTGCCTTTGATCAGGCTCACCACCGAGGGTTCGCGGATGACGACGCCCCGTCCACGCAGTGCGACGAGTGTATTGGCGGTGCCCAGGTCGATAGCGAGATCTTTCGAGAAGAAACTACTGAGCTTCTTGATGAGCACGGTCTACTTCCTTCTGCGCGTGCGACCTCTGCGGACATTCGGAGGCTGATGGGGGAGCCCATGTCGCCCAACTTCCTTGAGCAGTGGCCCCCATTGTATAGGAAGAGCGACGCCCAGCCTATGATATTTTGTGGCTTGACAGCGGCGTGGTCTATCCGTACAACCTCTTCCTGTGAGGCCTGGCTACATCACGCGGCGCCATGACACGAGAAGGCATACAGATGGATGCATCGACACCCCCACCGCGACCGTACAATCAGCAGCGGGTCGCCGATTTTTTTCGCGTCCATGCCCGCCTGTACAATGACTGGCGCGCCCTCGGCTGGCAGAGCCGCAGCACGCAATTCCGCCGCTTTGCCGTCTTAGCGGAGGTGGGTGCCTTGCATCAGACCCGGGTGTTGGATGTGGGCTGCGGTCTCGGGGATCTCTATGGCTATCTCGGCTCGCAGGGTATCTGGGTGACCTATACGGGCTACGACCTCGTGCCCGAGATGGTCGCCCGGGCCAGCAAGCGCTACCCGGAAGCGCGTTTCCTGGTCCGTGACGTGTTGCAAGGGCTGGGGGACGAACCCTTTGACTACATCGTGTCGTCAGGCGCCTTCAATATTGACTTTGGCGATAATCTTGTGGCGATTCAGCGTGTCCTACGCGAGATGTACGATACCTGCACGCGGGGGGTGGCGATGAATTTTTTGAGCATCACCGATCCGCGACGTGACCCCATTTTCCACCTGTATGATCCCCAAGTCATGCTGGCCTACTGCCAGACGTTTTGTCCGCAGGTGCGCGTGCGTCAGGACTATTTGCCGAACGATTTTACGATCTATCTGTGGCGGGAGAGGCCTGTCTGACAGCACCCGTTCCACGTCGAATATGTCATGGTGTATGGCGCATGTCTCTCCCAACACTTAGCGGAGAGCAAAGAAGAAATCCCCCGTCAGATTGGAGGTTTCCCATGGCGTCTGGGCGCCAGCGGTGACCTCTTGCACTTGCTGTCTGACACGTTTAAAGACCTGTTCAATGCTCAGGTTGGGCACACGCAGCACCTCAAGCAGTGCTTTGGCATAGGGACTGTGCTCGCCGTGGCCATCCGCAGCAACCTTGCCGGGGTCCGTCGAATACGCAATGAGTGTGCCTCTGGCGTCGCTGGAGGTGATCGCCAGGCCTCTCCCCCCGCCACTACGCCAGCGGCGCTCAAACGGGTTGTCCCGGCAGGCATCCAGGATGATGACATTGATACGCGTCCCCGCTTCCGCCATAGTCCCAAGCAGCAGATCAACGTCGATCGTATCCGCGACCGCGCCCACCTCTGATTGGACCTGGGCATCGACAGGGATCAGATAGTTCTTGCCTTTAATCTGCACACCATGACCAGCATAAAAGACGAGACCTACGCCGCCTACCCGCCGTAGTTTACCCCCAAACATCTCAATCGCAGCAATAAGCTCCCGTCGTCCCCCGTTCTCGATCAGCGTGGCATCGAACCCCAGGTTGCGGAGTACGGCGTGCAACTCGCGGGCGTCGTTTTCTGGCGTACGCAAGGGGCGTTCGAGGTAGCGTGTATTGCCAATGACCAGCGCCGTTCTCGCCTCACTGCCCGGTGGGGGAAGTTGCGCTGTAGAGGCAGGCGGGGCGGGACGTTGCTCGGCCACAACCGGCGGGCGCGCTGGCGCTGGGGGGGACGACTCGGAACGTTGCTCGGTTACGACCGGCGGGCGTGTTGGCGCTGGGGGGGGCGACTCGGAACGTTGCTCGGCCACAACCGGCGGGCGCACAGGTGGTGACGAGGGCGGGTTGGGACGTGATTGTGTGGTCGCCGGAGAGCTCGTCTGTAGCGTCTGCGGCGGTAACAGAGGGACGTTCGCAACTCTTAAATCGTTGAAATAGTAGACATATCTAGAATGCCAGTAGGTGTAGAAAACGGGTTTCCACCGTTGGTACCAGCGATACTCGGCTTGGGCCGATTGCCGGGCTTCGGTCGCTTCAGCAAGCAAGGTGGCGGCTTCTTGATCGCCGCGGCTCGCCGTAATGGACAACCACTTCTCGGCTTCTCCTGGATCTGCCCCCATTTCACCAAGGCCGGTCAAATACAGCCTGCCCAGGGCTTTTTGAGCATTCACATCGCCTCGCTCGGCCGCCTCACGCATCCATTTGAGGGAACGGTAGCTATCTTGCCGGACCCCGTCCCCCCTGAAAAAACGCAAAGCAAGATCATACGCGGCCCGCGGATCATTCGCGGCCAGTTGTTCGAGGGCCGTGACTTGTGCCGTGTCTTCTGCCGGCAAGGCGGTGGCCGGCTGAGGAGAGGCGTAGCCTCGGGGGCGATCGGTGCACCCCTTGTCATCACATACGCGGATCGTGTCTGTCCTGGCTGGCTGTTCATGTGCACAGGCGGCCATGACTAAAAAACTTGTAATGCTGAGCAAGTTTTTTAATAATGCGACAATTTTGCAAGACATGCTTATCTCCTTCGCTCTGGCCTCATACCTACACTGACCTCGATCGTGGCGTTGGGCACAGCATGCGCGTCCTGGGGGCTGAGCACCAGGATAGCGTCACTGAGGCACACCAGGCATGCCAGCCTGTACGTTGTCTCTGGAGTGACCAAGACGCTAATCGGGGATTGGGCTCTATTATCGCCTTCTTGGCAGTAATTTGCTATGATGTATCCATGATGAGCGGTAGGTTGCTCCATGACTGGCGGAACATTATGACGGGGAACAGACCTGCACGCCACCATGAATGTCTTCATAAGGCTCTAATCTGCGCAAGGGGGATTTGCAGTATGCAGAAGCCATACCTTCAAAGTTTCGCACGCTTCATGACTGCTCTAGTGGTAGCGGGGTGCGCTGCCCAAACGCCAGGGGTAACAACGGGGGGTAGCAGCAATATCGTGTCAGGCTCAGCAGGCGGCGCTACGAGTGTGAATGCCAATAAATCCTTAGAGCGTTGCGACGCTCCATTGGGCACCATCGCGGTCAGTGATGGACGTTTTGCGGGTTCCCGCGATGTGACAACCGTTGAGCCCTTGATTCGTCTCGCTGTCCAACAGTCAAATTGCTTTGTCATCACAGCGATCGGCAATGAGGCAACAAGTGCCAAGCTTGATAAAATCACCATTACGCAGAGGGAGTCTGGCGAATATCGTGCGGGTTCGAAGCAGGAAAAAGGGCAGCGTGTGGCGGCGGACTATTTGTTAGATCCCCAAATCATCGTGAATAACGAAAGCACGAGCGGCAAAAGTGGCGGTGTTGGCGGCGCACTGCTCGGTGTGGGACTCAGTGCGGTGGGTTTAGGCAGTGTCGGCGCGGCGGCCGGTCGCGTTGCCAGTGCGGTGGAATCGAAAACGACGGATGTCGCCCTCACACTCACCGATGTGCGTTCCACGGTGCAAGTGTCCATTTCCCAGGGCAGCTCCACGGCCAACAATGTAACTTCTTCCGGTTCGGGGGCTTTTGGTGGCTGGGGCGGGCTTCTCGGTGGGGCTGTTGGTGGCGGTCTCAGCTCATATACGAAAACCCCAGAAGGCATCGCCACGGCGGCGGCATTCTTTGACGCCTACAATGGCATGGTGCAATCGCTGAGAAATTACAAGGCCCAAGACGTGAAAGGCGGCTTGGGGCGTGGCGGTGTGCTCAAAGTCAATTAACTGCACTGGGTATTTACAGAGTCAAATATACCAAGAGTCCGTGCGTGTCTCCAGGTCTAGCCAGGCCGGGGAGGCACGCCAGGGAGAATGAGCATGGCGCACAAAACCGTAGACGTCGAAACCACCGGGCAAGCCTATCTCGAACTCCTGCGTGAGCGTGGCATCGACTATTTCTTCGCCAACGCCGGGACCGATTTCGCCCCGCTGATTGACGGCTTTGCGCGCTTTGCCGAGCAAGGGAAACAGACCCCACGTCCCATCACCGTGCCGCACGAAAACGCCGCGGTGGCCATGGCGCACGGCTATTACATGGTCACGGGCCGACCGCAGGTGGTCATGGTGCATGTCACCGTCGGCACGGCCAATGCCCTCAACGGCATCATGAACGCGGCCCGTGATCACGTGCCCATTCTGTTCTCCGCTGGGCGCACGCCGCTCACCGAAGCCGGGCTGCCGGGCTCGCGGGATGTGGCGATTCACTGGGCCCAGGAATCCTTTGACCAGGGTGGCATTGTGCGCGAGTATGTCAAGTGGGATTACGAGCTGCGTAATATCACCCAGCTGGAAGCCGTGGTGGATCGCGCCCTCGAAATTGCCATGACCGAACCGCGCGGCCCCGTGTATCTGACTTTGCCACGCGAGGTGCTGGGCGAAGCGCAGACCACGTTCACTATGACTTCACCGGCCCGTCGCGATCGTGGTGGGCGGCTCTACCCCGATCCCGCTTCGATTGAAGCTGCCGCAGCGCTCCTGGCTGCCGCCGAGCGGCCGTTGATCATCACCGGCACGACCGGACGTCATCCTGAGGCCGTGGCCCATCTCGTGGCGCTGGCAGCGCGCTGGGCCATCCCCGTCGTAGTGTTCGGCCAGCGCTATATGTGCTTTCCCACCAACCATCCTATGCACCTCGGCTTTGCCCCGGACGCGCTACTCAGGACCGCCGATGCCGTCCTAGTGCTCGATAGTGACGTGCCCTGGTTTCCGAGCCAGGTCAATCCGCCGCCGGATGCCAAAGTCATCCACCTCGGCATTGATCCTTTCTATAGCAACTACCCGATGCGCAGCTTCCCCTGTGACCTCGCCATTCCAGCGGATTCCGCAGTGGCCCTGCCGCTGTTGACCACGGCCCTAGAAGCGCATCAAGCGGCAGCCCAGGCGCGCATTACGGCCCGCTTCCAGCATGTGCGCACCCTGCATGACCAGCAACGCGCCGCGTGGCGCGAGGCCCTGGCGCAGGTGCGGGATGATTCCCCCCTGGATCCGCTGTGGGTGTCGCATTGTATCAATGAGATCAAAGGCGACGACAGCATTGTGGTGAATGAATACGACTTGGTCCCCACACAGGCGGAGTTCACGCAGCCGGGCACGCTGTTTGGCAACTCGCCCTCGGCGGGCCTCGGCTGGGGCCTTGGGGCGGCGCTCGGCGCCAAGCTGGCGGCGCCGGATAAGCTAGTCATTGCCACACTCGGGGATGGGAGCTATATGTTCGGCAATCCGACGCCGTGCCATTTTGTATCGCAGGCCTATGAGCTGCCAACGCTCACGGTAATTTTTAACAATCGTGTGTGGAATGCGGTGCGACGGGCCAACCTGGGCATGTATCCCAATGGCTGGGCCGCTAAGACCAATCACTTCCCATTAAGTGAGCTGCAACCATCCCCCAATTTTGAGGTGCTGGCAACCGCCAGTGGTGGCTATGGTGAGCGCGTCACCCAGGCATCAGAAGTGCGGCCCGCTCTGCAGCGGGCCTTGCGGGCGGTACGTGAGGAAGGACGGCAGGCGGTGCTGAACATGATTTGCAAGCATCCGTGAGACAGCCGAAGCCTAGGGGTAACGCCCTAGGCAACATGCGCTATGCGAAGCCATCCTCGACAACATCCCGTTGTTCGGCACGTGCGACGGCCAGGCGTGCCGCCGTGTCGCGGCCAGTGGCGCCAGACCGGAGGCCCCTCAAGTGTTGACGAGCCCCTTGATCATCTCATCTCCCCCTAGCGTATTGGTGGCTGCCACGTCCTGGCACGCTCTCCGGCAGTGTGGGCTATGGTGTCGGCGTGAAGCTAGAGACCAAGGTGTAGCTCCCTGGTTTCTCGAACGTCTCGACGACCACGAAGTAGGTACCTGCGGGTAGATTCGTCGCCACGATACGAAAATTCTGGCCGTCTTCGTCATCCCCCATAGCAATGGGATTCCCACAGTCCGGCCCGTCGAAGATCGATCCAGACGTGGCACACCCGGCGAGCGAACGCAGGAGGAGTCCCAAGGTATCTGTCGTGCCTGTCGTGCTGACGCGCAGGGTGCCGCGGCTCGGGAGGGTGATTTGGAACACGTCCGCGTCTTGGGCCGAGCTGAGTACGCCGGCGGTTTGTGAGTTCGCATTGACAACCGTGACGGTGGCGGCGGTTTGGCCGTGGTCATCCCCAGCTCCGCCACCAGCCCCCCCACCAGCCCCCCCACCAGCCCCCCCGCCAGCTCCGCCCCCCATCGTGCTCCCAGCCCCATTATTATTATCGTCGTCATCGCCGCTACAACCACTGACTAGTACCAGCAGGCACAGCAGCAACACCATCCACTGTCCTGGCTTCCATCCGCTCTTTTGCATCGTTATGCCCTTTCTTGGCGTAGAGACTCCCCCCCGCACGGCCCACCATGGGCTGTCTATCGGGAGAAGTCGAACCTCCCATTGCGCGACTGACTGCCGTCTGGCACCGCCTGCCCACGACGTCATGAAGCGATAACCATATGCGTACGTCTTACAAAAACAACCGCTGGATCGTCCAATACACCGCCAGGACCGCCATCAGTGTGGAGGCGGGGACGACGATGCGGCCACGATACCAGGTGCGATGGGCGCACGGCCATCCGACGCACAGAAACGCCGCGCCAATCACCGCGAGTTGC
Source organism: Pseudomonadota bacterium (assembly GCA_005777235.1). Classification (GTDB taxonomy): domain Bacteria; phylum Tectomicrobia; class Entotheonellia; order Entotheonellales; family Entotheonellaceae; genus SXND01. Next base: position 18,016 of record SXND01000244.1, read on the forward strand.
CCGGCCTCGACTCCTATATTGAATGTCAATAATGCCGTGACAAACTCCGAGCGTGGCAGTCCGAGTGCCTGCAGTGCTCCCGCAAAACCCAAGCCGTGCAGCAGCCCAAAGGCGAAGACCAGAGCCACCCGCCAGGATTTCAGCTCAGCAAGAAAGATGTTCTCAATGGCGACATACGCAATCGAGACCGCGATCAAGGGCTCGACCAGCGTCGGTGACACAGCGACCACGCCGTAGAGGCTCAGCCCCAACGTGATGGAATGCGCCACGGTGAAGGCACTGACTTGCCACAGGATGGAGCGCGCGCTCCTGCTCAGCAAGTAAATGCCGAGCACAAACAGCATGTGATCCAACCCGTGGGGCACAATGTGGGTCACGCCGAGGGTGAGATAGCGCCAGACAATAGCCAGTCGAGACATCGGCGGCGACGACGTCACGGCAAAGGGGGCGCTGGTCTGGCCGCCTTCGAGCCAGACAGTGGTGGCAGGCTCGGATGCAGCCCGGCGGACTGTCAGGGCGTACGACGCGAACGTCCAGGCGTAGGTCCAGGTGAAGTGGCGTGCGTCTGGAGGGATCGCGCCGGTCAAGGTGATGGTCGCCGGTGCGGAGGACAGGGCGTCGCTCGCGGACGCGACCGTATACGCGATCACAGGCCGCACGTCCAAGGCGTCAAACGCGAGATGCACGCGCTGGCGCAACGGCTCCTCGAAATGTGCGAGCAAGGCTTGGAGACGTGCCGGAGAGGTGTCGGCAGAGGGCGTTTCACCAGCAGAGGCCTCCAGTTTTTCGACGAGCGTCGCCGCATCGGTGACGATGTCCACGACATACGTCTGGTCATCCTGGAAGAGGATGGACACCCGTGTCGTGCCTATTTCATGCGCCTGGACCCCTGCACCGCACCGCAGCACGAAGCCCACGGCGCACAGCACGGGGCCGACACGCCACTGACGCCATGAGGCGAAACGTAGGATCCCACAAAGACGCGTACGCATTGCCTTGTTCCCTTTCTGCTGCATGGCCCCGAAGAGCCTCTCCCAGTCGACCATCCCAACGGCCCGTCCGCGTCATAGGGGCTAGCGGCCGGGCGCCCTTCCCAAGTTAGGCTCTCGTGCCTCAACCGAGCTATTGTGAGAGCCACCCCCTGGGAGCGCCACGCTCCAGCGTGGCTTCCGGAGCCGGGCTGGAGCCCGGCGCTCCCAGGATAGCGACACAACGGAGGTCGGTTGCGACACTAGGATCCCTGGCCGTGCGTGGTGCGTCGTGCCCAGGTAAGCGACGCCCAAAAACTCGCCCACTCGGCCTTGGTGCCAGTAGGGGCCGGCACCATGTGGACGGCTTTGATCAACCACATGCCGCCGGGCCGCACCCGGAACCGCACCCGGCCGTCGTGATCAGTACGCGCTGCCTGCTTCTCGGATGGGTACAGACGGTTCATCGCCACAACGAGCGCACCCGCGAGCGGACGTTGCTCATACGTGAGACGTACAGGCAGCTCCGCGCCAGCGCTGAGAGCGTACGGATTCCCTTCCGCCACGAGTTCGAGCGTACAACCGAGATGCCGATCGCCCTGCGCCGGGCTCGGCGCTCCCGAGAGCACCAGGCTTTTCGCACAGCGTGCAAAGAGTTCGTGGGCGGTGGCGCTGGTGGCGTTACGCTGGGCTCGCAGCGCCGCAATCGCCTCCAGGCCTTCTTCCTGCAGATACTGATTGAAGGTGGCTGCCGGGAGTTCCGCAGCGCTCGGGTGGCTGTGATAGCCAATGACGAGCAGGCCCGGCATGGTCACCCGAACGAATCCCGCCGGATCAGCGCCGTCTCGACCACTGACTGGCGTGCGCCCGGTCGCATCCTCGACGATAAACTGCTTGATGAGCGCCGGAGCACGTGGCAATGGGTCGCCCAGAAGATTCTGCCCCACACGTAACCGCACGCCGATCACCTGACCCAGCTCTGGAGCAAAGGTCGTAGGCTCGATCCACAGGTCGTGGGCACCAAGGGGCGCATGGCTCAGGGCGATGGCCAGCACCACCAGCCCCCCGAGGCGACGCCACATCGACCAATGCAACGATGGTACCCTCATGAGTGTCCTCATCCTGATACGATGGACCGGGCCATCCGGCACGCGGTCTCTGCCATACGGGCACGTGACACGGTCCCCGCGTGCGGGGACCGTACTGCGGTCGTCGTGGCCCCACTACGGGAGTGGGATGTCCGGTTCGGTCGGAACGTTGATATCCCCGTGTCCCTGGTAGAGCCCCTGATGGGCCAACGCTAAGAATGGGAACCTGTCGAGATAGTTCTTGTCATTCACTTCGGTACCTTTGGCAAGGCCGGCGGCTGGGTCACCTGCCACAATCAGGCTCAGCAGCACACTATTCACATTCACCTGATTGCGATTCGGTGCCGTGCCACCGCCCAGACGTCGGCCATTGGGGAAGCTCGAATCGATCGCGGCATCGAGTGTGATCACATCACCCGTGAAGCCGTCAGCCACCGGGATGGGCCGTCCCAGATTGATGGCATTGATGATGTCCATGCGGGGTCCCTTGAGCGTGGTCACGGTGTTCGCTGGCACACCCAGGGCCTTGTAGATGCCGAGCGCCTCGGCGTTGCGTACCAGCACAGGGAACAGAATGTCGGCGCCAAAGTTGGTCACGTCGTTGAGCGGGCTGCTGCGCAGGTAGAGCGTCTGGCGCTGCGTTCCCACCAGGCCGGCGTTGAACAGCGGCAGCGCATTGCGCCCAACCTGGACGTAGGCGCCGGAGGCCCTGAGGCCAGTGATGATGTTGCTGGGATCGACGGTCTGCGTCTCCCGACGGACAATGGCCGAATGCACACGCAGCAGACTGTCGGTCGAGTTCACATCAAGTACGCCATTATGCGGGATGCCGTTCGGGAAGATGTCGCGCATCGGCACCTCAAGGGCTATCGAAAAGAGGTTGAACCCCGTGAACACGTCTTCCCCTGGGGGACGGCGCGCCCCCCGGATCCCGCCGAGATCATCACGATTCAAGTTGACCAAATCGAAGATGCCTTTCTCATCAAGCTGATAGGGGTCGTCAAACTGGCCGGCAATGATCCGCCCACCGTTGGCCAAGGGGTGAATGAAGGCGTCAACGAATCGTTGATCATACAGACCGACTTCGCGGCTGGTGGCGTCCCCGGAATCGTACCCGGTGAAAGCGCCGAGACCGTAGATCAGCCGGTCGGTCTGCGGACCGTGGTTGTTCGGGAGGACGGGGAGATTGTTGCCGAGAACGGCGTCGCGTCGCTCATCGTCATCCCGATGTCCGCCTTTCACGGGGATGATCCGGGTCACCTTCATCGTCTCGGTGCCGCCGGTGAGTTGCCACAGCAGCTCATTGCCGCCGCCCAGTGGGTCCGTGGGGCTGGGGGGCGCCTCGGACGTCAGCGTGTTCTTGAACTCGACGCGGTACACGACTTTGGACTTGAGGCTGGCCCCGATGCCAATATGAAACTCGTAGCGATAGCCATTACAGGCCCGTAGTCCTTGATTGCCCTGCCCCGGCTCGTGCAATGGGTTGAAGTCCATGATCAGATAGAGCTTGTCGTGCGCGCCATTCGACACCCAGGCGTAGGTGTCGGTATTGTCGGCGCAGGGCTCGTTCAGGACCGCCAACGCCTCGCGGTGGCTCGATCCATGTGCGGTCCATCCGGTCACGGCGAGGAGCGTCATGGCACATAACGCTTTGAACAACGGCTTTCTCATAGCGTAGCTCTCCTTACGTAGTTCTCGCAGCCTTGACACGATCCACGGTGTGCTCCGACCTCTGACCGTGTCTCCTCTGGCTTACTCATAAGGTATTACGTTCCCTAGAGGGGAAATGGATGTGTACGGAGATTTTTTTGCTGGCATAGACACCAGCAGGCCTCCGGGCCTCGACGACCTGCGCTACATATGAAGGTTGCAACCTTTGACGGCGTGCCCGTGTTCTAGGAGAGGAAGCAACCTGCGATGGAGGACATCGCCTGCACGTTGCACCACGAGACGAGGCACCATGTTGATGCTTCGCTGCGCCCAGAGGAGACGCGTGTATGCATGAGCAGCAACTGCCGAGCGCCCTGGCTGCCGATCTCGATGGTCATTTTGTCAGTCTGGTACAGATCTACCAGGATCGACTCTATGGCTTTACCCTACGCCTGACGGGCAACCCGCAGGACGCCGAGGAGATTGTGGTGGAGGCGCTAAGCCGGGCGTACGAGGCCCTGGGCCGCTATGCGCCCGAGCGCCGGCAGGCTCTGGCGCTGCGGCCGTGGCTGTATCACAGAGATAGGGCTTTAGCCCGTGGAAGCCACGCCGTTTGCACGGCAGTGGAGGAAACGTCCCCAGGGCTTCAGCCGATTTTGTTCCCTTTGAACTATGAGCACACATCCTGTATACTCCTCAGACAAACAACCCACAGCCTGGAGCTGAAAACCCGCTGAAAAGGCCACCATACATGCCCAGCGACGTATGGGACTCCAGGCCCGCGTTGCTCGTCCCTGTGGGGACGACAGGCTCGCCCCCTGCGCCACCCAACGCAACGGCTCCCGGGTTTCGTGGGGATGACCCGGTCTCCTAAGCTGATGTCTTCCGTTGTCGCCTGTGTTGGCTTGCCTCCTTTGCCGGGTGGCAGGAACAGGATGACCGTATGTGCCTCTGGCACTCGAAACCTGGCAGGGCAAGCCACGCCGATTTATCGGCAGTGGTGGGTGACATCACCCTGAATGTGTTGAGGAATCCCCGGCGTGGCCGACGGCTGCCTGTGGTGTCGCTGGAACAGCCCGGTGTGCAACACTTGGTGGACAGGGTACATGCAGAGCATGAACGTCCCGAGGCACGCCTCGAACGCGCCGAATTACGCGACATGCTGGCGGCGCAGGTCGCAGCGCTGCCTGCGCGCGAGCGCGTGGCGGTGGTGCTGCGCCATATCCAGGAGCTGAGTTATAGCGAGATGGCCACGCTCCTCCAGCAGCCCCTTGGCACGGTGAAGGCCAATGTGCATCGCGGCATCAAACGCCTGCGGGCCGCCCTGCACACGTATGCAGAATGGAGGTAAATCAATGGAAGACAATGCATCCAGCCCGCTCACGCCAGCACGCGCCTTGGTACAGCAGTTCCGTGCCCTGGGGCAGGTCCATGCCCCGGAGACCGTGCTCCCGCTAGTCCTCGAACGTCTTGGCCAGCGCGATGCCTATACGCGGTGTGCCTCACCCATTGGGCCGGTCTATGTTGCCTACAATGGCCTGGGCCTCTCCACGGTGCTGTGCGCCGCTTCGGCAAGTGAATTTGTGCCTACATTCCAGGCGCGCTTCCAGCGTGTCCTGCGTGAGGTGGCCACGCTACCTCACGCCCTAGCAGCGAAGTGGGAACAGCTCTGGAACCGACAGACGCCGCCAGTGCTCCCGGTGGACTGGCGTGGCTTGACGGTGTTTGAGCAGGCGGTGTTGCAGAAAGTGCGTGAGATACCACGCGGTGAGATGCGACCCTATGCCTGGGTCGCCCGCGAGATCGGGCATCCCGCCGCGGTGCGTGCTGTCGGCACGGCCCTGCGGCGCAACCCGGTACCGCTAGTCATTCCCTGCCATCGGATCGGGCGCAGCGATGGCAGCCTCGGGCAATACGTCTTTGGCGTAGCTGCCAAGCAAGCGGTCCTCACTGCCGAGGGCGTAGAGATCGACGCCGTGATGCACTGGGCCCAGGCCGGCGTGCGCTATCATGGCAGCGCTACGACGCAGATCTACTGCTATCCCACCTGCCGCCATGCGCGCCGTATCACGGCGCGCCACCGGGTACCGTTCGCGTCTGTGGCCGCCGCTGCGGCCGCCGGCTATCGGCCCTGTCTGGTCTGCCGGCCAGCCCTGACGTCCTAAGTACCTGGCTGAAGTTTGACGCGAGGTTTGTCTGGTGGTCATGCCCTGGGAGCGCGGCCATCCTGGTCGCTTCCAGAGCAGGCGAGACGCCCGCGCTCCCAGGGAAAACCATGCAAAAATTTTTGTCCAGATACTTAGCGATGTCTGTTGCATACATACACTGCCAGTTCTCCAGAGTGTTCCCTGGGACCGCCACGCGCCAGCGTGGCTGCCGGAGCCGGGCTGGAGCCCGGCGTGCCCAGGAGGGCACTGGCGCAGGACTGACGCCATGGACATCGAGAATCCATGGCATCAATGCCTCAAGGGATGCTTGCGCTGCACGACAACTCCTCATGCCTGTTGCGTGTGTTTGATCTGCGCCAGCGCACTCGCTAACAGCTCGTCGCGCTGCACCAGCGCGGCGAGTTGCAGCGCGGTATACATACCCTCAAAGGCTTCGAGTGCCGCCAACTCCAACGCGTCTGGCCAGGTTTCGGCCAGGGCCAGCACCAGCGAGTCGTCGTCAAGGTAATACCCACCCGATTTGCGGCGCTTGTTACTCTTGGCAATTTGCGATAGAGCAATCTTGACTGAGGAGGTCCAGGAACGCGTCGTGCGCTTTTCCGCGGCTTGCTTGATCAGATGGATCAGCAGGACGCGCATGTAGCTGGCGATCTTGTTGATCTTATCGTCTCGACTCATCTCGTCCAGCTCATCAATAAGAGCCAGTGCCTGGGCGTAATCGCCCGATTGAATGGCCTGGCGCAGTGCATCCAGTTCATCAAGCATCGTACAGGTCCTCAGAGAGATACCCCCGTTGACTCGTGACAGTCACCTCTGAATTGCCAACGCATGTTCTGAAGATCTAGAGCCTCCAGTGCAGGCGCATCAGGTGCCTGCGCCCTTCACCCCACCCGCACACTGGCACCGCCATCGACCGGCAGGGCCACGCCGGTAATAAACTGGGCCTCGTCCGAGGCCAGGAACAAGGCCGCATGCGCCACATCCCAGGCCGTGCCCATCTTGTGGCGTAGGGGCACCTGCGCATCGCGTTCTGCAGCAATCACTTCACGGGGCGTGCCCCAGGTGCGCGCCCGCGTATCCACCGCCATCGGCGTGTCCATCAGGCCGGGCAGGATAACATTGGCACGGATGCCGTAGGAGGCATTCTGGATGGCGATTTGCTCGGTCATGGCAATGATCGCCGCCTTGGTCGTCTTGTAGCCCACCCAGGGATACGTCGTCCAGGCAGCCATGGAGGAGATGTTGAGAATCACCCCGGCCTGCTGCCGGCGCATCACGGGGATGGTGTGCTTGCAGCTGTAGATCATGCCGCGCAGGTTCACGGCGACAATACGGTCGAAGGCCTCGGTGGTGATGTCCTCGACCGCGGCATCGTTGCCAGCCACACTAATGCCGACGTTGTTATGCAAAATATCTACCCGTCCCCAGCGTTGCACACAGGCGTCGATGGCGGCCTTGATCTGCATCTCGTCGGTGACATCGGCCCGGTAGGCCTGCGCCTCGCCCCCGGCTTGCGCGATCAACGTGACGGTCTCCTGGGCCGAGGCCAGGTCACGGTCCACGGCCAGCACTTTGGCGCCCTCACGGGCAAACACTAACGCGGTGGCGCGACCATTGCCAATGGCGGCGGTGGAACCTTCGCCCTGCCCAGCGCCGATGATGATGGCAATTTTGTCTTGTAATCGCATGTGGTCTCCTCACATGTTACGGGAATACCAGCGTTCCAGTGTCTGGAGCAGCGTAGAGTTGCCGAATAGCCGTCTGATGCCTACGGAGCAGGGCTTCCGCCTCCCCTGTCGTACAGTTCCCCACACCGAGCCAGATGACTTTGGGGGGAAAACCTCGCAAGGTACTCAGCTCACTAAAATCGATATCCTTCGTGACGATGATACACGCATGGTCTCGGGCATACCGCCAGACATCCTCGTCTGAGGCGTAATGCAGACCAAGTGGAAAGACGTGCTGGGAGTCTGGAAAGACATCCGCAAGACGCCAGACCAGGCGTGGGGACAGGTTCTGGTCGAATAAGAGTTTCACGGAGACACGACCTGTGTGTGCCGCTCGCGTTCAGCGGCATAGCACAGGCACGCCACAATGTCGTCTCGGGTCAGATAAGGAAAATCGCCGAGTACTTCCTCTGGCGTCATACCCGCCGCCAGATACGAAAGGACATCATAGACCGTGATGCGCATCCCACGAATGCAGGGCTTGCCGCCTCGTTTCCCTGGCTCTATGGTAATAATGTTACGGTAATCCATGTAGCGTCCTCTCTATGGCATATGGCATACACTTACACTGAGTTAGCGTGATAAACGCGGCACAGCCTGGAACCGTGCCATCAGGGCTAGATGTCCATTTCGTCAGTCCCCCCTGGGAACGCTTGCTCCCCTACATGACTGCTCTCAGGCCCAGAGTTTCCGCGAGTTCCTGCTTTCTGCTGACAAAGCACATCAGTGGCTATTTCCCTCGCTTTCCAAGAGGACATGTAGGGGAGCAAGCCTGGGAACGCCGGGCTCCAGCCCGGCTCCGGCAGCCACGCTGGAGCGTGGCGCTCCCAGGGCAAACCCTGAAGAACTGGTCGTGCATGTATGCAACGAACATCTACGTACCTATGAAAATGTATTCTCTCCCTTGTCTTCCCTGGGAGCGTGGCCATCTTGGCCGCTTCCGAAGCGGGCGGGACGCCCGCGCTCCCAGGAACGGGACGATCAAAAAGCATTTTTGCAAGTACGTAGATGTTCTGCCTCTGGCCCCGAGCAGCGGCCATTTTCTGATGAAACATCGGGTCTTGGGCACGCCAGCCCTGGCGCATGGTCTCAAATGCGGCTTCCTCGCAGCGCAGATACGCCTCAATAAGCAGGCGGTGCGCGAGATACAAGGTGATGGCTCCATAGATCTGTTCGAGCGTGAGGATGGGGAATGACTGGGCCATGCTCTCAGCGGTGTGCCATCCAAAAGAGCATACACCATAGAGTCGAGGGATACACGGGTTCCAGCGACCCAATAGACTCCCTCTCTTGGCTCAACATAGTGCTCGTTCATACTTGTGTCTTGCTGATGCAAGAGCCTGGCATGGGTGGAGGCGGCCACCAGCAATGTGGCTCACGCCTCCACCGGAGCGGGCTGGTCTTCACCCCAGACGCGGGCGAGGGTGGCCTGGATCTTGTGCTCGAAGCGGGTGATCAGTTCGCGGTTGGCGGCGACGAGGGCTTGCTCGGCTTCGATCTCCGCCACGATGGCTTGCTGTGTGGCGAGAGGTGGGAGGGGGATTGGGATGCTTTCGACGATGCTTTGATTGATCTTCGGCATACTCCCGGCTGCGCCAACGGCGTTTCTGGTGACGAACTCGCGAACCGGACCGCTTTGGAGAACCGTCAGCAAGTAGTGGCTCAGAATTTTGGTCTGGTCGGCACGGACACGAATCATCAAGTCGGGATAAATGTAGTTCTCGTCATCCGTGTCGAAGATCGCGGCAGTGCCGACGAGTTCCTTGGTGTTGCCGCGTTGAAGGTAGATGTCGCCACGTCGGCACCGGCACGGCGAATCTAGCGGAATGGCTTCGTCGAGATACTTGAACTTCGAAAGGTCCGTCTTTCCCAACGTGGTCGCGCTCAATGAAAGCACTTTGACGTTGGTGGCGTGATCCACCGGACTGCCGGAATAGCCGTTTTTCGGTTTGCTCTCGATGATTTCACCGAGCGACACCATCGGCCAGTCGGGGTGGATGGGGATGTGGGGGCGGTAGTGGTCGAGGACGGCACGGGCGCCGTTGATGACTTTCTGGTAGCCCTCGATCTCCGCCACGATCTCCTTCTGTACCTCCAGCGGCGGCAGGGGGATTTGGAGTTCGGCAAACGATGACCAGCCGATGCGCGGGAGCTGCGCGCCTTTGAGTTGCCCCATGACGGCGTCGTTGAATCGGGCGCTGCGGAACAGGTAGGCGTAGAGTGCGGGGTCAGTCGTTCCTTCGATGGCTTCGATAGCAAAGATGTCGGTCGAGCAGATGCCTTTTCGGTCGGCGAACCAGACCTTGTTCAAATTTGGCCTGAGCTTTCCGTAGAGAATGTCGCGTGGCTTGAAGACATTCTTCAGGCTCTTGATGTCAGCGGGCTTCTCCGTGACAACAGCTCCTTCAATCTCGCCGGTGTTCTGCGTGATGTTCTCGAGGCCCAGATAAGTGACCGGACCATCGAGCGACTCGGGGAGCACGGTTTGGTCTCCTTTTCGGAACGCATCTCCAACCGGAACGAAAGGCCACGATGAGACGGCAACCGCGCCCTCCCGATATCGCTCGCCGCTGAGGTTGTAGTCGCCATTCGCGGCAACCTTTTCTTTCGGCACGATCTGGGCCTGACCGTTTTTGACCAGAGAATCCAGCATGGATGAACAAGATTTACAGGATGTTTCCTTTTTATCCTGTCCATCCTGTCTATCCATGTACATAAACTCTTTCAACGCCGCCAACACTTGCGGCAGGTCGTTCTTCTCAATGGCGCGGCGCTGGGCACCGAGGCCGAAGCCGTCGTTCTCCACTTTGAAGAAGCCGATGGTGTCGCTCTGCCGGGCGAGAGATTTGTCGAGGATGAGGATGCTGGTCTTCACCCCGGAGTAGGGATTGAAACAGCCCGCCGGGAGGGAGACGACGGCGACGAGGGAGTTTTCCACGAGCATTTTCCGCAGGTCTTTGTAGGCGGTCTGGCTCTGGAAGATGATGC
>SXND01000245.1 GCA_005777235.1 Pseudomonadota bacterium
CCCGCGGAGGCGAGCGCGGCGCGGCGCACGGCCCAAACGTCCACGGCCGTCCACGGCCCCGGCGCGTCGAGACGCCGGGGCTGCGGAGGGCCGTCGGGGTTCCCGCGGCCGCGGTCTGCGCCCCCGCGGGCGCTCGCCTCCTTGTGGCACGGCTCGGCGGCGCCTGGACACCACGGCGGTGGCGCGGGGTGGAGGGGGGCTCTCGGGGGCACCTGGTCGCCGGGGTGAGCCACCCTCGGCGCGGCGTCCTGCGGGTCACGTGGCGTCCTGCAGGGGCGCAGGGCTGTGGGCTACTGCCTCGGCGGTGGGTGGTCGCACACCCCCTGGCGTGGCTCAACCAGTCGCGCCGCTTGCGCAAAGACTCTGCACGGTTGCCCCAGAGCAGTGAGGCCAGGATGTCCCTCTCGATGACGCGTCGGATGTGGCGTCGGCTCACGGCAGCCTGCACTTTTCAAACAGCCTCTGAGGGCCAGAGAACCCGCTGATCTTTTCGGCGGGGCCGTTTGCCGGCACGACCTTCTCCAATGCCAATCGCACCAGTGTGGGCTGCAAAAGCCCGCTGACTGGTGGCATTAAGGAAGCGAACAGCGGCGGTACATTTGCCTATGGTCTGGGCCGACTGGAAATTGCCGGGCTGACGCTGCATGGCCAGTCCGAGAACTGGGTGGTCCTGCACTTCCATAAGGACGGCAGCCTGACCTTTGACGATGCTAGCCCCTACCTGGGCAAGGGCAATGTCGAAGTCACCGACCTGCTGCGCGAGCGCTACGGCAAAAACATTGCCGTGGGGTTATGCGGCCCGGTCGGCGAATATCAGGGGTTACTCGCCGGCATCACGTTCACTGATAGCGATGGTCGTCCGTCGCGTTTGGCGGCCCGTGGTGGGGTCGGGGCGGTCATGGGCAGCAAAAAGGTCAAAGCCATCGTCATCGAGCTGCACCGCATGCCGCGTCTGCACGATCGCCAGAAGACCTTAGGGGCGGTGCGGGAGTATGCCACGAAGTTGCAAGATGACCCAGTCATTACCGGCTTCTTTCAGCCCACCGGCACCATGGGCATGGCGGACTATCCCAACTACGTAGGCGGCATCCCGGTGAACAATTTCACCAAAGGCACGCAGGTGGCAGGGTCTGATGCGCCGTTCACCATGGGCGGGAGCTACATTACGGCCCTCAACAACTCGCGTGGCGGCAATCATACGCATGCCTGCATGCCGGGGTGTATCATCCAGTGCAGCAATGTCTACGTCGATGCCAACGGCAAGGAACTCACCTCACCCGTGGAGTACGAAACGTTGGCCTTGCTCGGCACCAACTGTGGTTTAACCAATCCCGACGACCTGGCGGTGATGAATCAGCACTGTAATGATCTGGGCATTGACACGATTGAGACCGGCGCCATGATTGCCGTGCTCATGGACGCGGGGTTGGCCAACTTTGGCGATGTCGCCTTTATGGAGCGCGTGTTTGCCGCCTTGCAGGCGGGCACTGACGAAGGCCGGCTGTGGGCCCAGGGCACGACGCGGGTCGGGGAACATTACGGCATCCAGCGCGTGCCGGTGATCAAGAAGCAGGCGATCAGTGCCTATGATCCGCGCGTCATCGAAGTGACGGGCATTTCGATGATGACCACGGCCCAGGGCGCCGACCACACGACCGGGAATGTGGCCCGTATGGCCTCCTTCGACAAGGAGTTGCCGGAGCTGCTGGCCGCGAGTCTGGCCTCACAAATCGCCTCCGCCGCGGTGGATTTCCTCGGGCTGTGTATTTTTGGCCGCTCGGTGACCAACCCGAATGTGGATTTCCTGGCCAATGCGGTCAATGATGCCATTGGCACGACGCTGGAACCGAACTTTTTCCAGCAGCTCGGGCACGAGACATTGCAACTCGAGCGGCAATTGAATCTGGCCGCCGGGTTCACCGAGGCAGACGATGAGTTGCCGGCCTTTTTCTATAACGAGCCCCTAGAGCCGACGCAGCGCACGGCGCGTTTCCATGGCGCCGAGGTGTTTGAGATCTACGAGCATCTCGATGAAGTGGGGACGGAAGGCGTGCCGGATAAGTATGGCCGGGTACACTAATGTGTGCTGCGTGTGACACACCGCAGCGGTAGCCGGAAGGAACACCACATATGGCACATCCGGCTGTGGTTATCATGGCCAAAGTCCCCTATCCGGGCCAAGTCAAAACGCGCCTGTGCCCGCCGCTCTCGTCGTGGCAAGCAGCGTCTCTGGCGCGGGCGTTTGTGTTCGACAAAATTGCCCAGGTGCGCACCCTCACCGGCGCCCGAGCCGCCCTGGCCTATAGTCCCGCCTCGGGGGACGATTTCTTTGGCGATGTGGCGCCGGATTTTACCCTCATCGCCCAGCAGGGACCGGATCTCAGCGCCCGCTTGATCCACGTTGTCGACTATTTTCTCAGCCTAGGGGACGCGGGGGTGCTGGCGATTGATAGTGACACGCCGACCCTGCCCACGGCGTATTTGCAGCAGGCCATTATGCTCATGGCTGATCCGGCGGTGGATGTGGTGCTGGGACCGAGTGAAGACGGTGGCTATTACCTGATTGGCATGCGCACCTTGCAGCGCACCCTGTTCGAAGACATGCCCTGGAGCACCGCCGAGGTCACGCCAGAAACGCTGCGGCGGGCCAGCGTGCTGGGACTCAACGTCGCGCAGGTACCGCCGTGGTTTGATGTCGATACGCCAGCCGATCTGGCGCGTCTCAAGACGGCGCTGTCGGTGTGTGACAGCGCCGCGCCGCAGCATACCCGGCAGGTGTTATTGGGCCTTGAGACAAGCTTCGAGTAATTCGAGCCCGGCTCGGGCAAACATCCACATATTGGCTTCACGGTCTGCCACGCGGGTTTCCACGGTCAACGAGCGCTCCACCGGGCCGACCACGGCAATGCAGGCATGCCCGGCATCATCGCCATAGCGATTGCCGGTCGGGCCACTGGCCCCGGTCTCGCCCAGGCCCCAGATGGCCCCCAGGTTGTCACGAAACGTCCGGGCGTGGAGCAGCGCATACGGTTCCGTACTGGCGCGCATGCCGGCATACGCCTCATCCGACAGCCGCAGGATGCCCCGGCGGCAGGCTTGGGTATACAGGACGCTGCCGCCCAGGTAATAGGCCGAGGCGCCTGGCACGGCGACGAGCGCCGCCGACATCAAGCCACCGGCGGCCGATTCGGCCACAGCAATGGTCTGGCCGCGGGCTTTGAGCAGGGCGCCCACTGTGGCGGCGAGTGCGCTAAGATCAGGCATACAGGGTTCCTTCTCGGGCGTGTCCGCCCACATAAGGTGACGATGGCGTTCAGCGCTGTCATGGGTTACCATGGGCGCCCATGGTACCTTACCGCGTCTTGAAGGGGTTTGCCATGCCAGACAGCACAGACATTTACATGCTGCTAGCGGCCCGGGCCCTGGGGCTGGGCTCGACTCTGACGACGCGGCATCTGCAATACGAAGCGGAAGTCGAAGCCGCCCTGGGCTTGCCGCTTGGGGTACACTCCTACGCCATTTTGCCGATTGGCTATCCTATGGGGAAATTCGGTCCGGTGGGGCGTGGCAAGCTCTCCGACTTTGTCTACGAGGAACGCTGGGGCAATACGTAAGATGGTGCCGTATCTGCAGGCCAGCCGTGCGCTCCAACGCGCCCAAGACTTTGTGGCGCTCATTCGTGCGGCGGTGATACCCCATGCCCGCTAAAGACTACGATGCCCTCACAGCACGGCTCCAGGGTGCCGTGGATGAACTCCAGCACCTGATTCGCCAGCTTGATCCCCTGGCAACCTTTCAGGTCGTTCCCGGAGAAGATCCAACGGGAACCTATCTCCTGGCCACGGTGGATGTCGAAGACACGGAGCTGGTCATGGATGTGTATATGGAACGGCTCCTTACATTCCAAATAGACGAGGGCTTGCCGCTCTACGTACTGCCTTTACGCTCACGCCGGCAGGCGATGATGTCGTGACCTCTGGCTGAGGCCTAGAGCGCCGTTGCCGGAAGTCTGCTCAAGGTACTGAGGCTGTTGTCCAGCTTTCGCAATGCATGGTCTTCTGCTTGGCATGCAACTCTAGAAAGCGTAAGAAGCCAAAAGCCACGGGCTTTGAGCAGGGCGCCCACCGTGGTGGCGAGTGCGCTAAGATTGGCCTACAGGATTCCTTTCCGAGCAGGTGCAGACACACAGGTTACGATGGCGTCACGCGCCGTCATGGTTTACCATGGGCACGGATTGCACCTTACCGCGTCTTGAAAGGGTTTGCCATGCCAGACAGCACAGACATTTTCGACATTCTGCACACTACCCGCGCCATGCGTCGGTTAAAACCCGATCCGGTGCCGGACGAGCTGATCCGCAAGATCCTCGAAGCCGGCATCTCAGCGGCCAATGGCGGCAATCGCCAGACCTGGCGCTTTCTCGTCCTCAAGGACCGCGCCGTCAAAGAGCGCGTGCAGCATTTTTACAAACGCGCTTTTGACGAAGTCGTCGGACCGCGCTATCTCACTAGCGCCCCGCCTCCCGGCGCCGATGCCGGCAAATACTTGCGCCAGCATGGCGCCGTCGAGTACCTCACCGACCATTTTCACGAAGCGCCGGTGTGGATCGTCGCCTGCCTCGATGAGGGCACCAACACGCCGTCGCGCTCCTCCGGGGCTTCGATCTACCCGGCGGTGCAAAACATGCTGCTGGCGGCCCGCGCCCTCGGTCTCGGCTCTACCCTGACTACCAGGCATCTGCAATACGAAGCCGAAGTCGAAGCCGCCCTGGGCTTGCCGCCTGGGGTACATTCCTACGCCATTCTGCCAATTGGCTATCCCATGGGGAAATTCGGTCCGGTGGGGCGTGGCAAGCTCTCCGACTTTGTCTACGAGGAACGCTGGGGCAATACGTACTCCCAGGCGGAATAGCCGGTCTGGGCATGCCGCATCGACCGCACGACTACGAACAGACGCGGTCCTGGACGCGGCGCATGTCTGGCGCGGCCGGCAGCGCCGCGACTGGCTAAACGCTGGCATGTGCTTAGGCGGGCGCTGGCCCCCCCACGTCACGGGACGGGGTCGTCCTGTCCCTGACGACGGAGGGCACTGCGGGTGTGGTGCTCGTCCAGCCCAACGCCAACTATCTCGACTTTGTCATACACGTCGCGGAGGAGCAGGGCACAGGCAATCGCGGTGATCTCTACCACATCGTCGAGACTCGTATGGGCAGCAAATAACCATCGGTTATCAGCTTGGCGTGCGAAATGCTCAACCTTGTGTTGGTCCTGCGCAATGAGGAGATAGTCCGAGACGGAGGGCAAGGCACGATAGTGGTCAAACTTCTTGCCACGATCATACGTTTCCGTTGACCCAGAGAGCACTTCCATCAGTACCATCGGGTTGAGGAGGGTATCGTGCTGCTCGTCCGCAAAGCGGGGGGTGCCACAGACCACCAGGATATCAGGGTAGGTATAAAGGCCGGTTGGCGTTACTTTGAGGCGGAGATCGTTGGCGTATGCTTTACATGGGCGACCTTTGAGTTGCCCCACAAGCAGATACATGAGATTGGCCACAAGACTGACCTGCCTTTCACTGGCACCAGCCATCGCAAACATCTCGCCCTCAAAGTATTCACTTTTATACTCGGCTGTCCGTTCGAGGGCGAGATACTCTTCCGAGGTCATAGAGGATTGACGTTGTAGAGACATCCTGCACTCCGTTCGAGGTATGGTATACAGCAAGCCTACCACTAGTTGGGCTCTCACCTCCCGCCAGCTCGGGGCCCGGACCGCTCCGGCGTGACGGAGGGAGGAATCCCGTTGTGCCGCTGCTCCTGGTAGCATACTATACCGCAGCCCGTGCGCCTACGTGCGTCAACCGGGCACCCATGACGTCACGTGAGCGTGACGCCGGGGAGGACGCCCACGGGGGAGCTTCTAGTACGGGCCGTGTGGACCACGGTGCCGCGCGCCATCAACCAGGCCCACGCCACATGACCGAACCACACACCAGCGCCGCCGCGAGCGCCGCCTGGCACACACCGGAGCACGCATGACCGACGCCCTCCTGTTGCACATTGACGGAGCCATTGCCACCCTCACCTTCAACCGCCCGGAGCGGCGCAACGCCATCACCTTTGACATGTGGCACCAGCTGCAGCGCGCCTTCGTCGATCTGCAGGCCAACCCGCAGGTGCGGGCCATTGTCCTGCGCGGCGCCGGGCAGGAGGCCTTTGCTGCTGGGGCGGACATCAGCGAATTTGCCACGCACCGCAACAACGCTGCCAAAGCCGCCCTGTACAATGCCGCCTTTGACGCCGCCATGGACCAGGCCGAGGCGGTGGGCAAGCCGACCCTGTGCTTGATTATGGGGGCCTGCGTCGGCGGCGGCTGCGAACTCAGTACCGCCTGCGACATCCGCATTGCTGCGGACAACGCCCGCTTCGGCGTACCGATTGCCCGCCTCGGGCTGCCCGTGGGCTACCACGAGATGCGCCGCTTGGTGCGCCTCATTGGGCATGCCAAGACCATGGAGCTGCTGCTCACGGCGGACATCATCTCAGCCCAGGAGGCGCTCACCATCGGCCTGGTCAACCACGTTGTGCCGCTGGCCGAGGTCGAGGCCTTCACCTACGCCATGGCGCGCAAAATTACCGACCTGGCGCCGGTGGTGCACCGGGTGCATAAGGCGATTGTGCAGACCGTGCAGGACAATCCGGGGCTCGTGGGCCTGACCCCAGCACAACAGGCCCTGGCGCTATCGCCGTTTGACACCGACGACTTTCAAGAAGGCTGGCGGGCCTTTCTCGATAAACGCCCGCCACAGTTCCAGGGCCGCTAACTGCCAAGGAGACCAGCATGGAGTACGGTATCTGTGTGCCGCATTACGGCAAGCCCGTGGACATCGAGCGCTCACTCGGCGTGGCGCGGAGTGCCGAAGAGCTCGGCTTTGACTCGGTGTGGGTCACGGACCATCTGTTCGTGCCGCGCACTCTCGACATTATCTACCGCGATAACATGCTCGAACCCCTCGCCTTCCTGAGCCACTTGGCCGCGGTGGTGCCACGGGTGCGTCTGGGCACCAGCGTGATTATTTTGCCGTACCGCAACCCGATTATTGTTGCCAAAATGCTTGCGACCATTGACCAGCTGTCGCATGGGCGGCTGATTTTTGGCGCTGCGGTGGGCTGGATGGAAGAAGAGTTCCGCGCCCTCAAAGTGCCGTTTGCCGAGCGCGGCGCGCTCAGTGACGAAAGTCTGCGTATTATCCGCGACATCTGGACCAAGGGCTTGGTGAGCCATCACGGGCAGTTTTATGACTACGACGATATGCAAGCCTCCCCGCGCCCGGTGCAACCGGCGGGACCGCCGATCTGGATTGGCGGCAACAGTGCTCGGGCCCGGCGGCGGGTGGCCGAACTGGGCGATGGCTGGCATACCAGTGGCCTGGATGCGGCCAGTATGGCGCCGGGGTGTGCGCATGTGCGCGAGCTGTGGGCCAAAAACGCTCGGGCCGGGGAGCCAGTGTTTTCGGCGCGTATTGACCTGGCACTGGAGGGCGTGTCGGAAATAGTGTTATCCTATCCGCAACGGGCTGGACGTCCGGCGCGCATTCCCATGCATGGCAGCGTCAGCGCCGTGGTCGATGCCCTGGGGGCCATGCGCAACATCGGTGTGGCGCATGCGGTGTTTGAGACCTCGACGCAATCGTATGCCGGGAGTCTGGCAACGATGGAAACGTTTATGCAAAAAGTTGCCCCACAGCTCGCATGAGCGGCGGGGGCGACCGCTCATGCGAGCTGTGTCCGTGGTATACTCTCGCGCTTCAGGGGCGCTGGGGCACACGTCGCAGCGCGTAGTGGGGACGCGAGGGCACGTCTCGTGTGTCGGCGGTGGTATGGAGAATAAGAGTATGGACAGACGTGTGGTGATCACGGGTCTCGGGGCCATCACCCCCCTGGGTTGCACCATCAAGACGATCTGGGACAACCTCTGCGAGGGGGTGTCCGGCATTCGCCGGATTGCGCGTTTCGACGCCACCGGCTATCCGGCCCAGATCGCCGGGGAAGCGTGGGATTTTGTGCCAGAGCGCTACCTCGACCGACGCGACTTGCGCCGCACCGACCGCTTTGTGCATCTGGCGCTGGCCGCCAGCCAGGAAGCGATGGACGACGCCGGCCTGAGCATCACCGCTGAGATGGCCGAGCGCGTGGGCGTGTACGTCGGCACGGCGTTTGGCGGCATGGAATCGCTGGAGACGGTGCACACCACGTTGATCGACAAAGGGCCGAACCGTGTCTCGCCCCTCTTCCCGGCCATGCTGCTCGGGAATCTGGCCTCTGGCCATATCTCTATGCGCTTTGGCGCCACGGGACCGAATAATAGCAGCGTTACGGCCTGTGCCGCCGGGGCGCATTCCCTCGGGGAAGCCTTGCATATCATCAAGCGCGGGGCAGCGGATGTGATGATTGCCGGGGGCACAGAAGCGGTGATTACGCCGCTGACGATCAGCAGTTTTGGCAACATGCGGGCCTTATCCCCCAACACCGCCGCGCCTCAGGAAGCCAGCCGGCCCTTTGATCGTGAGCGCAATGGCTTTGTCATGTCCGAAGGGGCGGGCATTCTTATCCTGGAGGAACTGCAGCATGCCCGGCGGCGTGGGGCGCGCATCTATGGCGAACTCCTGGGCTACGGCAGTGCTGGGGACGCCTATCACCTGACAGCGCCGTGCCCCGATGGCGCTGGGGCGGCGCGTTGTATGACCAGTGCCTTACGGGATGCGGGGATTACGGCGGACAGTGTGGACTATATTAATGCGCATGCCACCTCGACCCCGGCGGGGGATGCGGCGGAAACCATGGCCATTAAGACCGTTTTCAAGGACCGGGCCGCGACGCTGCCGATCAGCGCGACGAAATCGATGACTGGCCATACGCTGGGTGCTGCGGGGGCCATTGAAGCGATCTTTACGTTGCTGGCCTTATACCACGGCGTCCTGCCGCCCACGATCAATTATCAGCATCCCGACCCGGAGTGTGACCTGGACTATGTGCCGAATACGGCCCGTCAAGTCCGCATCCGTACCGCCATGTGCAACTCGTTTGGTTTTGGCGGCACCAATGCCGTGCTACTCTGGCGGGTGTTTCACGCCTAGACGCATGGCGTTCTCCCATGCAGGAGGGTGCTGGCAGACGTATGCGCCAGCGTCTCTGTCAACCTGGTGTATGATGCCTTTTCCAGCGCTACCTTGCTGGGCAGATCTTGCTCGCCCCTTTCCAGTCACGCCTCCTGCGGCCTCGGCCGACGTCACGGGTCGAATCTCGCCTAGCGCGGCCCGATGCGAGGCTGTGCCGCTGACGGGATCACGGCTGGCGCTGCCAATGAGCCGATGAAAATTGGCGCCTTCTGGGCTGAACGGGTCGTAGGCCAGCGCGCCGAGGGCAGTGCAGCCCTGCCACCAGCTATGCGCGCCGATGACCACGCGTGAATCGAGGTCCGCGTTGAAATGGACGCGGGCGCGCACGCTGCCCTCCGGTGTTTCGATTGCCACCCAGTCGCCCTGAGTACTATGATCGCCCGGTAGAGATCGTGGGCGATGATGTCGTTCCAGTGGCTGGTCCGAGGGGGCGTGCCGCCACTCCAAGCGCTGGGGCCATGTGCTGCGCTGCCGGCAGCTCTTCGCCGGTGCTCGACGCCGAAGGCACAGACGGCAGCAGGACATGGCCACCGGGGGCGTCGAAGCACCCGGTCAAGGCATAGAGCAGCGCGATGGCGCGGGCGGTCTGCGTCACGTTGGCGTGCTGTTCGTACCCGCTCCAGGCATAGTAGGCGACCGGTCGCGCTGGCCAGAGTAGCCGCGCGGTTTCCTCCAGTTACACACGCAGAATCCAGCCTGTCGCCTCGACCACCTCCGGCGGATACTGCCGGTTGCGTAGGGACAGGGCGCACGATCGGGCTTGAGTTCCCATCCCCCGCGTGGCGAACCGGACTGGCCACGCTCATGGCATCCGGCTCAGCACCTTGCGTGCGATCGCCGTCTTGACTCTGTGACAAGCGGTGCCGAGACTCTGGACAGTGTCCCGGACATCGGCATCCGCCGCGACCTGGCACCGTGCCCGCCTGGTGCTCTGGGCGGCTTGCCGGGCAGAGGGAGGCGCCCTCCCACCACACGGCGCGCCTCGCGGGCCGTCCCGGCGCCATGCTGCCTCGCGCAGATCCCTCGGCCCTTTGCTGGGATCAGCCCCGGACCCGCAACGTTCCTCCGGGGGGCTCAAGGCCCGGCTGCGTGTTGCATGGCCGGTGTCCGGGTTGTTCCCGCGTGGGACCAGCGGACGTATGGTGGTGTCCGGTGAGGGGCGCATCAGGCAGGTCTTCGCGGTTCCCAGGGGCGGCACGCCTGCCGGGTCAGCCCGCTGGCATGGCCGCATGCCCGTTGGCCTCGCCACCGTGTCCTTGTGCCCGCTCCAGCGTGCCATACACCAGCCCAGTGCGTGGTGCAGTACCCCGCACACTGGGTGGGGCCCACGCACGACGCTTTCCTACGGGCACCATCCGCTGGGGAGTCTGTTGTGGGCCAACCGTGTGGCGGCAACCGACTCGTGTCTCCCTCCACCGACGATGGAACTGCACGGGCTGCGTGTGGCGTTCCGTGACCCAGCCGCACCACAGCGTCTGCGGAGCGGACCTCGAGGGAGGTACCTATGCCATGCCGCCTGCGCGTCTGCCCGATCCGCCCAGACGCTCACCGTCCCGCCGTGTGGGAGCGCCCGGTGCCGCCGCCAGGCCCGCGGGGACCACGCGGGCAGGAGAACCCACGCCACGGGCATCGCCCACTCGCGCTATCCGACGCACACCGCCAGGACGACCAAGCGGTGCCCCACGGTCGTGGCATCCAGGGCCAGGGCCAGTGGTGTCCCCTGCCACCAGCTCACCACCCATCCGCGCAGCGGGGCACAGCAGATCTCCACGGGCAGCGCTTGGCGCTTGGCCCCGCGTTGGCGCGGGGTATCCTCGTACCATGCCCGCCGTGGCTGGCGGACGGGTTGCTCGTGACGCTTCAGGCCGTTGGCGCGTATAGGACTGCCTGCGGTCAGGGCACACGAGCACGCCCGCACCCTGCCGCACCTCCACCGTGCCAACACCGGGGCCTGGGGCGTGCTCAGCGGCGTCAGGTGTGGCCTACTCGTCGTCAGCCAGTGGTCGAACCCGGCCTGGCAACACAGGGTTGATCTCCTGCGGTGTTGTGGGTCATGACACGTCCCACAGGATGCCAAAGGAGAGAAGCCAGGTCACTTTTGCAAAAAACCTCCCCCTGAAAGATCCACCCCCTCTGGCAGGGCGCTCCACGGCGGCACGCGTTCCGCGCTGCCATCCATACTGCTCGGACCGTCAAGGCTGTCGAGAGCAATGTCTAATGCTGAGCGCTAGAGCATTTTCATAATTTACATACTGTTTTATGGCCGGGTATGGTATAAAGGGGGCACGCTGTAGGAGGGCGTTGTGGATGGTAGCATCGATATCATTGGATTTACGTCAGCGGATAATGAAGGCGTGTGATGAAG
>SXND01000246.1 GCA_005777235.1 Pseudomonadota bacterium
CAGCACGTCCTTCACATCCCCAGCCAGCACGCCGCCCTGCACGGCAGCGCCGACGGCCACCACCTCATCGGGATTCACGCTCTTATTGGGCTCTTTGTTGAACAGGCGTTTGACCACCTGCTGCACCAGCGGCACACGGGTCGAACCACCGACCAGCACCACTTCGTCAATGTCGCTCAGGCTGAGGCCAGAATCGCGCAGGGCCTGCTTGCAGGGGTCCACACTGCGTTCGACCAGATCCTCGATCATCTGTTCAAACTTGGCCCGGCTCAGTTTCATCAGCAGATGTTTCGGGCCACTGGCGTCGGCAGTGATAAAGGGGAGATTGATGTCCGTTTCGGCCACCGTGGACAGCTCACACTTGGCCTTTTCCCCCGCTTCCTTGAGGCGCTGCATGGCCATCGGGTCGCGGCTCAGGTCAATACCTTGTTCACGGCGGAACTCACTCACCAGCCATTCCATGATGCGCTGATCAAAATTGTCACCACCCAGATGCGTATCGCCGTTGGTGGCCTTCACTTCGACGACATTGTCGCCGACTTCCAGGATCGAAATATCAAACGTCCCGCCGCCAAAGTCGTACACCGCGATGGTTTCGTCTTTCTTCTTATCCAGGCCATAGGCCAAGGCCGCGGCGGTGGGCTCATTGATAATGCGCTTGACGTCCAGACCCGCAATGCGCCCGGCGTCCTTCGTGGCTTGCCGTTGGCTGTCATTAAAATACGCCGGCACCGTGACCACCGCTTCCGTGACGGGTTCGCCGAGATAATCCTCCGCGGCTTCTTTGAGCTTTTGCAGCACCAGGGCCGAAATCTCGGGGGGGGCGTATTCTTTGTCGTCTAAGCGCACCCAGGCATCACCATTTTTCGCCACGATTTTGTAGGGCACCATGGTGGTTTCTTCCCCCACCTCGGCGTGGCGACGGCCCATAAAACGCTTGATGGAATAGATCGTCTTTTCGGGGTTGGTGACGGCCTGACGCCGTGCAATCTGTCCGACCAGCCGCTCTCCGTCTTTGGTGAATGCCACGACGGACGGGGTCAGGCGGTTGCCTTCGCGATTCGTAATGACGACCGGTTCCCCACCTTCCATCACGGCCACGACGGAGTTAGTGGTCCCGAGATCAATCCCAATGATTTTGCCCATGATGCTCTTGCCTCCTGTAGCGCTCTCTATCCTCACAGCCTAACCGTTGATGCTCGCTGGCTAGGGCCGGTTCGTGTCTCAGGTGCGTATGCCACATCAGAGAGTATATTTGTTGAGTCTCTTCCTGTCAACCAGAAGCTAGGGTCCTTAAGCACTTCGTAGGCTGCACCGTAGCTTTAAAGGTCTCTTCTGCGCCTGCCGCTTTGTTCAGATCGGGGTGATACGTGCGTGCCAAGCGGCGATAGGCGCGCTAAATCTCCTCCTGGGAGCCTGTTTGGCAACCCCCAGCACGGCGTAATAATCTTTGAATTCCATCTCACCCCTCCTGGCGCAAGAGGTCCTCCCCCGATGCAAGCCTGCCCTGCAGCGCTTCTCCCACCTGGCAGCGCTCGCACTCACGCCTGGGGAAGCGGCGACCCGCACCGCTTCCCCAAGCTATCGTACACACCTGCGAGATCAGCATATTACGCCGAGCGTACAGCAACACGACGCGGCTTCACCTCTTCGGCTTTCGGTAAATGCAAGGTCAGGACCCCGCCCTTGAGCTCCGCCGTAATATGCTGCTGATCAACCCGCTCATTTAATGCAAACTGGCGAAAAAAGTTTACCAGTTCATACTCCCGGTGGAGCCGTTCGCCGACCATCGCATGACGCACATGGCCTCGAATGGTCAGGATATGATTATCCACGCCTACGTCCAGGGCCTCCTGGCTCACGCCCGGCACATCTGCGACCACGACCAGGCCCTCCTCGGTTTCGTAGATGTCAACCGGTGGGGCGATATAGCGCTCGTTGTTGCGCGTATTTTCAGTGGTCGCGGGTTGCCGCGTCTCAGGGGTTGCAACAGTCTTCTCTGCCATGGCGAGTTTCCTCCTTGCTTTGTAAGGAGGCTGCGCTACTGTATGCCGTATTTAATTGACTTGCACAGTGATCTGTTTCGGTTTGGCTTTCTCAACCTTGGGCAGCTTCACGGTCAAGAGACCGTGATTGTATTGTGCCTCGACCTTCTCCTCATCCACTTCGACAGGCAGTTCGACGTGCCGCACAAATTTGCCCGTGGCTCGTTCACTGCGATGGAACGCTTCCGGTTTGACCTCACCGGCTACACGGCGTTTTTCCCCTACCACATTCAACGTGTTACCTATGACGCTCACCTGCAACGTGCTAGGATCCACACCCGGTGCCAGGGCTTCCACATACACCGCGTCTTTATCTTCGGAAAGGTTCAGCAACGGATACTGTCTCGCCGCACGCCCCGGTAAAAAGGCGGTGCGAAAAAACGGTTCACGCCGTACGCTGGGCTCCTCAAACACGCGGTCGATCTCACGCCGTAACGTCTCGAGAGTCTGCCAGGGATTCCATTCGGCCATGATGGTGTCTCCTCCGTCCATACTGCGATGCTGTGTGCCGTTGTCGACGCTTCCATGTGCTGCCTCTCTAAGAAAGCAAGAGGTGTGCCAAAATTGTATATCATTGAATTGTAAAGATTTTGTGCTATAGGAGGTGTAAAATATGAAGTACAGAAGGCGGATGCGACTGTGTGCAACGTTGCACAACACGGCACAACGTGTCGCATGGTGTCTGACTGTCGCACCGTTGTATCGCAGGGAGAGGCGGCATGGCGGGTCGGGCTTCTGCTCGGCCCTCGGTCACGCCTGGAGGCAGCATACCGCGGCAAGAACGAGGCGCTGACGCCGCAGCCATGAGAGGAGGCGGCGTCAGGGAGAGCGTGGACTTCTGCACGCCGATATCGCACTGGTCTTTACGCTGCCCCCGATGGGAGACCATCCAGAGAGCACCTGCACGGTCGACAGTGGCCATGGGCGCATTGAACAACGCAAGATCACGACCAGCGAAGCGTTGGTGGGCTCCAGCTATTGGCTTGGGCTGGCCCAGGTCTTTGAGCTCTGATGCCACGTGATGGCTCACAAAACGGGGGAGGAACGGGTCGAAGTCGTCTACGGGGCGACCAGGCTGCGGCCCGCGCGGGTGACACCGGGGCAAGTACTGGCGTGCGTGCGCGGGCAGTGGCACATCGAGGTGGCAACGGACACAGTGCGCGACGTGAGGGGGCGCGGCAGGCGGATACCTGCCGCAGGACGTGACACCGGAGGGAGGCACGGGACGGCTAGCCTGGACGCAGGATCTCCATGATCTGATCCAGATAAAAACCGCGGAATTCGGCCAGCAGCATCAACAGCATCAACCCGGCGAGGACTAACACCACCCCAAACGCCGCGAGGCCGGGGAGCGTCTGCCGCAAGGCGCGGAGTTTCTGCTCCCGTGCGGCTTCCATGTCTTCTGTCAGCAAATTCCCTTTCCCCGCCGTATAACTCCAAAAGCGACGGGGCATCTTCCCTGAGGCCATACGCGCATCTCCTGCTGGTAAAATGGCATGCCCGGACGTCGCCAGGCGTCGATAGTGCCCAGGCAGCGTAGCAGAGTCGTCAGGACATGTGCAATGCCACCAGATTATAGGGCCGTTGCTGACTTGGCAAGCATTGTACCTGCGCCCCTGGGACCGCCTCACGCAACAGCGCCGCGAGTTCAGTGCCGGTATAGAGGGTGTATTCCTCGGCACCGCAGCACTCCAGAAGCCGCGAAATGGCCCGGTTGCCGAGATGAAACGGCGTGTAGGAGGCCACGCCCACTGGGGGCGCGAACGCATAGCGGCGCAGGGAGCGCTCGGGATGCGCCACGATAATCGTCCCCCTGGTGTGGAGCGCGGCGGCCGCCTGACGCAGGGTGAGGAGGGCCCGTGGCCGGGGCATATACAAGCTCCGCTTAAACAACACCACGTCGAAGCCACGTCCTGCCAGGGCCTGCTCGCGTAGCTCCAGGAGGGTGGTGGCCTCGTGCGACGCATGGCGCAGCAGCACGGCGCCTGTGCTGCCCCACGGCGCGAGGCGTAGGCGGGCACGTGCAATCATGCTGGCATTGGCATCAATGGCCACCACACGCGCCGCACCAGCCCGCAGGAACTTCTCGGTGACCACCCCAGGACCACAGCCGCAGTCGGCCACCACAGCCCCCACCACACGGTTGCCCAGATAGGCCAGCATGTCGGTATCGATCTGATGCGCGACCTTGACGTACGACCACTCATACACCAAGGCCGAGAGATCCCAGGCCCACAGGTGTCGTGGCGTGTCCTGTCCACTCATGGTACGTTATCCTCACGGCGCGCCTCGCTCCACTGACGCACACGTCGGTGTCTCGTCTCGCGTCTGGCGTACCCATCCCTTCCGACCTGCAGTGCCCACCAAAGGCATGGTATACTTCCCCGATGCACATATGAGCGGCCAGGTTCGGGGCAAGGGTAACAGGTGTATGGATATTTTTATACTCAAAATGCTCACGGAGGCACTTCGGCAACGTCTAGGCGGAGCTGTGGTCTCCAAAGTGTTTCAGATGAGCCCTGATGACCTGTTGCTGCGCCTGTGGCGGCAGCAGGATTACCGGCTGTTGCTCTCCACCGCCGCCCTGTGGCCCCGGCTGCACCTGCTCACCACGCGCTTCCGCAATCCACAACAGCCGCCGCGTTTTGCGGCATTCTTGCGGGCCCATCTCACGCACGTCCGTTTGAGTGACATCGCGATGCGCCCGTATGACCGGGTCGTGACGTTCCACTGGACGGCCCCAGGAGCAGACACGCCAACGCTCCAGCTCATCCATGAATTGCAGGGCACGCAGGCCAACATCGTCTTGGTCAATGCCGACGGCCTGATTCTCGATGCCTTGAAGCATGTGGCGCCTGAGACCACGGCGCGGCGTACCATCCTCCCAGGCCAACCCTATGTCCCTTGCCTGCCACCCGCGCCGCGCTGTCTGGTGTCAGACGTTACTGTCGAGCAGTTACAAACCCTCAAGGACCAAGGGATGTTCGATGCGCGCGGTCTGCAGCGTCTCGTCGTGGGCATGTCCCCCATGTTGGCGCGAGAAGTGCTGCACCGCAGTGCCGGAGAGCCGGCGCGCTGTTGGGCCGTTCTTGATGCCTTGCGCCAGCAATACGACACGGGGACGCTCACCCTGTGGCGTGGCACCACGGCAGACGGTTTACAGCACGTGAGTGTCTTGCCCCTCACGCACTGCAACGCTACTGGCAGGCCTTCTGTGTCAGTGGAGGATGACGTCGCGGCGTGGTGCGAGCCCTATCTGGAGCGCACGGCGTGTGCTGACCTGCGCCGTACCGTCCAGAAAACGGTACAGCAGCGGTTACAAAAATTACGGCACAAAATCATCAATCTGACGCAGGATGCCGACAAGCTCGAACGCTATGTGCCGTATCAGCGCTACGGGACGTTGCTCGTTACGCAGCGGGTGCCGCGTGGGGCCCCGAGTGTCACCGTGGTCGATTATTACAGCCCAGAGCAAGCGTGCCTCACCATTCCCCGTGATCCACGCCTCTCGCTGCAGGATAATGCCCAAGCTTATTTTAAGAAATATCGCAAATCTCAGCATGGCCTGGTGAAAGTCCAGGAACTGCTGGCGCAGTGTGCTGCCGAGGAGACCTACCTGGAAGGCATCGCCGGCCAGATCATGCAGGCAGAGGATGGAGAAACGCTCGAAAGTATTGCCGGTGAGCTGGGTGCGGCAGTGGCGAAACCCGGTCTGCCACGCCGTCCGGTGCTCCCCACCCCGGCGGCACTCCCGTATCGCAAGTTTGTCCTCGATGATGGGACGATCGTCTATTGCGGCAAACACAATCAGGGCAATGACCTCTTAGTACGACAAGTGGCCGCTCCCGAGGATCTGTGGTTGCATGCGCATCAACATGCTGGGGCGCATGTGCTACTCAAAGTGCCTCAGGGGCAGGAAGTCGCCCAGCCCACACTCCTGCAGGCAGCGGCCCTGGCCGCGTTCTACAGTCATGGAAAGGACGCACCGGTGGTCGAAGTGATGTATACACGGGCCAAAGACGTGCGGAAGTTTCGTGGGGCACGTCCTGGGCAAGTCCGAGTCACAACATATGGCACGGTAGCCGTTACGCCGCGGCCTCTCGCGATGGCCGAGAGTCGACAGACTCTCCAACCCCAGATACCTGGATAGCCCCTGGGGAGTTGGCGGCTGGCTTGCCGCATAGGATAACGTATGAAATACGCCATTATCTCTGATATCCATGCAAATCTTCAGGCCCTCAACGCGGTCTTTGCGGACATGCAGCCGTATGCCGATGCCGTGGTGTGTTTGGGGGATATTGTTGGCTATAACGCCAACCCCATTGAATGTTTAGAGATCATCAAGCAACGGTGTGATGTGGTGATTGCCGGCAATCATGATCAGGCGGCCTGTGGTGTACGCCTATACGACGATTTCAGTGCATACGCCCGGGAAGCCATGGACTGGACCCGTGCCCAGCTCACCCCCGAGTGGATACACTATCTGCGCAGCTTGCCGTGCACGGCGGAGTTCGGTGACTGTTGGATGGCGGCGCATGGTTCGCCACGCGAGACCGATGAATATCTGTTCCATAGCACGCATTTTGAAGAATCGTTTGCCCACTTGTACGCCTATATGTCGGACAGGCGGGCGTGTTTTGTCGGCCACACGCATTTACCGATGATCTGGGAATGCACCACCGCCGGCCTCGTAACCCCAACACTGGTCAACAATCTCGTCACCCAGATGCAGTCGCAGCATCGTTACATTATAAACCCCGGGAGTGTGGGGCAACCGCGCTATGGGGGACCGGAAGCCTCCTATGTGCTGTTGGATAGTGAGACGCTGGTCGTCGAATTTCGCTTTGTGCCCTACGACGTGACCGCAGCGCAAGAGCGCATCTACGAGGCGATGTTACCGCTCGCACTGGCGGAACGTCTCGCGGTAGGTCACTAAAAAGTCTGCGTCAGAAGGAGACCCCTTATGTTTGCAACCAGCCGTTTGGAGCGGGCCGGATTTGCCGCACGGCGTTCCGTCGTCATGGCCTGCAACGGCATGGTGGCCACCAGCCAACCGTTAGCCACTGAGGCTGGCGTTGCCATCCTCAAACAGGGTGGCAATGCTTTGGATGCGGCGATTGCCACCGCTCTCACACTCGATGTCGTCGAGCCTATGTCCACCGGCATTGGCGGGGATGCCTTTTTCCTGTATCGCTGGGCTGCCGACGGCAAGATCTACGGGGTCAATGGCAGTGGACGCTGCCCGCAACGTCTCACACTGGATGGGCTGCGCCAACACGGCATCCAGGGGATACCCCAGCGTGGCTGGGGCTCCGTGTCAGTGCCTGGCGCTATTGATGCCTTTGTCGAAGTGCAACGGCGTCATGGCAAACTGACCTTTGCTGACGTGTTAGCACCGGCGATTGAGTATGCTACGTCGGGGTTTCCGGTGAGCGAGGTCATCGCCGCGCAATGGCAGGAAGCGGTGCCGCTGCTGGCGCACTTTCCGGCCAGTGCCCAGACATATCTGGTCGATGGGAAAGCCCCACAGGCCGGTGACGTGCACCGCCAGCCCAATCTGGCACGGACCCTGCGACTGCTGGCGGATGAGGGAAAAGACGCCTTTTATCGGGGCGACATTGCCCACCGTATCGTCAAGTACGCCCAGGAGACCGGCGGGTACTTCACCCTGGAGGATTTTGCCGCGCATCAGACCGAATGGGTGGAGCCCTTACAGACGGACTACCGCGGCTATAGCGTGTTAGAGCTGCCACCCAATGGGCAGGGCATTACGGCGTTGATGGCGCTCAACGTCCTCGAAGGCTATGATCTCCGGGCCATGGACTATGGCTCGGCAGCGTACTATCACGTGCTCATGGAAGCCACCAAGCAGGCGTTTGCGGACCGCAGCCGCTACATTGCCGATCCTGCGTATGCGCGGGTACCCGTGGCCGGGCTGCTGTCCAAAGAGTATGCGGCGGCGCGGCGACGGGAGATGACGTTGGATTGCGCCAGTGATTATGCGCCTGGAGACCCGACCGCGTTCGGCAACACCGTCTATGTGACGTGCGTGGACAAGGAACGGAATGTCGTGTCGCTCATCCATAGCTTGTTTATGGGTTTTGGCTCAGGCGTGGTGGCCGGCGATACCGGGATCTGCTTGCACAATCGTGGGGCAGGGTTTGTGGCGGATCCGCACCACCCCAATGCCCTGGCACCTGGGAAGCGGCCCTTCCACACGATCATCCCTGCCATGGTGCTGAAGGACGGGCAACCCTGGTTGTCCTACGGCGTCATGGGCGGCGATATGCAACCGCAGGGGCATGTGCAGGTCGCGCTCAATATGATTGATTTTGATATGAACATCCAGGAAGCGCTTGAAGCGCCGCGGTATCGCATTCTCGGTGGACGCCATGTCGCCCTGGAACGCGCCATTCCGCATGCGGTGCGCGAACGCCTCGCGTCGATGGGGCATATGCTGGTGCCCTATGGCGATGCGAGTATCTCGTATGGCGGCGGCCAAGGCATCCTGATTGATGCGCCACGTGGGGTGCTGCAGGGCGGGAGTGATTATCGTAAAGATGGGTGTGCTATGGGCTATTAAGATGCCAGGCCCTCTCCTCCTCGGAGAGGGCCTGGCAACACAGCGTAGCAGATTTACAGGATTTTCTTCAAGCCCGGAGCGGCTTTGAAGCCCACGGTTTTACTGGCCTTGATCCGAATGGGATCGCCGGTACGTGGATTACGCCCTTTACGTGCCGCCCGTTTCTTCATCGTAAAGGTGCCAAAACCAGGGTAGGAGAAGCGGCCATCTTTCTTGATGGCTTTGCCCATAATGCCAAAGATATCCTCGATGAGTTCGCCAGCAGCTTTTTTGGTGAGATCCATCTCTTCGCTGGTTTTAACGATCTGATCAATAAACTCAGCCTTGGTCATAGATTCCCATCTCCCCCTCATCGTGCTCAGTGCAAGCACACATATCGACGTGGCAGTAATCATTACTGCCTACATATTTCCTAAAGTCTAACTACTTCCAAGCGCACGTCAAGGGGTTTCAAGGCACAGAAGGCCCCAAACAGGTAAATTTTCTGCGCTAAGCATCGATGCTGGTCCCTGCAGAGGGATATTTCACGCCCTCGTGCGGCCCTCCGTCCTCCTGCACGCCTGCAAAACCCCGAGAAAGTCAGGACGGGAGCACGCATCATGCATGCTGTGAGCCTGGCAGGATAGCCACCTTGAGTGCCTGCCGGGTACGCATCAGCGCAAAGGCCTCACAGAGGCGCGCCAGCGGCAGGGTGTTGGTAATAAGCGCCGCACCATCGAGATGCTTAGAGGCGAGGACGTCGAGAGCCAGGCGCACATGATAGGGCGTATTGTGGAACACCCCTTGGAGTGTCAGCTGGTCATAGTGCAAGGCATGCGTATCGAAACGCACCTGTGTATCGCCCTGACAGCCACCATAAAAGATGGCCTGTCCCCCTTTGCGCACCATCGCCACCGTTGTTTCCCAGACCTCTGGACGGCCGACGGCCTCAATCGCGACATCGACACCACGGTGGCCCTCGGTGAGGGCGCGCACCGCGGCCACTTGATCGAGCACCTCGGCATAATTGATGACCGCATCCACGCCGAACTGTTTCGCCAAGCCTAAACGCTGTGGGGCCCGACCGCAGAGAATCACCCGCGCCCCACGCCAGGCCGCCATGGCGGCGAGCATGAGACCACTCGGCCCATCGCCGTTGACGACGACCGTATCGCCGGGGTGCATCTTTGCCAGGTCAAGACAGTGCAGCACGCAGGCCAGCGGCTCGGTGAGACACGCCACGGCGCAGGGCAGGGCATCAGGCAAGACCAGCAAGTTGGTCTGGACGACCCGTTCGGGCACGACAATGTATTCCGCATAGGCGCCATTGATGAATAAGAGATCATCGCACAGGTTCGGGAGATTGCGGCGGCAGTAGTAACACCGGTAGCAGGGGGCGGAATTATTGCCCACGACCCGCATACCCTCGTGAAACTGGCGCACCCGTGTGCCGACCTGCGCGATGGTGCCACTAAATTCGTGCCCAAAGACGGAAGGCGGGGTAATCATGCGCGCGTGCCGACCCTGCAAGAACACTTTTAGATCCGTTCCGCAGGTGGTGGCGGCTTCAATCTGGACCAGGACATCCGTCTCACCAAGGGGCGGGACTGGCACCGTCTCCAACGTCACGTGACTCGGGCCATGCAGGATGGCCGCCTGCATACTCTGCGGCGTCGTGCTCATAATGGATTTCCTATGAAGAATGTCGCGTGACGGGTGCTAGATGTCCATGTCATAAATACACTGCCAGTTGTACCCCTGCGCGGGCCAGGCCCGCTCCTACAGAGATCCCTCCGTCGCACAGATTGTCTGTAGGAGCGGGCCTGGCCCGCGAGGCACCCCGATTGGCACAGGACTTACGACATGGACATCTAGGCACCCCCAAGGCGGATCTGGCCGAACACCTGCAGGGCAATCCACACTTTCTGCAGCATGGGTAGGCTGGTACGCCCCCGAAACACGTTGTAGCGCTGCCGGGCAATTTTGCGCAGGGTGGTGCGATACAGCGCGGCCATAATTTCTGGTGCGATTAAGCGCGCACGATCCCCTGGCACGAGACAGGCTGCAGCCTGCTGGTAATACCCCAGCGCGCGCTGCTCCTGAAACTGCATCAAGGCGATGAAGGCGTCCGTATAGCGCTGCTGCAAGAGATCGGTTTCGGGGTAGTGAAAGGTGGCCAAATCCTCCAGCGGGACATAGATGCGCCCGCGTTCGGCGTCCTCTTGCACATCCCGGATAATGTTGGTGAGTTGCAGTGCCAACCCCAGATGGCGGGCGTACGTGTGCACGGGGGCATGGTCGGCGTCAAAGATGGGGAGGCAGGCCAAGCCAATGACCGACGCGACGCGGTAGCAATACTGTGCTAAGTCTGCGAAGGTGGCATAGCGGTGAATGGTCAGATCCATCTCCACACCGCGAATGAGCTCGTCAAAATGCTCTTGCGGGATGGCATACTGCTGCACGGTGCGGTATAGCGCCCGGGTGATCTGATGGGTGGGTCTGCCGTGATAGCAAGCGTCAAGTTCACGACGCCACGCTTGGAGCAGGACTTGCGGCGTGGTCACCGTGTGGTCATCGTCGGTAATATCGTCACAGTAGCGGCAAAAGGCATACACGGAGTAGATGGCGTCACGCTGGGCTTTCGGTAAAAAGAGGAAGGCGTAATAAAAATTCTTCGCATGCTGTCGTGTCACAGCACGGCAATACGCAAAGGCCTCGTGGGCGTCTCCCTGCACGTGTGGCTCCTTGTCCTCCTACCAGTGGCCCGCGCTGGGCGCGTGACCTCTGTATGTCTCGTCCTACGCGGGTGCAGTATTGTCGCAAATCTTGCCCTCTGACACAATAGGGAAGGGGGAGGGGGCGGAGCGCGTGCATGCGTCGGCACCATGCCGGCGCGTCGCAGACACCACCTTATGGCTCGACTGGGTGCACCGTTGTGATAGCATACCCCACGACAGAGACGCCGGACTCACGTTGGGACCGCGCGCTTGTCCCGTAGCCACATCAGGAGACACCATGGACGTTCAGAAGCCCCAGCCATGTCCCAGTCCAATGCCGATAGCGCCAGGAGACGCCCTCCGGGTCACGGCTGCCGCCCTGCGCTGGTCCTGTGACGAAGCGTGGCTGGCGTTTGCCACCACGGATGAGGTAGAGCCACGCACTGGGATGGTTGGTCAGGACGATGCCATCGAGGCGTTGCGCTTCGGGCTCGACGTGGCAGGCCCGGGACAAAACGTCTTTGTGCGTGGCTTGCCGGGCAGCGGACGGCTGCCCCTGGTGCGGCAGCTCATTGAAGACATCCGGACGAGCTGTCCGTTGGTCGATGACTGCTGCTATGTGCACAACTTTACGCGCCCGGACCACCCGTGCCTCCTGCGCGTGCCCCGAGGTCGGGGCCTAGCCCTGAGCCATGGCCTCGACGACCTCATCGTCTTCATCCAACGCGATTTGGGGGCCTTGCTCGCTGCTGACGCGCTGCGCACCCAGCACGCCGCCCTCGATGATCACCTGCAGGAGGCCATCCGCCGCGTCGGCGGCCCGCTGGAGGCGGAACTGCAGGCCAACCAGCTTGCCCTCGTCCCGCTCCAGGCCGGCAATACCGTGCAACCAACACTGCTGCCAGTGATCGACGGACAGCCGATCACGCCCGAACGTTTTCGCGAGCTGCGCACCCAGGGCAGTATCGATGAGACAAGCGCGGAACGGATCTACGATCAACTCAACGTCTTCGGCCAGCGCGTTGCGGCCCTTGGCGAGCAGATCGCCCGACTCCAGCAGGCCCATCGCACCGAGGTGCAGCAGCTCTATGCCCAGGAGGCCAGGCGCCTCCTGCAGCACCAGGTGCGGCCGCTGGTCGAGACGTTTGCCCAGCCATCCGTAGTCCGTTTCCTCGACGAAGTGGTGGACGATGTCGTGACACGTCGCCTCGCCACCCTGGCGCAAGACACGACATTTACCCAGCTCTACCGCGTCAATGTCGTACTGCCACACGGGCCGGATGAGCCCTGTCCCATGGTCATAGAAAGCGCCCCCACCATGATCAATCTCCTCGGCCTGATTGAGCGCGAATGGCTTGCCGGTGGCACGGTGCGCTCCGATCACATGATGATCCGGGCTGGGGCGCTGCTGCGAGCCGATGGCGGGTTTCTCATCCTCGAAGCCCGCGACGTCCTGGCCGAGCCGGGGGCCTGGAAGGTGCTGGTGCGCACGCTGCGTACGGGGCGTCTCGACATCATGCCCGCCGAGTTCGCTGGCGCCTGGTCTGGCCCGATGCTGACCCCGGAGCCGATTGCCATCCACGTCAAGGTGATCCTGCTCGGCGACTCCGGCGTGTACGCTCTGCTCGATGGCCAGGATCCAGACTTTGCCCAGCTCTTCAAGGTGCTGGCTGATTTTGATACTTCGATTGCGCGTGACCAAGACGGGGTGCGGGCCTATGCCGGACTCCTGGCCCACCTCATCCGCCAGGAGCATTTGCTGCCGTTGACGCGCGACGCCGTGGTCGCCCTGACCGAAAGCGGCGCGCGCATTGCGGCCCGGCGTGATCGCCTTACCACCCAGTTCAGTCGCCTGGCGGACATTGCCCGCGAAGCCACCTTTGTGGCCCGTCGGGCTGGCGCCCAGACCGTAACCGGGGCGCACATCCAGGAGACCCTGGCCCGACGCCGGCACCGCGCCGACCTGCCGGCGCGGCATTTCCGCACCTTGGTCGCTGAGGGCACCATGCGCATCCAGACCACAGGGGCGGAGGTGGGGCAGATCAACGGTCTCGCCGTGATGCACGCCGGGCCGCTGGTGTACGGCTTCCCGGCCCGTATTACCGCCACCATTGCCCCCGGCACGGCTGGCGCGATCAATATCGAGCACGAGGCCGACCTCTCGGGGGCCATTCACACCAAGGGTTTTTACATTCTGGGTGGGCTGCTGCGCTTTTTGCTGCGCCCGTCGCATCCGCTAGCCTTCTCAGCGTCGCTTGCCTTTGAGCAGAGCTACGGCGGCATTGATGGCGATTCCGCCTCCGGTGCTGAGATGTGCTGTCTGTTGAGTGCGCTGACTGACGTGCCCTTGCGTCAGGATCTGGCCATGACGGGCGCTATTGACCAGCTGGGCCACATCCAGCCTATTGGCGCGGTGAGCAACAAAATCGAGGGTTTTTTTGACACCTGCCAGGATATGGGCCTGACCGGCACGCAGGGGGTGCTGATGCCCCAGGCCAACCTGGGCGAGCTGATGCTGCGCCCGGATGTGGTGGCGGCCTGTGAGGCGGGACGGTTCCATGTGTACGCTGTGGAGACAATCCACCAGGCCCTGGAGCTGCTCACGGGACGCCCGGCGGGCACGCGGGACGCGCACGGCCATTATCCAGCGCATACGCTGCTGCAGATGGCCGTGCAACGGGCGCAGGACTACTGGCGCATGGCGTCCGCTAGTGCTGCCCAGCCCGCCACCCCAGCGGGGGCCTGAGCGCCATGGCAGGTCAGTCCGCTTCCCAGAAGCGCCATGGCCCTTCAAAGTGCTCGCGCCGGAGCGCCAGTGGACCAGCAATGGTTTTGTCTTCCTCCAAGCGTACCACGCCGGTCACCGGCACGACGAGCAGGACTTCCAACAGACGAGCGGCGTACAGCATGGAGGTATGGTAGACCAGATCGGTGTCATGGCTCTCCTGCGGCGTCAGCGCCTGCAGCGCGGGGAGCTTGGTCAGGGGACGCAAGGCCTGCACCAACGCCCTGGCGGCGGGTTCGACAATCTCGAAACGGCCCTCTTTGGCACGGAGGACGTTGCAGAAAAATCGCAGGTAGTCAGCTGCGTTGTGCGCCTCGATGGTGATAATGCCGCGCGCCCTGAGAGCGTGGATAGGCGGTGAGGTACCATCCAACAAACAGGCGCCGTCCTCAGCAGCGATGAGGTCTAAGGCCCCTGCTTGGCCGTCACGGTTGGCGTGCACCTGGTACAGGCTCCAGGGTGAAAAACTAAGCGCACGCTGATCAATCCGCTGGATCTCCAGGTGCGGCTGCGCCAAGGCGCGTGCCAGATTGTCGTCATAGGCAACTGCCGTGCGCAAGAGCTGTTGGGCCTGAGCTTTACTCAGTGTGTGCCAGGCGGTGTACAGCAGAGGCCGTAGTGTCTGCTCCAGACGCTGACGCGCCCGGTAGGGGTGGAGGATACGCGCGTAATCCGTGGCTGCGAAGATGGGAGGCGGCTCGGCGGCAATCGTGTGCCACGCGCTCTGCCCTTGTTCAAGACGCAGTTGCCGTTGAGCCGTATGCAGGAGCTGCTGTACGGCACGCTCCGTCTCGTCGGGCGGATCCCCCAAAGCATGGAGGTATTGCTCGATGACCGGTTCCAGCAGGCGGCGCTGTTCGACTGGGAGCTGCAAGAGCACGCGCTTATCCCGTTGCTCAACAAAGGCCACCGCCACGGACAGCAGGCGCAGTGGTACGTGCATGGCCTCGTACTGGGCGGCCAGAGCCTGCCAGCTCTCGTACCATTGGCGGGCGACAGCAGGGCCAAGCCATGGGATGGCGAAGCGCGGCAAGCGCTGCACCAGGAGACTGCCGAGTTCCGCCAACAAGCCGGCCTCGTGAAAGACTTCTACGTAGGTCGAGATATAGCGTTTCCACACCTCTGGCGCTTGGGTTTTCAGCAGCAGACTGACAATCCCACCGTAGTCCTCAGTAATTGCTATATGATGTGTTTTACATTCTTGCAACCAGTCAACCAGGGCTTGTCGTCCTTGGGCCCATTGCCCTGTGGCCATGAGTATATCGCTGTAGACCCAGTATGACTTGAGAGAGGCACGTGTCGTGTCGAGGGTGCAACCCTTCTCGAAAGCCGCTTGCGCTTCGGCAAGGCGACTTGCATAGTTCAGGAAGGTCGTATAACGCATCCAGGTGACATGGTCTGTTGGCGAGAGTTGCAAGGCATGCTCCACACAGTCAATCGCCTCGTCAACACGACCCAAGCGGCAGAGCAAAACAGCTGTATCTCTCCATCCTCGCGCATCTTCCGGGAACATCTCTGTGAGGAAACGCAAGCTAGCGCTAGCCGCTTGATAGTACCCGAGTTGATCAAGCGACAAAGCGAGCCCGCGCCAGGCTGTGATGTCTCGCAACCTCTTGTCCAACACAGCGATTGCCGTGGGAATAATCTCACGATGTCGCTGCAACATACCGAGAAGCAGGATGCGACCTTTCTGTTGTGCCGCTGCTTCCGAGGCGCCCTCCAACTGTTCTAGCGCGCGCGCCGCCACCTCCATGCCCTCACTTTCACGGCCAAGACGGAGAAGGTTGGAGGCGTGGTTGTACGCCAGAATCCGGTCCTGCGGAGCCAACGCAAAGGCTTTCCCAGACGCCTCCAGCGCTTCGGCCAAGCGACCGGCTCTCTGCAACACAAAGTCGAACTGATTCCAGGCCAACAATTCGTGCGGAAACTTTTGGACCCCCTCCTTCCAGAGATTGAGCAAGGCCTCTTCATGACCCAACATTGCGAGGCTCGCTCCCAGGGCGTACCAATGACGCAAGTGCTGTGGCTCACGCTTGAGCAGCTCGCGCCCAAGCTCGACCGCGTCGGCATGATTGCCAGAGTCCGCACAACGTTGGAAGTCTTGGAGCAGACCGGGGACTACAGCATCGTACTCCATGGCCATGGCTGCTTCTACAGCCCTGCGTTGCCAGGGCTGCGCCGGGGTAATCTGCTCCAGCATCGTCATCAGGTCGACCAGCGGGAACCA
Source organism: Pseudomonadota bacterium (assembly GCA_005777235.1). GTDB lineage: Bacteria > Tectomicrobia > Entotheonellia > Entotheonellales > Entotheonellaceae > SXND01. The sequence continues at coordinate 16,337 of SXND01000246.1, forward strand.
GGCGCGCAAAAAGGCCACAAAAATCGGGATCGCGTCGCCCCGCTGCTCCTTGGTATTGAGCGCCAGGCGCATCAACGGCTCACGCAACTCATAGCGCGACAGCCGACCATCCTCCAGGGCTTGCACATAGCCGAGATCGCGGAGTTTGACCAGCTCACTGGAGACCGCTTGCGGGGAATGCAAGGCCGCGGTAGCAATCTCCTTCACCGGGATGGGAGCCGGGCTGCGGCGGATGATGTCCACCAGATTTCTCTGCATCGGCGCCAGGCGTTGCATACGGCCCTGATAATAAGGCGTCAGCTCATTCACCAGTTTCATAAAGGGCTCGACCAATTCATCGAGAGTCTCCCAAGTGAGAAATTGATGAAAGATCACGTAGATGCGTGGATTGCCGCCCGCCAGATGATGAATCGCCCGGACACGCGCCCGCCCGACCGCGGTGTTGAGCATGGCGGCCAACGGCTCCGCGTCGCGCGCGCGCGCGATCCGCATGAGCATCTGCACTGCCTCCTCAAAACCCAGAGGTGTGAGAAATTCGCGTAGAAAACCCCCGTAAAAGGGCTGCTCCTGGTCAGCGATGACGGGATCAAGCAGGCTGATCGATGTGGCCAGGATGGTGGTATTGGCGTAGGTCTGTAAAAAAGCGCGCAGTTGATGCTGCCCGTCCTTGCCCAGCGCCTTGCAGATGTCATCGAAATTTTCCGTCAGTATCAGGAGGGTTTTGTCGCCCAGAAAGCGCCGCAGCAGCGCTTCGGCAGCCTGGGCAAACGTCTCTACAGGCAACTGCTGCAAGCGCGTGATCTCGGCGGTCAAGGCATCATCGTGATATTCGTTGGCCAGTTGCTGCAGCACACTCAAGAGCAGGAGAGGATACGAGGCCACGCTCCACGGGTCTTCTTGCAGCCAGGCAATGCGCAGGGCGGCATCAAGGCCCGCGTCAGCACGGATGCGGTGGTACAACAACGCCACCAGATGGGTTTTGCCAATACCCCGTGGCCCAATGACCAGCATGTAGTATTTGGCCGCCGTAGTCGCGCTCAGACGAATGCGTTCGAGCAGCCGCTCGGCCAGCTCCTGGCGGGCCACGAAAATCGCCTCCAGGAAGGCATGGTCGTGCATACTGGGGGTAAATGAATACAGGTTGGCGCTGCTCATGGCAGCCCTCGATACAGCGTCCACCAGCGCTGCATCATCGGGAAACGAAACTGCAGGGTCGAGGTGCCCGGTAGCTGGTGCAGGTAATGATCCCGCTGCAGCAGACGCATCAGGGTGCGCAAGGCTTCGCTCTGCAGCGCCGGTCGGTCGCCACTGTGGAGGAGAGAGGGCAGGCCGTTCAACACCTCGCTGATACTGACAGGGGCGTCGTGCCGCGCCAGGAGATCGAGGATTTCCCGCGCCAGCCCGGCGCGCTCCTTGCCGTAATAGGCATCGAGTCGGGTATCGTAATGCTGCAAATCAAGTCGGTTGTGGTCATCGACGAGCAAGGCATCCAGGAGCGTCGGTACCCGCTGTGGATCAGCCAGAGAACCATGTGCCATGCCATCAACCAAGTGATGGATGACAAAGGGCAGACCATCGCTAAGGGTTGCCACGCTCAACGCCGTCGCGGCCAGGTCAGCACCGCTGATGCCTTTGCCACGCATGAGGCGGCGCGCTAATTCTGTGGCCTTCTCCTGGGTAAGTGGCTGCAGATCAACGGTATACATATCGTTGACGGGCTCATTGATATAACCGGTGTTTTGCAAAGTAGACACCACATGATGCAGGCCAATCGAGCCGGTGTAGACCATGCGCAGTCGCGGAAAGCTCTGCCGGTGCTGTCGTAAACCATCCAGTAAGGCAATTGCCTGTTCCTCGCCTTGCTGACGGTGGATTTTCTGGAGCATCCATGGCACTTCATCCCAGAAAAAGACGAAGGTCTTATCCGGATTCCGGGTGTGGAGTTCGGTGAACAGCATGCCCAGTGCGTCTTGCCAATGCGCCTGAGCGGCTTCAGGCAAACGGATCACTCCACCGATTTCGATACCACCCAGAGACTTGAACAGGTTGCGGAATCCTTCCGAAGCGGTGCGATTCTGCCGTAGCGTTTGTTCGATGTCCTGGGCGATACACTCGACGAACTGCACGGGGCTGTTGAGTCCTTCCACATCGCGATAGAATGCGAGGATGTCGGTTGGCGCTGCGGCGGACATTTTCTTGATGATCGACGTTTTCCCGAGACGCCGTTCGCTGGTGATGACGAGGCTTTGGCGTTGCAGTCTTGCCCAGAGTTCTGTAATCAGCTCGTCCCGACCCACGACATGGGATGGGTCCAGGGTTCCTCCAGGATTGACTGGCAAACCTTGCTCGTTGGATGGGTTCCGGGCCATGCTTTACTCCCGCATTGATGTTTGTCAACGTACATCATAATAGATGTACATCATAATAGATGTACATTATTTTTCATAGATATTTTTTATGGAGTTCGTGTGGCCATGTCCCATGGCCTAGTGGCGCCTCTGGGTATACGGCACGCCTTCCCGAAAAACGCCAGGCCAGTCATAAGTGAGTCACATGACGATGAGGTGTTGCCTGAGATGGTCAGAGATATTCGCCCAATGGCTACCGGCTAAGATCCTATCCCAGTAGGGGCCACTGGTCGGTCGCCCCTACGATGCGGACGGGCGCATCGGACTTGAGGCGAACCTTGGGGTGGCCTAGCGGGATAGGCTTTTAGACGTGGGGAAAAATGGAAAAACGGGGTCAACGCAAGATCACCTCAAAGCACGTCCCACCCCCCTCCCGTGGCCGACACCAGACCTCACCCCCGTGATGGCGGGCAATCTGGCGCACCAGGGCCAGCCCCAGACCAACGCCACTATCCTGCGGCTCGTGCAGGCCCACTGGTCGATAAAACGGCGCAAAGATCCGTTCCCGTTCCGCCGCGGGGATGCCAGGACCACGGTCCAGCACGCGCAGGCAGGCCCCGTGCGGTGGCAGGACCGTGACTGAGGCCTCAATTGGCAGGCCGTGGGCATAGCGCCGGGCATTCTCCAACAGATTACGCAGCAGGCGGCGCAGCAGGCGGCGGTCGCCCTGGATGCACACCGGGTCGCCACGGACCTCCGCGTCCGTGCGGGCGGCTTCCTCGGCCACGAGTGCCAGGACATCGACTTCTTCCGTCTGCCCGAGGTGGTCGAGCGTCTGCAAACGGCTGGCAAGTAGCAGCTCGCCGATCAGCTCATCCAGCTCGGTCACATCGTGGGCGAGCTGGCCCTGTAAATCGGGGCGCTCTCCGGACGGCAACAGTGCGAGGGCCATGCGCATGCGGGTCAATGGCGACCGGAGTTCATGCGACACACTGGCAAGCAGGGTGCGCTGGGCCTGGACGAGGTGTTGGATACGGTCCGCCGCGGCGTTAAAGCCCTCAGCCAGGTGGGCAATTTCGTCGTGGCCCTCCACCGCGACACGCGTCGCCAGATTCCCGGCGCCGAAGGCTTCCACCTGGTGTTGCAGGCGTTCCAGGCGCCGCGTCAGGCGGCGCACTAGCGGGTAGGCCCCCAACGTCATGGCCACGGCCAGGAGGCCCAGGGCGACGAGCCAGCCCACGGCGCGAGGACGCTGCCAATGGGCCAGCAGCCAACGGCCGTCCGGCAAGACAAGCGCCAGGTAGGGACCGATACCGCGCGCATGCCGCCAGCTACTGTGCGTCCAAGGGGGTGGGGGAGGCGGGAGAGGCGGGCCAGTGGCGGCCAGCAACGTGCCCGTGCCGGTATACACCGTCAGAGAGGCCGGTACGAGCCCGCTCAGGCGGGTGAGGACCGTGTGCAGCTCCGCCACCGGGCGTTCTGGACCCGGCAAGAGTTCGCTCAGCAGCGTCCCCAGACCGTGGAGAGCCGGCTCCTGGGAGTCGCTGGGGCGCAACCACCAGACCGTGGACACGAGGATGACGAACAGCAGTAAAATACCAAGAAACGTGACGTAGATTTGCAGCGACAGCCGACGCATAGCAGGTCTCAATCGTCATCCTGATGCCTGGCAAACACGTAGCCGACATTGCGCACGGTGATGACACGGCGTGGATGTTTGGGATCGTCTTCGATTAAGGCCCGAATACGCGCAACATGTACGTCAATGCTGCGATCAAAGGCCTCGAGCTCCTCGCCGCGCACGTGGTTCAGCAGCGTCTCGCGGGACAGTACCCGCCCAGCGTTGAGGGCCAGGGCGCACAGGAGATCAAACTGATAGCTGGTGAGGCGTCGTTCTTCGCCACCAAGGTGGACCAGGCGTGCCTGGCGATCGATTTCCAGGCGCCCGAAGCGCAGACTGGCTAGGCGGGCGGTCCTGCTCGGCTGGCTGCGTCGCAAGATGGCCCGCAACCGTGCCAGTAATTCCCGTGGGTGAAAGGGTTTGGGGAGATAGTCATCGGCACCCAGTTCCAAGCCGATGATGCGATCCAGTTCATCGCCCCGGGCGGTGAGCATGAGCAGGGGGATATCCGACTCGGCGCGGATGCGGCGGCAGACCTCGAAACCATCGAGATCGGGCAGCATGATGTCGAGGATGAGGGCCGCAAAGCCTCCCTGCCGCAGCACGGTTAACCCCTCCAGCGCGGTGGGACGTGTGGTGACGTCGAGACTGAGCGGACGCAGGTATTCTACCACCATGGCCGCGAGTGTCGCATCGTCTTCGATCATTAAGACGCGCTCAGACATGCCCTCATCCTTGTACCGTTCCCTCAGCCAGCCATGCCTTGTTGGGCTGAAGCCTGATCTACCGTGTCCCCCTGGGACCGCCGGGCTCCAGCCCGGCTCCGGAAGCCACGCTGGCGCGTGGCGCTCCCCGGGCACACCCGGGAGCACTGGGCGTGACTGTCTGCAACGGACGGCTAGTGATGGAACCGCGCCATCAACGACAGCAGCTCCGTGCGTTGCTCCGGCGTCAGTGTTTCGGCAATCTCGGCCATGGCGTCAACGAGGCGGTTGGAGGCCGTGTCCAGGAGTTGCACTTCGGCGCTGCGCACCTGCTGTAAGATGTCACGATCAACGGTCGCCTGTCCCAGCGCCTCCAGAAGGGTCTGACGGTGCTGCTGGTGTTGGGTTTTGACTGGTTCCAAGTCACGGACGGCCTCTTGTACGATCCGCTGCACCTGCTGACGCTGTTCAGCGCTGGCACGAATGCGGCTTAAGGCCCAATCTGTGGCAAAGGCCATGTGCTCACCCGTCGGGTCGGTCTCGTGCAGACCGTGGCGCTGTTGGTTCCAAGAGCCATGGCCGCCAAATCACCTACCAGGGCCATGCGGCGGGTGCGAAAAGGCTGTGATACCTCCAGCTAAAAGACTCCCCACGAGTCCCCCGGTCAGGACGCCGGTGAGAAAGCGCCGTCGTGACTTCAAGGGCTGGGGCGTGGGGGTACCTGTGATTGGCTCACTCTGCTGACTCATGGTGTGCTCCTTGCGAGAAACGTTGTGGTCCGTGTACAACGTCTGTCAGTGTAGGAGCACGCGATGGCTCAGATGTGTCGCGCCGGTAAAGTTGTGTAAAGCCGCGCTGCCGCCTGCCTACGCCGCCGTGCCAGCCAGACCAGCGGCAGGAGACCCGTGCCCAGGAGGAGGAGCCCGGCGGGTTCCGGCACATGCGTGGTAAGCACGGCGGAGAAATGCGAGCCGTCGGCCCGCGCTGAGAAGGGGCCATCCGACCCCGTAGCTGGGAAGACCCCGGTAGGATCAATGGCAAAATCAATGAACGTGCCCGCCGTGACCGCATACGTGAGCACGCCCTGCACGCCAACACCATCGGCATTGGCGATGAACTGGGTGAACACCTCCAGCCCATCGACAAAGATGCGGCCAGTGATACCACCGCCACCTGAATTGACAACGTTCAGTTTCCGCAAGTCGAAGGCGATATCCACCAGTCCGGTGACCTCGCTCTGATAGCGCCGCATGGTCCATAGAATGCTGTCCTGCTCCGCTGGGCCAATCCCTGTGGGGTGTCCACCGAACTGGTCGATGCTGAGGAAGTCGTTATTCTGGGCGCCTACCAGGGCGTCGCTGGCCTCCCAGCGCGCCACATTAAAGGTGTCGAAGGCCACAAAATTGCCGGGGGTATACGGACTTGCTCCAGCCGCCGTGCGATTGAAGAAGCCGTAGAACCAGTTATCCTGCCCCTGCACATTGGAGAATTCCAACTGCGAATGGGCCAAAGGCATAGCAGAGGCCGCTCCACACAGCAGCCCGAGAAGCAGTACACCCATCGTAACGTCACGCCACGTTGTTGGCATCGTCATCTCCAGGAGAAGAAGTATGAGATGTGGGTTCAGGATCCCTTAGCGCGCCTGCCACTGCGGTGGGCGCTTGTCTGCAAAAGCCCGCGGTCCCTCGACCGTATCCTCAGAACTCAGCATTGTGAGCGTCTCGGAGTACTGCATGTGCAGCGCAATGTCGAGCGGGTAGCCCAGCCCCATCATGGCGGCTTGCTTACTGGCCCGCACCGACAGCGGCGCACAGGCCAGGATATCGTTGGCCCACTGCATGACCGTGGGCATGAGATCGGGCAGGGGCACGACAGCGTTGACCACGCCCCAGCGCTGCGCTTCGTGGGCCGTCATATGGCGCCCCGTCAACATATAGCCCATGGCGATTTTGTGTGGGATCATGCGTGGCAGACGGTGCACCCCACCGGCCCCAGCGATGAGCCCGACACGCACTTCGGGGAGGCCAAGCTGGGCATGATCGGCAGCGATAATGATGTCGCACGCCAGCGCCATCTCAAAGCCGCCCCCGAGGGCATAGCCATTCACTGCGGCAATGATGGGCTTGACGCATCCCGTGCGGTTGACAATCCCGCCAAAGCCGCTCTCGGCGGCGCGCACCAGGCCCCGACCGTGCTCGGCGGTGTATTTGAGATCATTGCCCGCCGAAAAAGCCTTCGCACCGGCTCCCGTCAAAATGCCCACCCACACCTCTGGATCGCGTTCGAAATCGTTCCAGATGTCATGCAGCTCAAAATGCGCTGGCGGGTGGAGGGCGTTCATGCGCTCGGGCCGATTCAGGGTCACCACAGCAATGCGGCCCTGTTTTTCATACGTGGCGAATTGGTACGCCATAGTCTGTCAGCTCCTCTTCGATGATGGGCGCGCCACACACCCAGAATGGCCCCTAGAGGCTGGCACGCTGTGCCGGCAAATCATCTTCAATAAACGCCTGCACGATAGCGTCCATATTCGCATCGGCCTGGAAGCCGAGATTGAGGGAGTGCTGCGAGGTGAACGCCCCAGGCCAACTGCTGATAATACGCTGGATGTCGGCATCCGGCTGCCAGCGGATGCGTTGCACCGCGTCGGGACCAGCGGCGTGCTGCACCGCCGCCACCATCTCGCTGACCTGCACAGACAGCCCAGGGACGAGGAGGGAACGGGTATGCGCAAAGGTCGCTGCTGGCAGATTATGGGCTAAAATAAAAGCCTCAATAGCCCGACGGGGCGAGAGAATAGCCAGGCGGGTGTCTGGGGCCACCGGACACACCGCATCGAGACCGGTGAGCGGTTCCCGGACAATGCTACTGGCAAAAGACGAGGCCGCACGGTTCGGTCTGCCCGGGCGTACGACGATAGTCGGCAAGCGTACGGCCCGCCCATCGACAAAGCCTTTACGGGAGTAGTCGCTGACTAAAAGCTCACCGATGGCCTTCTGCGTGCCGTAGGAGTTTTCCGGGGTCTGAGGGGTCGTCTGATCAACCACAGCCGGGAGTGGCCCGCCGAAACTGGCGATGGAACTGGTAAAGAGCAGGCGCGGCGGGTGTGGCAGCGCCCGGCACGCCTCCAGCACCGCCAGCGTCCCATGCAGGTTAATACGCATCCCCAGGTCAAAATCGGCTTCTGCCGCCGCACTGACCACGGCGGCAAAGTGGAAGACGCTGGTGGTGTGCGCGTCGATCACCTGCGCCAGTGTGGCCCGGTCGGTGATATCGCCGGCAACGACCTGGAGGCGTGGATCGTGGCTCAGGGCCGGCTCGGGGGGTGTCGTATCCAGGAGCACCACGGTTTCAATGGGCTCTACGTCCCCGCTGGGCCCAACAAGGGCGCCGCGTTGGAGGAGAGTCCGTGCGAGACGCCGGCCCAAAAACCCGGCTCCGCCGGTGATCACAACTTGCATAGCTGGCTCCATCTGAGTGTGTCGGCCAGGGTACAGGCACGCCGAACCCGCCCATTGGCAGGGCTGCCCTCTAGACCTGGTGTGAGGCATGGGGCTGTACAGTCCCTACCAGCCTAGGGCATCGGCCAGACAGCGCCGATGATAGCGGGCATCCCCCAAAAAGTGATACAGCGTGCGCGAGCGCTGCGTGTGCAGCGTCAGACCGTACTCACGAATAACGCCGACCCCGGCATGCACTTCGTGGCCACTATCACAGACTTTTAACGCGGCTTCGCTGGTAACCGCCTTGGCCATGTGCACACTACTGGCGGCGGGCCGACCGGCGTCGAGCTTCCACAAGGCTTCGTAGGTGGTCCAGCGCGCCGCATCTACGTTGTTGACGATAGTGACAATGTGGTCCTGTACGCGCTGAAAACGGCCAATCGGCTGGCCAAACTGCACGCGGGTGCGGCTGTAGGCCACGGCCATGTCAAACACCGCCTGGCACGAGCCTACTTGATAGGCGCACAGAATCGGAATCGCCTGCATGATCGCCGCCGCCAGCGCCTCCCAGCCTTGTCCGGTGCTGTCGCCGAGGACGGCGCTGGTCGGTACTTGGACATTGGTAAAACGCACCTCGTCCACCTGCGCCATCCAGCCCGGCAAAGTGCGAATGGTCACACCGGGGGCTTTGGCGTCCACCACCAGCAAGGTGATGCCGCTGCCGGCGCCGTTGTGGGGGGGGGCCGTGCGCACCGCACAGATCAGGTGTGTGGCCATCTGGGCATCGTGCACGAATAGCTTGGTGCCGTTAAGCGTGTAGGTGTCGCCCCGCAGGCTGGCGCCCATCTGGACTGTCTCTGGACGCCAACCATAATGCGGCTCCGTCACGGCGAGGCTGAGCACCTGCGCCCCGCTGGCTACCTGCGGCAGGATGTGCTGCTTCTGCGACTCGGTGCCACCGTGCAGCACCGTCAAGGCCCCCAGCACGCCCGAGGAAAAATACGGCCCCGCCACTGGCCCACGGCCTAATTCCTCAAACAGCACTGCCGTGTCCGTACAAGAGCGCCCTTCTCCGCCATAGGCTTCGGGAATGAGAATACCGAGCCAACCCAGATCGGCGACCTTGCGGAACAGCTCCGGCGTCACCCCAGTCGGGGTGGATTCGAGGGCAATGAGCGTCTCTTTGGGGTATTCCTGCTGGATGAAATCCGCGGTGGCGGCTTTCAAAATCTCCTGTGATTCGGTCAATCCCAGATCCATCACATTCCTTTCTTGGTACTCCAGCCACACCGCCCCGGTTGGCTGGTGGGGGAAAAAAGGTCGGCCATTCCTATGGCCGATTCCCACTGAGGCGAAACCTCACACTGGCGTGCTATAGGCATAGCCGTCCTTTGTGTGGATGACGGTCAGATACTTCGGGTGCACATCCAGCCCGTTCAGGTGGACACTGGCACGCTGCCGGATCGTCAGACGCCCGACATGGTGCCCAGCGTGTTTGCCTGCTGGGATCCTCGCCTCGCTCATGTCTCCCGTTGCACACCCCAGGCATGTGGTCGCGCGGCACCGGTGCCGGCTCGGGAACCCGTAGGCATCCGTGCGACACATCTGCCGCGAGCCGTGTCCGACAGCTTTGATCTACAGCAGCTGCTGACTCGCGACTGCCAGCGTGTCTGGCGTACTTGCCCCGACACATGCGGCGGCGTCCCAATGGGATTTGGCCATGCGCAGTCGTACGCGGTTGGACTCGGTACGCCCACCCGTGCCTGTCTCAACAGGTTGCCCAGTCGTCTTGAGGGCTTCATAGAGCGTCCAGCGGGTCGTATTGACCGCCGCGGCGTCTTTGAGCGGCTGCTTGGCCTGCGCCTGCACCTGAGGAAAGCCGAACGCCCACGTTGAGCCGCCGCCCCCACCCACCGACCCTCGCCTACCCCAAAAACCTACGCTGGGGGCGGTCGGCTCCAGGGGGTGGTTCGGCACGGCAACCTCGGACTGACGCTGGAGCCCTGCCAGCACCCCCGCTACAGGGCACACCAGCGCGACTCCGTCTCTGCCCCTGGTTGCTCCTGCCTCTGTCGCTGGTCGCTATACTGCTTCGCCTGCACATAGAGCCTAAAAAATTGCTCCCCGACGTAAAAACCGCCTTCAGCAGAAATCACCTGCGGATTCTACACACGCTGGTTTGACCGCGCTTCCGCTGGTCGTGTCGCCTGGCGAGGTTGCGGGGCTAGCCCCAGGGTTTCCTCGCTATTTCTAGAAGCGACCAGAGCATTTTTGGTATCGATTTGTGCCGCTACAAGCGCCAGAAAGCAGTCGACAAGGCCTAGGCCCGCCAGGGAGTTCGCCACAGTGAGCACGCCACTGCCCATGGCAGTGAGGCCAGCCAGGAACCCCCATTGGAACGCGGCGAGTTTTCCTAAGGTCGTGATGACACCTGCCAGGCAACCAATGATGGCGACTATTTGGGCCATCAGACGGACCAAGCCGGATAACTGAGGCATTGCCATTTTCATGTGTTGTGCCTTCTTCCAAACGCCGAACGCTACGCGTCAGGCGCCGCTGATAGCCACAGCGAGGAACGAGCGTAGCAACTGTCTTGATTGTCAAGGACTATTTTCTCTCATGCAGCGATAAAATTCTCCTGGGGTTACCAGGGTGTCTGGTGTTTTACCATGGCGTTGAGCATGGTCAACAACTTGCGCATACAGGCTACCAAGGCCACTTTCGCGCGCTTCCCGGCCGCCCGTAGACGCTGATAAAACGCTTTGAGGACCGGATTGTAGCGGATGGCCACGAGGGTACTCATATACAGCGCGGTGCGGACCTGGGAACGTCCACCCCAGATCGTACGGGTTCCACGCAGGTCCCGCTGTCGCGATGCAAGGGGGCCAGCCCCACCAACGCGGCGAGGTGCTGTCGACTCAAGGTGCCCAGCTCTGGCAGATCGAGCACGAGCGTTCGCGCACACACCGCATCGCGATGCGGTGCCGGCGGCGGGCGAGGAGTGCCCGCAGATCCTCCGTCTGCGCGTCAGGCACTGGGCGGGGTTCGGGTCGGATCGCCTCCGCACAGTGGGCCAACGCACGGGCCTCAAGGGCCTCAGTGTTCGCTCATTGGCCTGTGGCCTTGGCACAATCGCGCCCCTGGCGGGGGTTGACCACCACGACGGGCAGGGACGCGGCCATCAGCGCAGCCACCACGGTGCGCTGGAGCCCTCCAGTCGCTTCGAGCACCATGCGGGTCGGGCAGATCCCTTGTAACTGGGTCACGAGGTCAGTCATGCCGGCATCATCGTTGGTCACCGTCCAACGGGTTTCGGTAGGACGCAGCGCCATATCCAGATGGGCTTTGGCCACATCAATACCCACAAACGTCTGTGATGACGACATACGGCGACTCCTTCCTGGCCCAGCCTTGCAGGATACGGGCTCATGGGTTCCGGGCAACTATGCGGGCTCTGGGAGTCCCGACCGTGACGACCCACGCGCCGCTCCGGTCTCCGAGGATCTGAGGCTGATCGGTCTGTCACAGCCGAGTACGCCGTGACGGGGAGTTTCCCACATCACCCCTTTAAAGATACAAGGCTATTGGCGGTCGCCTGCAAGCGATTGTTAGGCCCAGGGATCCTCCCTGGCACGCCAGGTGCTCTGCGCAACATCCCGCATGACGACCAGTAAACCAGGCCATTCCTCTACGGAAAACTGCGGCATCGCCTGCATGATACGCTGGTGGATCCTCTCTCGATTCGGACGTCGCAGTCGTATGACGAGCATGCCATGATGCGGGACTGCCCGATATTGTGTGAACCCCTTATCCGTCGTAATCAACAGGCGCTCGTCGCGCTGCGCCATGCCCCAGAGCGTAGCGTCTTGCATCCCTTGCGCTGGCGTGCCACGGATATCGTGGACGTCATGACCCAGTAGACGCAGGGCTTGGACAGTCATGAGAGGAATATGCTCATCAACGAGGATCTTCATACCTCGCTCGACAAGACCTCAAGAGGGGTCACCTGTTCTTCGGCCAGTGACGCCGCATAGTCGAAACAGGCAAGAATATCGTCCCGTGTCAACGAGGGATATTCTTGGAGCAGATCCTCAAGAGTATCCCCATGGGCCAGCATTCGCAGGATTTGATGCACCGGGATGCGTGTGCCTTTGACACAGGCTTCCCCATGACACACTTTGGGATCAATAGTAATCCGGTTGCCCATGCGCTTCCCTCCTTTGGTGCTGAGAAACTTTGCCCTTCAAGCATCTTACCACTCTGGACGTTTTGGAGCCGAACGCTGCCGCTCCACTGCTTTGTTGGGCGGTTGCTCCTCGTATGAGCCTTAGGTCACACAAGGAGATGCTCAGGGGTGCCTTCTCCTGCAAGATCAGTCGGCTTGCAAATGACAAGACTACCTACCCGGTCGAAATCTCCATGCGCAGTTGCCAGTTGCGTGAGCCCCTGTTCACGCATAAAGGCCATGACAAAGGAGTCGTTCGTCAGGCATGTGGTGTTGGGCAAGCCATGCATCGATCAGACCGAGGAGCGTTTCGCGTTCATTTACTAGAACCTTATTTAGATTATAAGCAACTAGTTATGCAAGAGTCATGACACCCCCTCTTCTGTCCATAGCCAAACTTTTTCGCAAGTTTACCATAGAATGCTGAGAGCGCGCATGCTACGTAGCCCAATGCCTAGCATCATCTGCATGCTGGCCGTTAGGCGCCCTTCGGAACTGGCCCAGGTTGTTCACGCACCTGATCCCGTGCGACCTCACCCTAGACGCCACTGAGGACTTCATCCACGGACCTCGCCACGATGTATTGCGCAGGCGCCTCGCGTACTTGTAGCGCCTTGAAGTGCGCCCTGCCACATTCGATCTTTGCGCTCTCCTTGTCGCGGAGGTCGTCGGTGAACAGGCTGCTTTTTGTTTCGACCACAAAGTAAAGCCGCTCGGCTCCGTCTTTCTCCACCAGCACGGCCCAGTCGGGGTTGTAAGGCCCGAGGGGAGTCGGAACTTTGAACCAGCCCGGGAGCTTGGCGTACACCTTGATCGCCTCGTTCTTCTCCAGGTCGTCGGCAAAGGTACGCTCAGTGTCGGACTGGTAGATCACCTGTTCGTGAACCGACTTGTTGGCGTCGATCATCGACTTGAGGTAACCGGACAGCTCCTCCGTCTCAAAAAGCTGCTGGGCGTAGTACGCCTCCTCGCCGATGCGCTGGTACTTGATCCCATCCACCAACGCCATGCGCTTGGCGCGGTTGATGATCTCGGCGGCGAGTTCGATGTACTGCTGCGGGTTGCGCTTGAAGTCATCGAGCCGGCCGCTGTCCACGAGGATGCGGTGGATGCTGCGGCGCGTGAGCTGGGTCTTGTCCTGAAGGTCCGTGAGGATGTCGGGCAGTTCGATGTCGCCTTCGTCGAGCGTCACGGGTGCAGAGGTGACCGTTTCCCTCGTGTCCACGCCGGAGCGACCTATGGCCAGATCCGCCTTGCGCCATTGTAGACGGGTTTTGGCGATCGAAGGCGCATCAGCAAGCGCTTTGACGCAGGTCAACAGCAGCGCCTCGTTGTCGAACTGCACGCGGTAGGTGGTCTTGTGCTTGATGCGCTCCCACAGTGCCTTGAAGTCCGCGCCTTGCAGCACGGCCTGGCGGCTCTTCACTTGCCTGCGCTCGTCGGCATTCTTGATCTCCAGGCGGCCGGCGAGCTTGCGCAGAATCTCCTGCACCTGCGGCAACTGGGCGGCGAACGGCTCCGGCAGGGTCAGCGTGCCGTCCTTGAGCGCCGTGCGTAGCGCGTCCTGCACCTTGCCCTGGGCGTTCACGAGACCAGCGGTTTTCAAGTGCTCCCACAGCACCTTCGACTGGTCGAAGCCTAGCGGCGCGGGTTGGCCATCGGCTCCGGTGGTGGTGATTCCGGCGAACTGGTGCGATTCTACGATGCCGAAGCGGATGCCGGTTGCGTCCTCGATCTCCTTCTGGAGTTTCTCGGCGAACTGTTCGTAGCTCTCGGTGGCGATCACGGTCAGCGTGTTGATCTCGAAGCCGTGCAGGCGCTCGCCGTTCTGGTTCACGCACAGGCGCAGACCGCGTCCGATGGTCTGGCGGCGCTGCTGCTCCGACGCCATCTCCCGCAGGGCGCAGATCTGAAAGACATTTGGATTGTCCCAGCCTTCGCGCAGGGCAGAGTGGGAGAAGATGAACTTCAGCGGCGTTTCGAGGCTCAGAAGCCTCTCCTTGTCCCGCATGATCAGGCTGTAGGTGTCATCGTCCGCGACCGTAGTGCCCTTGGTGTCCTTGAACACCTCCACCGTCTTGCCCGCCACCTTCTTCCTGTCGATGGAGAAGTAGCCGTTGTGCACATCCTCAACGGCGGTCGTCAGGTCCACTTCCTTGAAGAGCGTCTGGTAGTCGGGGTGCCTGGCGAGGCGGCGGTATTCCTCCTCGAAGATGCGGGCGTAGTCGCCCTTCACCGGGTTGCCGTCGGCGTCGTACTGCCGGTATTTCTACACGGCATCGATGAAGAAGAGGCTGAGCACCTTGATGCCCTGCGGTCGCAGTCGCTTCTCCTTGTCCAGGTGTTCCTTGATGGTGCGCTGGATCATCTGGCGCTGCACCGCCAGCGCGTCCACGTCGCCGTAGGCTTGGCCGGGCCGCAGGTATTCCTCGCCGCCCGGAAAGCGCAGCTCCATGAACTTGTCGTCCTTGGCATCCCGGATGTCCTGCCCGATGATGTGGTCGCGGTAGATCTGCCTCTTCGTGACTTCTTCGAGCTTGTCGAGCGGCGCCACGGTGACCGTTTGCCGGGCGACGCCGTGCGCCGTGGCGACGTCCAGCTCCACCTTGGCGCCCACCACACTCTTGCCACGGGATACCGGCGCGATGAACCGCACGTACGCCTTGTTGTGCCCGCCCTCCACAGAGGCTGCCGCCACTTCGATCTGCTTCACTAGCTTGCGCTCGTAGGCGTCCACCGCGTCGAGCTTGAAGACCACGTGGTGCGCCTCTTTGGGCGTCGCGGAATAGCGCAGGTTGCAGAGCGGATTCATCCGCTCCATGGCCTTCTTGCCCTTGCCGTCGAGTCCGCCTTCCACGCTCTGCGGCTCGTCCACGATCAGGATGGGGCGCGTCGCCCGGATCAGGTCGATGGGCTTCTCGCCGCCCGTCTTTTCGCTGGGGCGATACATCACGTTCTTCGATTTCTCGCGCCGGGCGGCCTCGTCCGCTTCCTCTGTCTGCGCCTGTTGTTCGTCGCCGAACTTGTTGATGGCGCCGACCGTCATCACCATGATCTGGATCTGCGGGCTGGTGGCGAAGTTGCGCACCTGGCCGAGCTTCGCCGAGTCGTAGATGAAGAAGTCGAAGGGCGCGCCGGCGTAGAGCCCCTTGAGGTGTTCCGCCGCGGTCTCGATGGTGTGATAGACGCCTTCCTTGATCGCGACCGAGGGCACCACGATGACGAACTTGGTGAAGCCGTAGCGTTTGTTGAGCTCGAAGACGGTGCGCAGATAGACATAGGTCTTGCCCGTGCCGGTTTCCATCTCGACGGTGAAATCGCCGGATGTGATCGTGGCCGACGGCGCAAGGCCGTGACGGAGCTGGATAGCGTGCAGGTTCGCGCGCAGCTCGTCATCGAGCAGGGTCAGCCGGTTGCCGATGCCGAGGTCGTTCTCCAGCAACGACAGTTGCCCACTGGCGGCGTCCCGCGTCACGGTGAACTCCGTCCGGCAGGTCTCCTGCCCGTGGAACAGTCCGCAGACTGCCTCGATGGCCTGGAGCTGGTAGTCGAGGTTGGGCTCGAAGTGGAGTTTCATGACTGCACCCTCACAGGCTCCGCACGGTTTCGAGGCCGTGCTGCTGGAGGATGGCGGTGAGGTTGGTCTTGGCCACGTCGTCGGCGAAGGCGCTGTCGCGGAAGACGACGGTGGTTTCTCCGGCGGGCTTCAGCTCCTTGTGCCACGCCACGAGGCCGAGCGCCAGCGGCTCCACGGTGGACTGCGGAATTTTTTCGGAGAGGCAGGCGAGCACTGTGCCCGCGCCTATGCTGTGGACTTCGTGCTTGCCGATTTTTTTCATTTCAATCGGCACGCAGAGGTCGAGGCCGAGCTTGAGGAGCAGCTCGAAGAGGATGTCCTGCTCGGTGCGGTCGGTCTTGAGGTGCTCAATGGAGGCTTCGAGGGTTTCGGCGAGCTTGTCGCGGTCCGGCTCCCACGCCCGGATGTTGCTGCTGGCGAGCTTGAAGACGCGGAAGCCGAGGTCGCCCGCGAACAGCGGGTTCTCCTCCCGAATCTTCTTACCAGCCCGGCGCAGGCGTTCTTTGGTCAGTTCGGCGATGGTGAGAGGTTGGCCAAGTTCGCTACAAAATTCGGCGGCCACTTTCTGGTCTTTGTCGGTTGGGTCCAGCAGCTCAGGAAGTTGAACAAGCACGAAGCGGCGATGCCCGTTGTCAGCGACGTTCTGAAGAAAAACTCCGTGTCCTGTTGAGCCCGAACCAGCAAAGAAGTCGCATACCAAATCGTCGGGGCCGGTAAGATATGCGACCAATCGCCGCAAATCGTCCACCGGCTTGGGATTGTCGAATACACGCTTTCCGTCGAACAGTGCATTGAACTGATTGGCAGAAGTCTGTGCGTAACTATAGTGAACGCTCACCATCACTTGGTCGCTATTCTCGAACAGGTTTGTTCTCACCCGCGGAACCGTCGTTTCATCGGGTCCAAAGACAATTCGCCCTTTCCCTACCTCCTCCCAAAACCGTTCAGGCTTTGGATAACGCCAACCGCTGATTGGTAACTTGCACGCTTGTTTGGTGGTTGGATGTAAGACCTCGTATCGCGGGCCATCTCCTCCCGGCCAGTTGATGTTTCCGTCATCTCGATACGGGCCTTTCTCGTCAATCTTTGTGAAGCGAGTTAGAGGGAAGCGAGGATCGTCAGCGGGAATCTTCGCGTAGAAGTCGAGTATCCCTTTGCGAACGCGATCCCAATCGCCTCCGGTTTCCTTTCGCAGTCGCTCGAACTCGGCCTTTACTTCGTCAACCCCATCTTTCTGCCCTCTGAAAACGGTCTGAGTTGCGGCAAGAAGAGACTCGTTTTTGAAGTAACCGAGCATGTATTCGTGGCCGACGGAAAAATACTTCGCATCGTTCTTTCGATTCCGGTCCCAAACGAGAACGGCCATGAAATTTTCTTCGCCGAAAACTTCATCTGCAATTCGGCGCACATTAGCCACTTCGGCATCGTCGATACTTATCAAAATCACCCCATCCTCGCGCAGTAGATTCCGCGCCAGCTTGAGGCGGGGATACATCATATTGAGCCAGTCGGTGTGGAAGCGGCCGGAGGCTTCGGTGTTGGAGGAGAGTTTCCTGCCGCCCTCGCCGGTCTGGCCGGTGAGTTCGAGGTAGTTTTTGATGTTGTCCTGGAAGTTGTCGGGATAGACGAAGTCCTTGCCGGTGTTGTAGGGCGGGTCGATGTAGATGAGTTTCACCTTCCCGGCATAGGATTTCTGGAGGAGCTTGAGGACTTCGAGGTTGTCGCCCTCGATCATGAGGTTCTGGGTGGTGTCCCAATCCACGCTGTCTTCCGGGCAGGGGCGCAGGGTGCCGGTGGAAGGAGTGAGGGCGAGCTGGCGGGCGCGGCGTTTGCCATGCCAGTTGAGGCCATATTTCTCCTCCGCATCGGTGACAGTCTTGTCGCCCACGAGCTGCTTGAGCACGTCGACATTCACCGCCACGCCGTCCGGCCCCTCGGTGACGAGCTCGGGGAAGAGCGCCCGCAGCGCGGCGAGGTTCGCGGCGGCGAGATCGGGGGACTTGGTTTCGGGGTCGGCGGCGGTCAGCTTCTTCATTTCAATCTCCAATGATCAATGATCACTGTTCATTGATCATTGGTCATTGATCATTGGTCACTGTTCACTTCTTATTGATTCTCGTCGTCTTCAGGATAGCGAAGAGTATGCGGGCGACTTCATCGACATCCGCAAAAATGCTTGTGTGTGACTTTTCATCGATATAGCCGGTGTCCTTCAGCAGATTGAGACAGTACTTTGTCTCCTGAGATTCCTTGTACGTGATGGAAACCTTGGCGGAAAGATCGGCCTCCGAAATCGCCCCATTGGCTTCGGCTAGATTGGCACCGATCGACGTTCCGCTACGAAGCAACTGCTTGGATAAAACAAACTCCCGCTTTTCCTCGGTTAGATGCTGGAAAGCCCGGACGATACGAATCGCCAGCGCATACGCTTTGTCGTAAGCAGGATTCGGCTTCACTTTCGCGCCCCCTGGCAGGTCATTCTCAATTGTTCAATGATCGTTGCTAATTGTTCATTGACCCGCTTGAGTTCCAGGTTCAGTTCCACGCGCCGCGACATCTGCTTCTCTTTCGCGGCGGTGGCCCGCAGGCGGGCGATCTCCGCATCGAGTCGGGCGCATTCTTGCAGGGCGTCGCGCCGGGCCGCCGCGTGTTCGGCATCGGCAGCGACCGCAAAGGTACCGGTCACGCGCGCCGCTTGCAGCGCCAGCAGCGTGTCGATCCAGCCCTGATACAGCGTATGCAGTGTGGTGCGTGGCTGCTTTCCCAGCGCCAGAGCGTCTCGGAAGGCAGGCCAGCTTTCGCCATCGTGCTCCGCGTCCCACTCCGCGGCGACCACGTCGCCCTCCAGCACCGTCTTGCCCGCCTCGCCCTGCGACCAGCGCTTGTGGGCGGCGGACAGTTCCGGCCGTTCGCCCTGCTCCGTCAACAGCAACAGCGGATACGGCACTGCCCGATGCACCAACTCAACCAGCCGCGCCGTTTTGGCCGCGGCCCGCAGGGTGAGGCGCAGCACCGCGATCTCCAGATACTCCCGCACGTCGTCGCGGTACTCCGGCACGCCGATGGTCGTGGGCTTGAGCGCCGCCAGCCAGAGCAGCTCCTCGATGCCATCGTTGATGAGGCGCTTGTCAGCGGCCGTGGGCGCGCCGTTCTCCAGCAGCAGCTTCTTGGGCACGCGCTGATTGACGCGGCTGCTGGCGGGCAGGTCGAGCGCTTCGATGAGCGTGTCACCGTTCATCCACCCGCCTCATTCTGTGAATCGGGCAGCACGGCGAGCCAGGCGATGACCTCGAAGTCGTTGATGCCCGCGAACTCGCCCTGCATGGCATGCGTGCCGCCGGGGATGAACAGGCTGGCCACGGCGCGCTCTTCGTTCTTGCCGACCACCGAGGCCACGGCGGCGGCAAGCAGACGCTGTGCCGCGCGCATGTCTTCGCCCTGCCTGGTCGCCTTGTCGAAGCGGGCGCAGGCACCGGCATCGGGCAGTTCGCGCCCGAGGCAGAGGCGCTTGAGCCGGTCGAGGATCTGCTTGGCCTGCGTGTAGGGCAGCAGCACCGTGCCGTCGTCGCCGACATGCACGAGATACTGGGCACCGAGCGGGTAGCCGGCCTCGGCGCTGCGCCTGGCCGCCTCGCCCTCGGCGCGCAGGCAGAAGATGATGCCCGGCGTGATTTCCGCTTCGGTGGTGGTGGTGATCGCGCAGGTGCCGAGCGGCAGACTTTCCAGCACGCCGGGATGCGCCTTGAGGTATTGCGCCAGATCGATGCGGAAGTCGGTGAGGGTCAGATCGGCGATGGAGACGCCGGTGGAAAGGTCTTCGAGGTCGATCACCGCGTCCTGGAGCTTCATGAGCTGCTTGCGGCGGTACTCCAGATCGTTCATCGGGTTGCCGGAGTCCTGCTCGATCAGGTTCTCTTCGCCGGTGGCGGAGATGTCGAGCAGCACCATGCGGCCGCTGACCCGCTGCTCCAGGTTGATGTACTCCTCCAGCTCCATGTTGGGCCAGAAGTTGACGAGCTGGATACGTTCGTTGGGCGAGCCGATGCGGTCGATGCGGCCGAAGCGCTGGATGATGCGCACC
>SXND01000247.1 GCA_005777235.1 Pseudomonadota bacterium
AGATCGCGCGGATAGGCAGAAGCCATCGCGTATTCCTTTCATATGTATGACCAACCATGATCTGGTGCCTGTGTACAGGAGCGTCCGCTATGGTGGCGTGTCACGCGTCTGCAGACAAGAGGCGTGTGGCGCAGCCGAGGCCTGGATGCGGAGCGTAGGACATAGTGACCAGCCTCGGCCCGGTAGCGCGCTTGCAATCCCTACACACCATCGTTACTATGTGCCGCATGATAGCATTGTTTGCTGCGCACATATCCATCCGTCTGAGCGTGCTCCTGCTGGTCGTTGGCCTGCGCGGGGTAGCGGCGCAGGACGTCGTGCTCAAAGCCTGGACCATTGGCCCGGACGATCCGTCCATCTACCGGTCGACCAATTTACAGACTGCCGCGGAGCGTCTCAATGCAGAGCTCGAACGGTCTGGCGCGCCAGAGCGCGTTAAAGTGGTCACCGATTTCTGGACCGGCCAAGCCCAACAGTACGTGCAGCGCGTCCTGCTAGCCTTTCAATCGGGCGATAGCCCGGATATTGTCCTCAATGGCCATGAGTTCATCGGACGCTACGCCACCGCGGGCTCGATCCTGCCCCTGGACGATCTCATCGCGGCGCACCAAGACGCCCTGGCTGACATCTACCCCGTGCTGTGGCAGGCGGTACGCTTTCGCGGTCAGGTTTGGGGCCTGCCGCAGGATACCGAAGCACGCCTGATGTACGTGCGGACCGATCATCTCCGCAAAGTAGGCTGGGATGATGACACGATTGCCGCCTTGCCGCAGCGTGTGGCCGCAGGCGACTTCACGCTTTTCGATCTGGTGGCCCTGGCCCAGCAAGTCAAAGAGGCTGGGATTGCGCCGTGGGGGCTGTACCACCACCCCACGGGCGGCGTCGATGTGTTTCAAATATACCTGGCGTTCGGCGGACAGGTCGTGGATGACAGTGGCGCCCAGCTGCTGCTGAATACTGGAGCGCTGCACAAACTGCTGCAATACCACCATGATCTGGTGTATCGCTGGCAGATTACCCCGGCGACCATGGCGAACATTCCCTGGGGTACGATCCTCAAAAGTTTCGCCGAGGGTACTGTCACCTTCTGGCAGGGCGGTACGTGGCACAAGGCGGAGTGGCGCACGCACTATGGACTGAGCGAGGCGGCTTTTGCCAACACGATCAGCTTCTTTCCCATTCCGGCAGCACAACGGGGTGGCCAACCGAACGGCATTTCGCATCCTATGGTGTATATGATCAGTCGCCACAGTACACATCCGGCGCTGGCCTTCCGGCTCTTAGTGCACGCTTCGGCTGCAGATCTCAATGCCCAGCATGCCCTGCACAGCGGTCATCTGGCCATTCGGGCCTCGGAAGCTGCCCTGCCGGCCTACAAGGCGGATGGCTTTTTACTGCAGGCAACGGACTTCTTACGCTATGCGCGCTTGACGCCCAACCATCCCGATTGGCCCCAGTATGAGGCCATTGTCACCGAAGCCATCCGTGCCGTCCAAGCGCGCCGTCTACCGCCAGCCGAGGCGGTACAATTTGTTGCGACACGCCTCCGTCAACAGTTACGCCATCAGGTGCGCATTGTGGATTGATTCAAGGCAGGAATTGGGGATTGCTAAATGTCCGTTATGCAAGTGGTTGTGAGACGACGTATCGTCTTCCGCTGGGGGAGAGTGCTGGGGCTCACAGCTGTCGTGGCTCTGCTGGGTAGCTGTCAGCCCACGGTGTTGGGGCCGACGGTGCCTTCGGGCTATCGCCTCACGGTCCCAGAAGCCTCGCAAACCATCCGGGCGCATCCGCTTGCCCTCACAGTGCACGTGCGCGATGCCGCCGGGCAACCCGTGGACGACGTGCTGGTGCAGTTTGTGATCCCTGACCACTGGGCCTCGCAGGCCAAGGTGGATCCACCAACGGTGGCAACACGGCAGGGACAGGCCACCACGACGTTCCGGGCGCGGACGGCCGGTCAGATGCAGGTGCAGATTACTGTTGAAGACCGTACCGTGCACATTCCTATCCACGTCGTGGGCGACATCCCACGTTTCTGATAACCTACTCACTACGAACCACCGGCACACATGCCTACTCCACCGTCGTCATCGGCACGTTTCTGGCCCCCCGCAGCGCTCTGGGTATTTCTTGGGCCCGCGCTGTTGCTGGTGGTAGTTTTTTTTGTATTCCCTATCCTCCTGACCGGGATCATCAGTCTCACGAGCCTTGATTACCGCTTGCAGTGGGAGATGGTCGGGCTGGCTAACTTTCTGGCCTTGTGGCAGGACACGCTGATACCGCGTGTCCTGCTCAACACCGGCGTGTATGTGTTCACGACCCTGCTGCTGTGCCATCTCGGGCTCGGGCTGGTGCTGGCCCTGTGCACAGCGATGCTGCCAGCACGCCCGGCGGCGTTTTTCCGTCTGATCTGGCTGTTACCACGCTTCACCCCCTCCGTCGTCTACATCTTACTCTGGCGTTTACTGCTCGACCCCACAGACTACGGCCTGCTCAATCGCCTGCGCGCCGCCTTGGGGGCTGCGCCCGTCGATCTCCTGACGCAATATCCCTGGAGTGTCATTGTCCTGGTGAATGGCCTCACCGGTGCCTCGCTGGGCTTGATCATTTTTACTGCCGCCATCGAGTCGATCCCCCGCGACGTGCTCCGTGCCGCGCGTGTCGATGGCGCCACCACCGCCCAACTCGTCTGGCGCATCATTTTGCCCCTACTGCGCTGGCCGGTGATGTTTGTCACCATGTATCAGACGCTGTCCCTGTTGGCGTCCTTTGAAGCCATCTTGTTGCTCACCAACGGCGGCCCGTTTTACGCCACCGAAGTCTGGACCCTGTATGCCTATCACCAGGCTTTTACCTTTTCCGCCTTCGGCTACGGCTGTGCCATGACCTGTGTGCTCGTGCTGCTCGGTAGCGCGGTGTCCTGCCTCTATTGGCGGCTCTTTCGCTTCTCCACACAGATGCCAGTTTCCCCTATTGAAAACGGCTGATCTATGCTGAGCGACGATGCCCAACAGACAATCTCCCGCCGCGCCCATTGGGGCCTCATCGTTGGGCTGGCACTCCTCTCTGCGCCCATTCTGCTGTTGTACCTGTGGTTGCTGCTGGCGTCCGTGAACCATGACAGTCTCGCCAGTGTATTGCCCACGCGCTGGACGGTGCGACACTGGCGTTTTCTGTGGCTCGCAACGGTAAAACCGGGCTATCCCAACATCTGGGCGGTGACGGGCAATTCCCTGGCCTTTGCTGGGGCGGTGATGCTTCTGGAGGTGAGTCTGGCTTTGCTGGCGGGTTACGTGCTGTCGCGCTGGCAATTCCGGGGCCGTCTGCTGCTCCTGCGCGGCACGTTGTTGCTCCATGCCTTTCCAGCGATTACGCTGATTATCGCCATGTTCTTCGTCTTGCAGAGCTTGCATCTCCTCAACACCCTGGCGGGCGTCATTCTGGTGAAAGTCGCCCTCGAGCTGCCGTTTGCCTTGTGGATGATGAAAGGCTTTTTTGATGCGATCCCCTGGCAGGTGGAAATGGCCGCCCTCGTCGATGGCGCCACACGCATCACCACGTGGTACCGTATCCTCTTGCCACAAATCCGTCCGGGGATTACGGCCCTGAGCCTGTTTGCGTTTCTCTCCGGCTGGGGTGAATACGTCTTCCTCTTAACCTTTATCTTGGATAAAAGCGGCTGGACCCTGTCGCGCTATGTCGCGGCTCTCTTGGGGGAAGGGGACGTGTTCGTTGATTATGGCTTGATCACAGCGGTGGGGCTGTTTTTTATGCTCCCGGCTCTCTTCGTGTTTGCGCTGGCGCACACATACCTTATACGCCTCCCGTTTGGCAGTGAGCGCTCCTGACGGGGTATAGGCTGGGGGAACGCTGATCTCACGGGGCGCAATCTTCTTGCAGTGATCCACAACGTTGCATGTGACATTCGGCAATAAAAAAGCGGTGCTTTTGTGGGCACCGCGTCACTGGGAATTCTTCTAAATCGTTGATTTATAGTGCCGAAGAGAGGACTCGAACCTCCACACCCTTGCGGATACATGACCCTGAATTATTTGGTTGTGCAAGGAAATCAAGGGTTTTAGCATATTCTGGGGCACTCCTGGGGCAGTTAGTGCTTCTCCTACGACACAGGAGATGCACACCATGGCAAACATTGAGCACCGCAACGGGACTTATCGGGTAAAAATCCGCCTTAAGGGTCACACCGAAAGCGCGACATTCCAAACGCTCAAAGCTGCGATACGTTGGGAAGCGAGTAGGGAAGCTGCGATACGTGAAGGAAGGTACTTTCCAACAGCGCATCAGCACACCCTCAATGACCTGATTGATCGATACCTTCAAGACGTCCTACCACACAAAAGCCGCTCATCCATCTCTATGCAAACCATCCAACTCACCTACTGGCAAACCCATCTTGGATACCACCCGCTAGCAGCCATTACTCCCAGCCTGATTGCTGAACATAGGGATACCCTTGCCCGGACGCGGAAAGCCTCAACTGTACGCAGGTATCTGGCTGCACTCTCACACACTTTCACCATCGCTGTCAAAGAATACCAATGGGCCAACGACAACCCCTGCCAAAAGATTCGTAAGCCATCAGAACCACGGGGTAGAGTTAGGTTTCTGTCAGAAGACGAGGTCAAACGACTCCTGGAGGCGTGTAAAACCAGTCGGAACCAATATCTACACACTGTGGTTGTGCTCGCTTTATCTACGGGAGCCCGCAAGATGGAGCTATTATCGCTGCAATGGCCGGATGTGGATTTGACGAGGGGAAGGCTCATATTTCGTCAAACTAAGAATGGCGAAACACGGTCTGTACCATTGACAGGATACGCCTTGGAACTGCTGAATCTACATTCCCGACGTCCAGACACACCACTTGTATTTCCTGATACCACAGGTAAAAGGCCGCTCAGTATCAGGGATGCTTTTACCAACTGTGTCGAACGGGCTGGCATCTCGGATTTCACTTTTCACGATTTGCGTCATACGGCTGCAAGTTTTCTCGCCATGCAAGGAGCAAGTCTATTGGAAATCGGGGCAGTCTTGGGTCATAAGGGGCTAAGCATGACGGCGAGATACGCGCATTTGACCGAAGCCCATACACACAAAGTTGTTGGACGCATGAATCAGGCCATCTTCGGCGAGAGGTGAGGGACACAGGGCTACTTTTTCCATGTGAGTTCTCTACTGGGGAGGGATTCCTAAGAACGAACATAGAGTTTACTGTCCCTGCAGTCCAACTCTTATACATCAATGTGTTAGCCAGGGGCAGCTTTTTCAAGTGACCATGCCTACCCTTTCCTCCCTTTTTTGTGAGAAAGTTTTTACAAAAAGCCCCTCACCGGACATATTAAGGTAAGAGCAGAAAATAGCCCAAAAGGAGAACCAGATGACTCAGCCGAAGATTACCCAGACACCTACAACCCTGAAGAAACTGTCTACCAGGGTTTCACACGGCCAACTGACCTGCCGCTGCACATCCGGCAAGCGATTTATACCTATCAGCGGAAGTGCGGTAACTTTCGATGAAATAAGACACTGTAGCGACGATTCTGAAATTGCTCTAGACAGGGTAGGTGACGGTTTCTATACTACCGCTCCCAACCTTTTTTCTGAGGGGAGCACACCATGTGTGGACCAGGGGACTACGTGCCAGACCCGACCGAGGGCA
>SXND01000248.1 GCA_005777235.1 Pseudomonadota bacterium
CCCCGTCTGTGGCGCCCGGTCGACACACCGCCGTACGTCTCGGTGCCCATGCGGATGCAACGCCCCCCGTGATGTGGTGGGCAGCGTGCATAGCCGTACCAGAGGTATGGACGGTGCTCTGCGGCCAGGTTGTGGCGTCCCGAACGCTATCCACTGGGAATATCCCTCAAAGTATCCTGGCTCTTCGCCAGGTAGTCATGCGGACACCATGCACGTCGCTCTGGATACGTCCAGAGAAGCCGCGCCACTTTAGTGGCAGCGGAGTGTCACAGCGTCGCCAAAGCAACATATCATACTCTGCTCCAGCGTGTCATCGCAGCCACGCTGGAGCAGTGGGTATCCACAGCAAGCACTCTGACGAGGAGCACACGTTATGGCAGAAGCGCTGACAATTGACCGTGGCCAGACCGCGGTCCTGATTATGGACTACCAGAATGACATCGTGGGCAGCGTGGCCGCGAGCTATCCCCATCTCCTGGACCGCGCCGCCGAGGTGCTACGTGGCGCCCGTCGCGCTGGCGTGCCAGTCATCTATGTCGTGGTCCGTTTCCGTCCGGGCCATCCTGAGGTGAGTGCCCGCAACAAATTGTTTAGCGCCATGAAAGCGAGCGGGCGTCTCGCCGAGGGCACCCCTGGAGCGGCTATCCATGACCAGGTGACGCCGCAGGCTGGCGAAGTCGTGGTCACCAAGCGGCGCGTGGGGGCCTTTTCGACGACGGATATGGAGACCGTATTGCGCGCCCACAATGTCACCAACCTCGTGCTACTGGGCATAGCGACCAGCGGGGTGGTGCTGTCGACGGTACGCTGGGCTGCCGACGCCGATTACAGCATCACCGTGTTGGAAGATTGTTGTGCCGATGCCGACGAGGAAGTGCACCGTGTGCTGACGCAGAAAGTGTTCCCACGCCAGACCACGGTGGTACAATCTCAGGAGTTTTTACGGGCGCTTGGGGCCTGATGGCAACTACGACGCCTGGATGAATTCCACCCAGTTGCCGTCAGGATCCTCGACCATGCCGATCACGACTCCGGGGCGCACCTCAGTGCGCGGTCGCACAATCGGGTATCCGGCGGCCTGCACGGCACTGAGGATCTCATCAAGATTGTTGATCGTCATGGTCCAGTAGCGGTAGCCGGTGCCCCCTGGAATGCCACCAGGCGCCGGTGGCCTCTGCGGATCTCGCACCGGGACCACGATTTTAATCAGGCTTTTGCCAAACCACAGACGGTGCATCACTTTGATGCCGACGTGCTCCATCACGATATCGCCTTCATGCACGAACCCAAGAAGATCGCGATAAAAGGCCAACATGGCCGGGCCGTTCGTGGTCACAATGCCCAGATCAATGGCGTCTTTGGCTATGTGCACTCCCATACGACTCTGCTCCTCTGTGTGAGATATGTTACGGTTGACTGCGGTCCCAGCCTTCCAGCACCCAGTAGCCCACCTGTGGCACGTCGACCACGGTGGCGAGCCCTTGCGCCCGTTTGAGGCGCTGGATATTGTACAGATGCGTCGTTTCCTCATAATACATATGCCGCAACGTGGCTTCCAGGGTCATCACCATGGTGCGGCCCGCGTCGACCAACGTCAGGCCCGCCGGATGGGCCTGCTGCATCAGGTGCCAGTGTGGGCCAGCCTCGCGCGCGCGGGTGTAACGGCGCAGAAAGGCGACGTCGCGTTCCACAAGTACACGCTGGATCAGCGCGATAGCCTGCTGCAGCGTGTGCAGCAGGACGGGCACGTCCCAGTAACGTCGGTCATCCAAGCGGCGGTCGAAGCCCGACGCCGTGAGACCGGGGATATCGGTGACGCCGTGATCGCCGCTGGGGAACAACGTGTCACCCCAGCGCACTACCATCCAGCCATACAGCAACGACGCCATATGACTCAGCTGGCGTCGGATACTCCAGTCGGCCCAGCCCCACTGTTCCGAACGAAAATCCAGTTGCGCGTCGGTCAGGCCGGTGACTTCGCGGGCAATCAAGTCATAAAGGGTCGCATACTCGGGAAACAGCGCGGTGCCAGGGGCATCCTCAGGCATGTGTGTCACGTGTCTACCTATTTCTCAGTCAAAGTTCACACCGTTGTGCCAGGGCCAAAGCCGCCGCGGCACCATCCAGGGCTGCCGCCAGTGACTATACACAGAATGGCCGGGCGAGGAAACTATACGACGTCATCCAGGCGAGCACGACGACACCGCCACGCGGTCGATAGGCAAGGCCGTGGACATGGTCTGGATGCCCGATGGCCGGGCGCGCGCCGTGCGTGCCACGGTGGTGAGGCGACCAGGTGGGATAGCGCACCGACGGCACGGAGGCTGCGCGCCTGTGGAGGCAGGCCATGAAGCGTGACGTGGACCGGGGGCAGTGGTCGGCGCCTGCGCCATGGCTGACCCGGCCTGTGGCATTCTTCTGCGGCTTACTGTGCGCCGTCGCCGTGACTGTTGTGCTCATTGAAGCCCTGCGCCATAACAGCCAGCATGCCGCATCGCCACGCACCCAGATGGCGCTGCCAGTGGCCGAACGTGCCAGCTCCCCCTTTCCGCGTACCATTCCCGATGCCAGTGGGGCGCTGCTGGTGATCCCCCACAAGCCCCAACGCATTGTGTCGCAGACGCTGGGCACGGATGAACTCTTGCTGACCATCGGTGATCCACAGCGCATCGTGGCCTTAAGCGATTTGGTAGACGATCCCGTCTACAGCAATGTGACGGCGCAAGCGCAACAGATCCGTGGACGGACGCAAGCCGGGGCCGAGCAGATCCTGCGCTTCCAGCCCGATATGATTTTCGTAGCCACCTACAGCCGCGCCGAACTGCTCACCCTCTTGGAGGCCGCGCATGCGCCGGTGTTTCGTTTCGGGCACTTCGACGCGCTGGCGGATATTAAACTCAACATCCGCACCCTGGGCTACATCATTGGTGAGGACGACCGGGCCGAGACGTTGGTGCAGCATATGGAACGTGACCTCGCCCGGGTGCGGGAGCACATTCCCCGTGGCGTGCCCCCCCTGCGTGTGATGTCATACGGCCTTGATGGCTATACTGGGGGAGCCCACACGACGTTCGACGACATGGTGCAAGAGGTCGGGGCGATCAACATCGCAGCCCTCCATGGCATCACAGGGTTTCGGAAAATCAGCAGCGAGCAACTGCTCCAGTGGAATCCCGAGGTGATCATCACCAGTGCCGCTCGCCATGCGCTCGACGATACGCGTCGTCAGTTGTTGTATGATCCTGCCGTGGCCACGACCACTGCCGGCAAACGCCAGCGCATTATTGTGATCCCACATCATATTTTTGTGACCGTCACGCATCATGTTGCCGAGGGTATCGCGCAACTGGCACACGAACTCTACACCCCGGAGTGCTGCCCACACCCATGACGCTTGCTCGTAGCAGTCCACCAGTACCGCCGCCCGCTGTCGCGCCCCAGGCTCGTCCGGTGCCGCGTCTGTTTGTGCTCTTGACCCTGTGCCTCATCCTCTCCATGTTCATCGGGGTCAGCCTGGGTAGTCTGAACATCGCCCCGCGGACCGTCGCCACCGTCCTGGCCGCGCACCTCGTACCCGCCGGGTGGATTGACACCAGTAGCGTCAGTGAAGCGGACCTGGTGGTGGTGTGGTTGATTCGCACCCCACGCGTGTTGGTCGCGGCTCTGGTGGGCGCCGCCCTCGCCCTGGCTGGAGCCCAGATGCAAGGACTGTTTCATAACCCGTTAGCATCGCCCGATCTGATCGGCACCAGTGCCGGTGCGGCCTTCGGGGCCGTCCTGGCCATTGCCTGTGGTTTGGCGGCGCGGTCGTTATGGTACTTGCCGTTGCTGGCGTTTCTCAGTGCCCTAAGCGCCCTGTTTGCCGTATATGCCATTGCCACCCAGCGGGGCCGTACCCCCGTGGCCACCTTGTTACTGGCCGGGGTTGCCCTGACAGCCTTGATTGGCGCCGCCACCTCGCTGGTGATTTCCCTCCAGTTCGCCAACTATCAGGTCGCGCAGGAAATCGTGTTCTGGCTCATGGGTGGCCTGGATAGCCGCACCTGGATCCACGTGGGTATGGTAGCGCCGTGTGTCGGGCTGGGCGCGCTCATCGCTTTTACCGTGATGCGCGAGCTGGATGTGCTCTTGCTGGGGGAAGAAGCCGCGGCATCGCTTGGGGTGCCCGTGGAGTCTATCAAGCGGACGGTGCTCACGAGTGTCGCCCTCCTCACAGGCGCGGCCGTGGCCGTCAGCGGGGTGATTGGGTTTGTCGGCTTGGTGGTGCCCCACATGGTCCGCCTGGTCATAGGGCCGGCGCATCGTCGCCTCCTCCCGGCCAGCACGCTGCTAGGGGCCTCGTTTGTCATCCTGGCTGACGTGCTGGCCCGCATGCTGCTGCGTCCCGAAGAGCTACGCCTGGGCATGATCACGGCGGCCTTTGGAGCACCGTTTTTCTTATATTTGTTACTGACACGCCAACGCGACACCGCGCTGTCCTAGAGCAGAGCACGCCATGCAGACGCTTGCGCTCCACAACCTCGGCCTGGCCATTGATGACCACTGGCTCCTGCGCGACGTGACCATGGCGTTGCGCCCTGGAGGGATCACCGCCTTCCTTGGTCCCAACGGCTCGGGGAAGACCACCCTCTTACGTCTCCTGGCAGGATTGCTGACTCCCAGTGCGGGGCATGTGACGCTCCATGGCCACGATCTGCGGACGTTTGGCCGGCGTGAGCTGGCCCAGCGGATTACCTTTGCCCCACAGGACACGCATGTGAGTGCAGACTTCACCGTGCGCGAGATCGTCGCCATGGGCCGTCATCCCCATCTGCGGCGCTTGCAGCGCTTGCGCCCCCACGATTATGCAGTGGTTGATGAGGCCCTCCGCCATGCCGATGTCTGGCACCTGGCGACGCGTTCAGTCCTCGAACTCTCCGGCGGGGAACGCCAACGGGTGCTCATTGCCCGCAGTTTGGCGACGCAAGCCGAGGTGCTGCTGCTCGACGAACCCACGGCCAGCCTGGACATTGCGCATGCCCTGGATGTGTTAGATCTGTGTCAGCAGTTGGCCCGCGCCGGTAAGACCATTGGCCTCGCCCTGCACGATCTCAATGCCGCAGCACGCTATGCCACTCACCTCGTGTTGCTCAACGCCGGGCGCCTGGTAAGCCAGGGGGGGCCAGACACGGTCTTGCAAGCGGCACAGCTCAATCGCGTCTTTGACGTGTATAC
Organism: Pseudomonadota bacterium; assembly: GCA_005777235.1. GTDB lineage: Bacteria > Tectomicrobia > Entotheonellia > Entotheonellales > Entotheonellaceae > SXND01. The sequence continues at coordinate 5,215 of SXND01000248.1, forward strand.
CGACCGCATCTCTATGGCTGATGGGACCCCAGTGTTGGTGTTTTCGCGGCAGAGTAATAACTCCAGTCACACGGATGCAAGGAATCTCCCATGACCAAAGCCCCCGTGCCTGAAGTTCTCCCGACGGTAGCCATGCTCGCCACCGCAGCCCTGGACTTCCCCGGCCTCACCCTGAAGCAGAGTCCCGAGGCGCTCGTGGTGTACAGCGCCCAGCCGCTGACGGTCCTCTCTTCCACCGAGGTCGGCGGGGGGCTGACGCGCGTGCGCTATCTCGTGAACCGTCATGTGCGCCGTGACTACGACTGTGCTGATCCCAGCGCGGATTTAGTAGCGTTTGCGCGGGGGCAGGGGATTCACGAAGCCTTTGTCGGCCAGATGACCGCCGTGTTATTGCAGACGGCCCAGGTGCAGACACTGCGTGCGGACGACCTGACCGTGGCGATCGTGCTGACCGCTGGGCTGGGGAATGCCACGGCTGCTGGACTGAGTCCACCAGCTACAGCGCGGCCCGGGACCATCAATATGATGCTCTTCATTGATGCCTGTCTTACACCGGCAGCGCTCGTCAATGCGGTGATCACGGCGACCGAGGCGAAAACGCAGGTCGTACTCGCTTCCAGAGCACGCACCCCGGAAGGGACCGCTGCGACGGGAACCTCCACAGACGCCATCGCTATCGCGAGTACCGGGCGTGGGCCGATCCTGCCCTATGCTGGGCCCGTGACTCCGGTTGGTTGGCTGATTGGACGCTGTGTACGCACGGCGCTAGCGGCAGCGCTGACCCACACATTATGACGACGGCGGATGGTGTGCTGTCTGTGGTAATGGGCCATCACGGTGCATACTGTCTCATGTCCGTCCGTATATGCGGGCGAGGTGTGCTATGCTACGGTGATATCTGCACCACGCGTGGACTCGGGGGAGGGCACGCGTGGTGCGACACTCTCAGGAAGGAGGCGCTCATGCCGGTGGAGTATATCCCCCGCATCCAGGAAAAATACACCCAGGAAGGCTACCCTGCCTACCGCTGGGTGCTGTCCACCGATCCGCCGCCCTGGCAGCCGCTGCGCCGGCCGCTGGCCGCATCGCGGCTGGGTCTCATCGCCTCCGGCGGCATCTATGTCACGGGCCAGGTCGCCTTCCACTACAAAGACGATACGTCTTTCCGGGTCATTTCCACTGACGTCCGCACGACAGATCTACGGGTGACGCATTTTGCCTATGACCTGACGGATGCCCGGCACGATCCGAATGTGGTCTTTCCGATTGATACGTTACGCACCCTGGTGCGCGAAGGCGTCCTAGGCTCCCTGGCGGCCCAAGCGTATACGTTCATGGGTGGCATCTACTCGGCCCGACGGGTGCAGGACGAGCTGGCACCGCAACTGACGGCGCGTCTTCTGGCGGATCAGGTGGATGCGGTGCTGCTGGTGCCGGTGTGACCCGTCTGTCATCAGTCCGTGGGACTGATCGCACGTCAGATTGAGGCCGCAGGCATCCCGACCTTGTGTATGACCAGTGCCCTGGATATCACCCAAGCGGTGTGTCCACCACGCGCGGCGTTTCTGGATTATCCGCTCGGGCATACCACCGGCAAGCCACATGAGCCCGCCCTGCAACGCGCCATTCTCCGGCAGGCCCTCGCAGCGTTCACGGCGCTCACGGCGCCTGGGGGGATCGCCATACTGCCCTTCGAGTGGTCCGCCGATCACGCCTGGCAAGACACGGCCCAGCGCGGCCCGGATGATCGCCGACCACGCGACGATACCCCGCAGTATCAAACTGTCGAGGATCGCCAGCGCGCGGCCTTGCTGGCAGACAAGCCCATAGAAGCGCTGGAGGGACAACCGGCCGGTCGTCCCTCCCGGGCACACACCTCGCTATGAAGTACTTCTCGTGCCTCAACCGAGCGCATGTGCGACGTCTCCTGGGAGCGCCACGCTCCAGCGTGGCTGCGGGAGCCGGGCTGGAGCCCGCGATCCCAGGGGGCAGCAACTGGCACAACAGCTCGGTGAAGGCACTAGTGCTCTGTCAATTTTGAAAATTAGGGTTTCCTCTATGGCGCCCATCAGTGAAACTTGGAAGTACCAAGGAGGGTGCCCATGGCAAAAAAGTATATTGTTCGCCTGACAGATGAGGAACGCGCAACGTTGCGCCGAGTGATTAAGAAACTGCAGGGGTCGTCGGAGCAAGTGCGCCGGGCACACCTGCTCCTCAAGGCCGATGCAAATGGTTCCAACTGGACAGACCAAAAAATTGCGGAGGCCTTTTCGTGTCGGACGAAAACGGTCGAAAACGTCCGCCAACGCCTCGTGACCGTCGGCTTTGAGCGCGCGCTGCACCGTGAAAAACCGCAGACGCCCCCGCGTCACAAACAGCTGGATGGCGCGCAGGAAGCGCAAGTCATCGCGTTGCGGTTGGGCAAGCCCCCCAAGGGGTTCGCCAATTGGTCGTTGCGCTTGTTGGCCGCCCAGGTCGTGGCACTGGCTATCGCCGACGCGGTCAGTCATGAGACCCTAAGAAAGATGCTAAAAAAAACGGGATGACCTCGCGCAAGATTCAGTACTGGGTCATCCCACCGACCGCCAACGGCGAATTTGTCGCGTGCATGGAAAACGTCTTAGAGACCTACGCACAGCCCTATGACCCACGGTTTCCTGTGCTGTGCATGGACGAACAACCGGTGCAATTACTGAAGGAAACCCGCGTGCCCATCGCCGCCACGACGCACCATGCCCGACGTGTCGACTACGAATACGAACGTGCCGGCACGGCCAGCGTGTTCATGTTTGCCGAGCCCCTGCAGGGATGGCGCCATGTCCGCGTGCGTAGGCAACGCACCAAGGTGGATTGGGCGGGAGAGATGGCGGCCCTGTTGCAGACGCGTTACGTAGAGGCCCACAAAGTGCTCGTGGTCTGCGACAACTTAAACACGCACACGATGGGCGCGTTTTACGAAGCGTTTGACGCTGCGCGGGCCCGGCAGCTCGTCCGGCGGCTCGAATTTCGGTACACGCCCAAGCACGGGAGTTGGCTCAACATCGCGGAAAACGAGCTGAGTGCCCTGACGCGTCAATGTTTGCACGACCGCCGGTTTGGCGATACCAAGCACCTTGCGGCGGAAACCGCCGCGTGGTCTACGTCGAGTAACGAGAAGCAGCGCGGGGTCGATTGGCAATTCAAAATCGATGACGCGCGCACCAAACTGAAAGCCCTCTACCCTAAAATTAAAGATTGACAGAGCACTAGGTCTGCGTTCTCCCGGCTGGCGTGACCGGCGTGGGTATATCACTCGGCACGGGCGGCGGCGTGCTGGTGGGTTGACTCGGCGTGGCTGTCGGAGGCCGACGCACAAAAATAAAGTCCCCGCCCTCATGTCCCGCATGGCGAATATCAGTATATTCAGGCGTTTGCGAGGCATTGAGCACCACCGGGCGACGGATCAGATTGAAGAGCTGCTGGCCGTCAAGAACGTCCTGGTTGTCCTGCAAGGCGGTTAAGAACGCCCCGGCAAACACGGAATGTTCTTTAGTGCCGCCGCTATCGGACACGGGTTCGAGGCCCCCGGAGGTCAGCACCGTCCGGGAGCGTTTTTGGGCAATACGCGCCACATAGGTGTCGCGATCCGCCCCGGCGGGTGGGCGGATGACGTCCAGGCCCCGCACCAGCGTGCCCGAGTAACAGGAGTCCGCCACGACCAAGATATGTTTCGCGGCCATGGCCTTCAGCGCATCGGTAATGGTGGTATTGGAGATCCACTGCACACGCGCATCCTGCCGGGCGTTCACCGGCAGCCAGTAGCCCCGTTCCTCACTCGTGTCCAGCATGCCATGACCAGCATAGTAGATGAGCAGATTGTCCTGCTCGGTGAGTACGGCGCGCGCGTGATCCAAGGCGCCCATGATATCCTCGCGGGTGGCATTGGTCAGCAGGGTGACGTGGAAGCCATAGGTGCTCCGCAGCAGGTCTGCCACCACGGTGGCGTCATGCACGGCGGTTTTTAACGGGCTCAAATCCGTGTAGGCATTGTTGCCAATCACCAGGGCCCGATAGCGCCCAAATTGCACCACAGGTTTCTCCGCGCCGGGCGCGGGTGGCGCCGCAGGGCGTGGGGCACGCACCGTGGCTGGAGGCGTCGCCGTGGGCGTGCCAGGGGGCGGCGCTACGGGTTTGTCCGCAGCTTGCCCGCGCTTCTCCGCCTGTTTGAGCAATTGCGCAATTTTGCTAAACCCTTCCGCGTCCGCCACCGCCAGCGGAGTCTTGCCCGTCTTGTTTTTGACGCTGACATCGGCCCCATTGTCCAAGAGAGCCTGCACCACATCTGTATGGCCTTGCTGCACGGCCATAATCAAGGCCGTCTGCCCGTCCTTCTCTTTACTGTTGGCCTCCGCCCCACTCGCCAGCAACGCTTGCGTGACGGGCAGATGGCCACGCGCCGCCGCACTCATCAAGGCGGTCCAGCCGCTGCCTTCACCCTTCGCATTGACGTGCGCTTTGTGGGTGAGCAAGGTCTGCAGCGTGGTGAGGTCGCCATTTTCGGCCGCGTAGATGAGGGGAGTCCACCCCTGGTAATCCCGCGCATTGACATCAGCGCCATTGGTGAGCAGGGTCAGCACGGTCGTGGGATCACCGTTTTCCGCCGCATACATCAGAGCGGTGCGGCCATTGCTATCGCGCGCCTGCACGTCAGCGCCTTTGGCCAGCAGGGCCCGGGTGGTCGGCGTATCGCCTCGACTCACGGCTTTGATGAGCGGTGGGGGCTCGTTGGTGGCTCGGGTGGGGACGAGAGCGCAAGCGCCCAGGAGCCACGGCACACACACGAGTGTGCCCAGGAGACGCCTAGGCCACGGGGGCGCTGACGACATGATACGGAGCGTCGGGATCATCATAGGGGTTACTACCTCTCACCTGGGAACTCGGGCTGTCTACGCCCCTCCTGGGCGCAGCGACAACAGAAAGCCGCCTTGCAGTATAGCGCGACGCGGGGCAATCGCCTATCCCGCACGTCATGTGTCACTGGGGGGGAAATTGCAACCCTGGCAGTCACCTTCATCATTGCCACAAAAATCGGCCCACCATTGCAGCAGACCTTGTTGCTGGCGGGCCCCGGTGACCAACGCGAGGAAGGCGGGGTCATTCCCGAGGAGCCGCTGGCGCATAGCGCGCAGCACATGATTGTCGGGCAAAAGCGGCGTGGTGTGATAGCCCGCCAGCACCTGCGCGCTCAGCGCGGCATCCGTGTGCTGCTGCCCGTACAGCGTGAGGACGGGCAGCATGGCATCGACGACCACGGTGAGGGCGCGCTGCAGCCCGATGAGACGCTGGCGTGGGCCCACATGGCCCCCAAGATAAGCCCGGCGGGTCCAATACGACTGGGTGGGCACATCCAGGAGACGCGCCAGGGCGCGACTGAGCTGGCGCATAAGGCGCGGATCGTCCACGCGGGTATGGGTGCGGCACAGCGCCACCGCGGTGTCGAGTAAGCGCATGTCCGGGTAGTGCGCCAGGATCTGCGCCATAGCAGCGAGACGTCGCTCGGGCGTATTGGCTGGACGCACGTGTGGCTGACGCCAATCCATTCCGTGCCAGGCGTGCTGACGCAGGGCAGCCGGGACGCGCTGCCAGTAAGCCTGCAGGGTCGCGAGGTAGTGCGCCGTTTCTGCATCAGCGGTCGTGGGGATACTCGCTGGCAGCATACCCGCCAGACTCAGCAACAGCGCTTCGGCAGCCTGACCGCGCTCGACAGGGGCATAGTCCGCCAGACAGTGCTGCACGGCGTGCCACGGGGCCAGGCGTGCTAGCGACTGAAAATGCTGGCGGTGTCCGGTCGAGCCCAGGGCGCGTAACATGGCGGCATACAGGGTCTGCATCAAGCCACCTTCAGGCTCGTGTTCTGCCCAACGCCACACCCGCTGCTGGAGACGCGCGTCACCGGCGCGATTGAGCACGTCTGTGGCTTCCTGCGGCGTCAAGCGCTGCAGCGCCTCGTAACACCGGCCAGGGGTTTGGCCAGCGTTGTAGGGGTAATCTTCCAGGACAATCTCCGCCTGATAGTCGCGCAGGGGACGGGGCAGCCAGGATTCCAGCGCCACCTGTGGGAGCACGTAGCCATCGGCACGCTGTGCCGCAGGCATGTGGGGCTCGTGCCACAGCACCACGTGCAGGATCACCTGGTTATACCGCGGATCAAGGTGGTGACGATGTGCTGTCCAGCCGGAAGCCTGACAATGAATCTCGACATCGCCGCGCTGCCGCACCCCATCGCCGAATTCGATAATGGCCTGCTGAAAATCGGGCCCAGCCTGGACGTTCCACCGTCCCGGCGCATGCACGATGACGGGACGGCCATCCACGGTGCGGAGGGTCGCAGGCCGCCAACGGGCATCGAACCACACACACCGGACCAGCTTTTCTGGAATGGCACGCCGCCAGGCCGCCGGTGGTTCCGCCACCCAGCTCGGCGCCAGAGGGTTGGAATACAGCGTGTGCCAGGGGAGAAGTGTTGGAGGAGACATCGCGATCCCAGCCTAAGGAAGAGACGACGCGCCCTGCCCAAGAAACAGCGCGGCGATGGTCTCAGCGTTGGGCGGCATGGCCACCCCGACTTCGGTAATGATGCCGCGAATGTAGCGCGCTGGCGTGACGTCAAACGCCGGGTTGGCGACCTCGATATCCGGTGCCGCAATGCGTTGCGTACCGACCAGGCGAATTTCATCGCCGTGGCGCTGTTCAATCGGGATGTCGGCGCCGGTCGCTGTCGCACGATCAATGGTCGACAGCGGCGCCGCGATGTAAAACGGGATCTGGTGCTCCTTGGCCAGCACCGCCACGCTGTAGGTGCCGATCTTATTGGCGGTGTCGCCG
>SXND01000249.1 GCA_005777235.1 Pseudomonadota bacterium
ATGATGCGCTACCTCGATTTTAATGATGGGTACACGAGCCAAGAATCGGGCCATCCCAGCGACGCAATCGCTGCGGTCTTGTCTCCGGCAGAGGTGGCGCATAGTGATGGCCGTCAGTGCTATAAGAGTGTGCTGGAGGTGCCTGGCACCGTCGACATCGCCATCTTTTGCATCCCGGCCCGCTTTGTGGCCCAGGTGCTGGCCGAAGTGGGCGAAGACGCCTTGCAGCAGGAAGTGGTGGCCGTGGCACGCCAATACAACGTGCGCCTGATGGGGCCGAATATCTACGGCTTTTACTACACGCATAACAATCTCTGTGCGACTTTCTGCACGCCCTATGATGAAAAAGGCAGCGTGGCCCTGTCCTCGCAGAGCGGCGGTGTGGGCATGGCGATTATCGGCTTTAGCCGCTCGGCCAAGATGGGTGGGTCCGCCATAGTCGGTCTGGGGAACAAGTCGGATATTGATGAAGACGATCTGTTGACGTTCTTCGAGCAAGACCCCAACACCCAAGTGGTGGCCATGCACGTTGAGGATTTGAAAGATGGTCGGTCGTTTGCCGAGGTGGCCAAACGTGTGTCGCAGCACAAACCGATTGTCGTGCTGAAAGCCGGACGCACAGCGATGGGTGCCCGTGCGGCACGGTCGCACACTGGGGCGCTAGCTGGCAATGACAAAATCTACGACGCTGTGCTGCGGCAATGTGGGGTGATTCGCGCCAATAGCCTGAACGACATGTTGGAATTTGCCCGTGGCTTGCAGATTTTGCCAACGCCCAAAGGCGAGAACGTCGTCATTGTCACGGGTGCCGGAGGCTCAGGCGTGTTGCTTTCCGATGCCTGCGTGGACAACGGCCTGCGCCTGATGAGCATGCCAGACGATCTCGATGCGGCCTTCAAAAAATTCATCCCACCGTTTGGCGCCTCGGGGAATCCGGTGGACATTACGGGCGGCGAGCCACCGAGCACCTATCGGAATACGATTGAGTTGGCGTTGGACGACGAACGCATCCACGCCCTCATCCTGGGCTACTGGCATACCATCATTACGCCCCCCATGGTGTTTGCGGCGTTGTTGAGCGAAGTCGTCGAGGCAGCCCGACAACGCGGCATCCACAAGCCCGTGGTGGCGTCCCTGGTGGGTGATGTCGAGGTCGAAGAGGCCTGCCGGGCGCTGAATGATCACCAGATTCTGGCCTATCCCTACACCACGGAGAAACCCGTGGCAGTCCTCGGGGCGAAATACCGTTGGGCGCGGGCCGCGGGGTTGCTCCCACACGCGTAGCCCAGTCCCACGCCACGAAAGGTGAGGCGATGTGGAGTCTCTGGCGGCCCTGCCGCCGTGCTTGGCACAACCCGATTTTCCAGGGAGGGCTGGTTGCGTTCGCGCAGCAGCCCACGCATCGCTCCTATAGCCTGAACTATGTCGCTACCCTCTCGGCGGTCCTCCTCATCACCTGGCCCAAAGAGGCACTGGTGAATGTCCGCGACCTGCCCTTTACCTATAATGCCCTGGGCACGGTCATTCTGATGATCTTAGCCTACTTAAATGTGGCGCAGGGTGCGACCCGCCTGCTCGGGTCGCAGTATGTCCGTCTGCACGAGTGGCTGGCGCTCGCCCCGGTGTCCGCCGGGACGTTTCTGCGGGGCTATGTCGCCGCCAGCAGCCTCGAACTGGCCCTCTTTTGGGGCCTGTCGGTGCCACTCGTGCTGTGTGCCGCGCAAGTCTCGGGCGAGCCGTGGCAACATTGGAGCGCCGGGCTGCTGATTATCCTGGTCTGTACGGGGAGCTATCGCCTGGTCGGCATCACCCTCTTATTCTACTGCGAGCGCGAGGAGTTCTTACTGTACATTTTGGTGCGCTTACTCTACGTTGGCTTTATTCTTGGGAGTGGCTTTGTTGTCCCTCTGTACAACCCTGTGCTGGCGTTTGCCGATGCCAGCCTCTGGCCACCGCGTTTGGCGAGCCTGCCTCTCCCGGGCCTCATCCTGCGCGGTTGGGTCGCGACAGTGGTGTTGCATGGGCTGCTCGCGGCTGGCAGTGTGATCATTGCCTGGCAGCGTATACGTTGGATACAGCGTCGTGCCGCACGACACGAGGCACGCGAAGAACCGAGGATGTATGGCTGAGTCGCACCCACTCGAACGTATCATACAACAATTACAACAGCGCTATGCACGGCAGCAGCGGCTGCGCTTGGCGCTGGATGTGCTGCTCGGTGGCACCTGGGTGGCGTTGTTACTGAGTGTTTTGATGCCGCTGTTGCGCTGGACGACTCCCCTGGAGCTGGTGTACGGCGGGTTGGCTGGCGGTATGGTCGTGGTCTTTGTCGGGTTGGCCTGGCGGGTGCGTGCCACCCCCTTCGACGTCTTGGTGCGTACGGATGGCGCGCTCGGACTCCACGAGAGTTTGAGCACGGCCTATGAATATCGCCAGCAACACGCTACGCATCCGTTTCTCCCTGGCCTCACGGCCACGGCGGCACGGCTGGCGCCACAGGTGAAAACACGTCGGGTGTTTCCCCTACAGATACCGCGGCGTGTCTGGGTGCTGCCGGTGCTGCTGGCAGCGCTGCTGGGGGTGTCGAGGCTCCACGTGACACCGTGGCCGTTGGATAATGCGCCAGAGCCAGACGTTGCACAGCACATCAGCCGCGAAGGGCAGCGGCTCGAACAATGGGGCCGTGCCCTGGAAGACGTGGCCAAACGCGAGCAACTGGACCGCAGCATGATCCTGGCGCGGCAAATCCAGCAGCTTGGTCAGCGGTTGCAGCGGGAAGGCGGTGAGCCGGGCCAGCTCGCGGAGCGGATGGCGACGCTGTCGCAGTACCTCCAGCGTCTCCAGCAGGAACTGCGTGAGCGGGCCTTGATGAATGATGCGGGTACTGCCGCGGCCCACGAGGTGCTCATGGCTGGGAAGAGCCTGAAGCAGGAACTGCGTGAGATTCTCCAGATGCTGCAAAACGATACATCGCCGCGCGATAGGGGCGCGATGGCGGAACACAGTGTGCTGCGCTTGAGTCGCCAGTTTGGCCAACAGCCCCAGTTGGAACAGCTGTTACAGAATCTGCGGGCTGGGGATCTGGATACCGCCCGCCAATTATTACAGGATGCTTTGCAACAGCAACAGGCCTCGGAAGAGGTCGAACATCTGGACCGAGCCCGGCGGGCGCTGGAATACGCCTCACGCTCCATTCAACGTGGGGGGCAACAGAACGCGGGGAGCACGCGCTCTCGTTCGCAGACGGATGCGACCGGTTCCATGCCCATGGACATGGGCGACGAGGGTCTGTCTCCCGATGCCATGTCTGGGATGGACGACTATCCTGGGCCAGGAGCCCAGGATGGCGTCGGGTCGTCCACGGCGACCCGCCAGCACCAGGGACCAGCGCTGCGGGAGTCCGAGCAAGCGGCGTCGCATGTCGAGGTCGCCAGCGGCGAGGGGCAGCGGCGGACGAGTTACATGCGGTATCTGCCAACGCCGAATGGGGCGCAGGTGCCCGTCGAGCACACCGCCGTGCAGTATCAGCAGGCGGCCGAGGCGGTGCTCACTCAGGAGCATATCCCGCGGGCGTACCGCGAGCAGATCAAGCAATACTTTCTCTCGCTTGGGATGATGAAATGACCGACATTGCGGCCGAGGTCCACCAGTTTGGCGAGGATTTTGCGCGCGTGCGCACCGAGATTGCGAAAGCCATTGTGGGCCATGCCGAGGTGGTTGATGGCCTCCTCATGTGCTTGCTGTGCGGTGGCCATGCCCTCCTCGAAGGCGTGCCTGGCCTCGGCAAAACGCTCTTAGTCAAAAGTCTCGGGGCCGCACTCCACCTCAATTTTTCACGGATTCAGTTCACGCCCGATCTCATGCCAGCCGATATTATCGGCACCAGGGTGGTGTCGCAGGATGAGGCGGGGAAGCGCTACTTTGAGTTTCAAAAAGGCCCAGTGTTCAGCCATATTGTCTTGGCGGATGAGATTAACCGCGCAACGCCCAGAACGCAGTCGGCCTTGCTCGAAGCCATGCAAGAACAGACGGTCACCGTCGGGGGGATAGGCTACGCGCTGCCGCCGCCGTTTCTCGTGCTGGCCACGCAAAATCCCCTGGATATGGAGGGGGTCTATCCCCTGCCTGAAGCACAACTAGACCGCTTTTTCGTCAAATTGCAGGTGCACTATCCGTCTTTTGCGGATCTGAGCGAGATTGTCGACCGGACCACCCAGCGGCAGGAACAACAGTTGCAACCGGTCCTGCACACGGCCCGTATTTTAGAAGCCCAGCAGTTGGTCCGGGAAGTGCCGCTGGCCTCGCATGTCAAGAGCTATGCCATTCGGCTCGTCATGGCCACGCATCCACAGCCCTCAACCGCTTCCGAGCGTATTCAACGTTATGTGCGCTACGGTTCTAGTCCACGCGGGGTGCAAAGTCTGGTCCTTGCCGCGAAGGTGCGGGCGCTGTTTCACGGGCGCTTCCAGGTCAGTTTTGAGGACCTGCGCCTGGTGGCCTTGCCGTGCCTACGTCATCGCCTGATCTTAAACTTTGAAGGCGAAGCGGAGGGCATTGATCCGGCCGATCTCCTCCACGAGATTCTGGAGCAGTTACCCGAACAAGCGCCGAGATAGGATACAGGGCGTGCAGAGCACCTTGTTTGACACCGAGTTCCTGAGCAAGCTGGACACCCTGCGGTTCCTGGCCCGTAAGGTGTTGCGCGGCCAGAGTCAAAACGACCGTACGACCGTCCGTCGTGGCATGGGGCTGGAATTCAGCGATTACCGGCGCTATCATGCTGGCGATGATTTTCGCTATATTGACTGGAATATCTATAGTCGGCTGGATCAGTTGTTCCTGAAGATCTTTACTGCCGAGGAAGATCTGGCAATTCATCTCCTGGTGGATACCAGCCAATCCATGCAGCTGGGGACGCCCCCAAAACTGGATTACGCCCGCCGGGTGGCCGCAGCGCTGGGCTATATTGGCCTCAATAGCCTGGACCGTGTGGGTGCGGTATCGTTCGCCGACGAGCTGGGCAAACCCATGCCGCCGCAGCGCGGACGGCAGCAAATCTTTGCCTTGTTTCGTTATTTTGAAGCCCTAGAGTGTCACGGCGGCACGGACCTGAATCGCGTGTTGAGCAATTATGCCCGCCACAGTACAACGGGCGGCCTGGCCATTGTGCTCAGTGATCTGCTCGATCCGCAAGGATACATGCGTGGACTCGACGCCCTGGCCTACGGGCGTTTCGATGTGCTGGTGATTCAGCTCATCGACGAGACGGAAATCAACCCGCCGTTGGAGGGCGCCTTACGTCTCCAGGACATCGAAAGTAGCCAGCAACGGCGGATCACGATCAATCGACGTCTCCTTGAACGGTATCGCGCAAAAGTGCTAGAGTATTTTGCGCAAATCGAAGCGTTTTGTGCGCAACGTAACATTGAGTATCTGCGTGCCAGTACAACTGTCCCTTTTGAAGATGTGATTCTGCGCTATCTACGACGTGGCGTATATCTCCATTAATTCCGGACCCCTGACCATCTTTTATGACATGGCTTCATCCCAACGCATTTGCCCTGCTCGCCTTCGTGCCGGTGGTGCTGCTGTTGCACGCCCTGCGTTCTCGGCGTCGGGACGTGCGGGTCAGCACGCTGTTCTTATGGGACAGCGTGCTGCGCGAAGCCCACGGCAGCCTGGGGTGGCATCGCCTGGTGCAGAATGTGCCGCTCTTCTTGCAGCTCTTGCTGGTCTGTGGTTTGACGGCCGTCTTAGCCAACCCCATACTCACGACTACGGCGGCCTCCAATACAGACATGGTGCTGGTGCTGGATGTCAGTGCCAGCATGCAGACGCGGACAGCGCAAGGCTCACGTTTTGCCGAGGCGCAACAGCGTGCGTTGCAGGTCATCGGCACCCTGCCACGCGAACGGCACATGGCGCTGCTGACCGCCGGTCGTCACCCACAGGTCGTCGAGTTTTTTACGGCAGACAAAGACGTGTTACGCCAGGCCGTGCACAGTCTGCAGCCCACGGATGCGCCAGGCAGCATGCGCGACGCGGTGCTCCTGGCGCTCTCCTTCACGCAGGGGAGTGGCACGCACGAGGTGGTGGTGATCGGTGACGGGGCCTATGGTCCCCAGTTTGACCTGGATATGGCGCAGAGCCACGTGCGGCACATCCAAGTGGGAGGTGACGAACGCAATATCGGCATCACCCGTATGGCGCTGCGACCGGTGCCCGACCCACCGGACACGTATGACATCCTGATTGCCGTGAAAAATTTTTCTCTCCAGTCCGTCGACGTGCCACTCCAGGTCACCGCCGTCCTGCGCAAGCCCTTACTCGAACGCCGTCTGGCGCTCCAGCCTGGGGAGGAAGCGGTGGTCGTCTCCACCCTGGCTGGGCCGCTGAAAGGCGCAGTACAAGCGGAGATTACGGTGGACGATGATTTCCCCCTGGATAATCGGGCGTATGGCGTCGTCGCCCCGCCGACGCAGACCTGGGTGCTCCTCGTCGGGGAGAGCAACTACTTCCTCGAAACGCTGTTGACCTCCTTCCCAGGCGTTTTCGTCAACGTGGCGCCCCAGGTGACCGCCGAGACCTTGCCGCGCCTGTTAGAAGCCAACCAGCTCATTATTTTTAACGGTGTACAGCCTCCAGCGCTGCGTCGTGGGCATTTTTTGTTGCTGAATACGACGCCACAAGATCCGCGTTTCCAGACCGAGGGCACGGTACAGCACCCACGGGTACTCGACTGGCAGCGTCAGCATCCCTTACTGCAGTTTCTCGAACTGGACGATTTACACATCGAAGAAGCCCACATCGTCCGTCCGCAGGGTGAGGCCCAGAATCTCATCGACGGGAACTATACCTCCCTGTTGAGTATCCTGGACGAACCACCTCTGCGGCTCGTGGTCCTGCCCTTTGATCTGATGCGTTCTGACTTCCCGCTGCGGGTGGCCTTCCCGATCTTCATGCAGAACCTCTTACGGTGGTTCAGCCCGCCGCGCGACGCCTGGCACGCCGGGTCTGTTCAAGCAGGTACCGCCCATACGATCTTTTTTGATCAACCGGTGTCTGAGGCTACCGTGCAAGACCCACAGGGCCAGCAACGCACCTACAGTATTGCGAGCAATCCATGGGTGTTCGCAGACACCCAGCATGTTGGGGTGTATATTGTGCGCGCCGGTGACACCAAACACTATCTGAGCGTCAATCTCCTTGATGCCACAGAATCAGATATCAACCCAACAACCAAGCGCCCATCCGTGACGCCCCCAGCACCCGTGGTCCCACTCCACCCGGCTGGGGTGCTGGAGAGACCGCTCTGGCTGTATGGGCTCCTCGGGGCGATGATCCTGCTCCTCGGGGAGTGGTTTATCTGGTGCCGCAATGTCTAGTTACGAGCTCTTCAATCCATTTTTACACTTATTTTGGCGAAAAGTCCTCTTTATGGGGTTGACTAAATGAGATTTTCTCGACACAATAATGACCTGGATATTCCCAATTGCTGTCGGGGTATCGCAGCCGACCGACGCGTACGGGCGCGTCTGTTTGGGGTTTTAGTGCCCTATCCGGGCTAGAAGGAGTCCACACGTGGACACCGAGAACGAATACCTGCCTACGACTTCCTATGTCATCCTCGGGTTACTGACATTCAAAGAAATGTCAGGCTACGACTTGAAGCAGCTCATCAATAAAAGCATTACGCACTTTTACTGGAGCCCAGCGAAAAGTCAGATTTATGGTGAATTACGCCGCTTGGAATCTCATAGTCTGGTCACGATGCGGGAGGTGCCGCAAACCCTCCGTCCTGACAAGCGCATGTACCAGATTACCCCTCAGGGACACGAGGCCATGCAGCAATGGCTCGAGCACTCGGGTGTCGAACCGGATTCCTACAAAAGTGCGTTGTTACTGAAAGTCTTCTTTGGCCACATGCTGTCCACTGAGGCGACCATTGGGTTGTTGGAAGAACGTCGGAAGCAAATTAATGCCGAGCTGGCTGGGTGCGAGAAACGCGCCAATGCCCTGCAAGAGCAAGGCCAAGCACCTGATGCGGACGACGAAATTTTCTTCCCATACCTCACGTTGCAACGTAGTATCGCCCTCTGCCAAGCGGATCTCGTCTGGCTCGATGGGGCGCTTGAGCAACTCCGGCAGCGCCAGGCACAAGGTGGGGCGAAACGCAAGCGCAAAGCCCCGGCAAGTAGCGGGAAGAGTCGCGCGCGTGCCTAATCCCCCTGCGCTTCCCAGAGGTGGAAGCGTATGGCTCGTATGCCCACGGTCATGAGAATGAGAGAGGAACCGGTGCCATGGATGAGATGGTCAACGACCTCAGCAACTATGCTCAGGCTTTGACGTTTGCGGACTGCCCGACAGAGGTGGTACATCACGCCAAACGGATGCTGATTGATACGCTGGGGTGCGCCATTGGTGGATATCCGAGTGAGCCCAGCGCCATGGCCCGGTCTCTTGCCGCGACGATCTCAAGCCGGCAGCCCGCCACGGTGTTAGGCAGTGGCCAACCCACCAGCCTTGAATTGGCGACGTTTGCGAATGGCGTGATGATGCGCTACCTCGATTTTAATGATGGGTACACGAGCCAAGAATCGGGCCATCCCAGCGACGCAATCGCTGCGGTCTTGTCTCCGGCAGAGGTGGCGCATAGTGATGGCCGTCAGGTCATCACCGCTACTGTGCTAGCCTATGAGGTTTTTTGCCGCCTGTGCGACGCCATCTGTGTGCGTGATCGGGGTTTTGATCACGTGACCATCGGGGGGATTGCGAGTACGGTGGCGGCGGCCAAAGTGTTGGGTCTGTCGCACGCCCAGATGCGGCAAGCGCTCAATCTCAGTGTGGCAGCCAATGTGGCCCTCTATCAAACACGTATTGGTGAGGTCTCCTTGTGGAAAGGCTGTGCCTTTGCGAATGCCAGTCGCAATGCGGTCTTTGCCGTACAACTCGCCGCCCTCGGTATGAGCGGCCCGGCGCCGATTTTTCCTGGGGCTGGAGGCTTCTTCCGGGCTGTCAGTCAGACGCCGTTTACGTTGGCGCCTTTTGGGGGCGCCACGCAGCCCTTCAAAATCCTTGAGTGTATTGTGAAGCGCTTTCCGCTAGGCTTATACTCGCAGACGGTGGTCGATGCGGCGCTCCAAGTGCAGCGCCAGATCGCCAATATCGACGAGATTGAGACGGTGCATGTCAGTACGTTGCAGACCGCCGTGAACATCATGGCTGGCGATGCCGAGAAATGGCATCCTACGAACCGTGAAACCGCAGACCACAGTATGCCCTACACGACGGCAGTGGCCTTAATGTACGGGACTGTGGAGTCACGACACTTTGAAGCGGAGTATCTGCAGAACCCACGGTTACTCGCTCTGGTGCAGAAGGTCCAGGTGAGCGTGTCCGAGGAAGCCAATCGTCGTGCCCCAGAGGCGATGCTCAGCCGTGTGGAAGTCGTCACACGCCAGGGGGTGCATCACATTGCTGAAGTGCCGTACCACCGTGGCCACTATAAAAATCCCATGAGTGATAGCGACATCAATGAGAAGTTCCGTGCGCTCGCGTCTGATTGTATGGCGCCAGAGCAGATCTCGAGCCTCTTAGCACGTCTGTGGCATCTGGAAGATGTCTCAGATATTGGGGAGGTCATTCGTATGGTTCGTTTTATATTATAGTCTGATCTTTATGCAGACATGCGTTTATTGTATCGTCCATCCACTGCACGACCTGTGATGGCGTACCAGGGAGCTATGGCATACGCCACAGTATAAATATGGATCAGGATATTGTCCCCCTCCCCAAATCCGCGGTAGCGATGCGCGCCTTGTTGATCGACATTGACAATTGCCCCAGACAGCTCGAGCATTTACCGGAGATTCTCACGGCCTATACCCGTGTCATCGCCTGCTACGGTGGCTCTGAGCCCAAAGTGCCCTTGGGTATGGTGCCCGTGTTAGCGGCAGCCGTCCACGAGGGTCGTCTCGCCATCATTGGCATGCAGAAAAAGGGCAAAAATGCGGCAGATTTTGGCTTGGCGTTTTGGGCGGGCCGATTAGCTGCAGAAATGCCGCCTGACACGGAGTTTTGCATCCTGTCACAAGATACCGACCTTGACCATGTGGTCTACATGTTGCAAGACGCGCACCGCCAGGTCGAACGGCTTGACGGCAAAGTCCAGCGCACGCGACGCACAACGGTTGCCCCACCCGAGCCACCGGCAGAGAGCAATGGCGATGTGGTGGGCGAATACTGTACCGTCTATCTGCAGCCAGCGCGCTCGCGCCCCGTGCGCAAAGTCACCTTGGCCAACAGCATCCGGGCCTTTTGTAAAAATCACCGCAAGAACATTCAGCCGGAAGAGATTCTGCAAGGTTTAGTCGAACGCGGTGCTGTGGCGATTGATACCAAAGGCCGCGTCACGTATCCTGAGTTGGCTCTCGCCTCTCCCGTGGCGCCAGAGGTGCCTGAGACGCCCGCCAGTCTGAGTGTCTCCGCTGAGTAACGGGACAGTATGCAGAGTCTCTGAGGCGCGCGTATCCCCTCACGTGCGGGGCAGGCGCGTCGCCTCGCCTGCGGGAGATTGCGGTGGCGCCATCGGCAGACCCTGCGTCCTCAGGACCGCCGCGTATGCCTCATAGGTTTCACGGTCGAACAACACAAAGCGTACCAGGTCTGGCTGTTGCTGGGCCTGGAGGAAGGCCACCACGGTCGAGAGCGCGGTCTGGGATGCCAGGGTGACGGGATAGCCATACGCTCCGGTGGACAGCGAGGGAAAGGCCACACTCGTGCAGGCCTGGGCCACGGCCACGCGTAGGCTGTGCCGATACGCCTCGGCTAAGTGCGCGGCCTCGCCGTGTCGTCCACCATGCCAGATGGGCCCCACAGCGTGAATCACCCAGCGTGCCGGCAGTATCCCCCCGCCCGTCAGCACTGCGCTACCGGTGGGGCACCCCTGAGGATAGCGGGCGCGGGTCTCCGCCATAATCGTCGGCCCGCCCGCCCGATGGATCGCGCCATCGACGCCGCCCCCACCGGCCAAACGGCTGTTGGCCGCATTGACAATGGCCTCTGTGGCTTGCTGCGTGATGTCGCCAATGACCAGCTCCAGCATACATGCACCAACATGCACTTGCATCCCTGCGCTCCTTGTGCGATCATCGCTGCCCTCAGCGGGCTCGTGTCAGACTTGTGCCTATGTCTGGGGCCGACCCTGCTGTTCCAACACCTCGGGGATGCGCAGCGTGGACATCCCTGCGTGGCGATAGCCACCACGGTGCACAAAGCCCAGAGAGTATACAATGTCGAAGCAAGATACTGCACGCCTCCATGGCAAGGGACCTGGTACGCGGAGGTCACGAGGTGGCAGTGACGATAGCAGCCTTGCCTAAGGAGGATTCCTCATGCCTTTTGCCTCCATTCCGGACGTGCTGGCCGAACTCCGCCAAGGCCGCATGATCATCCTCTGCGATGATGAAGATCGCGAGAATGAAGGTGATCTTTGTATGGCGGCTGAGAAAGTGACACCCGAGGCCATTACCTTTATGGCGCGGTTTGGCTGTGGCCTTATTTGTCTGTCTATGCTCCCGGAGCATCTTGATCAGCTGGCACTTCCCCTCATGGTCGCACACAACACGTCCCAGCGCGAGACCGCGTTTACCATCTCCATTGATGCCCAGGATGGGATTACCACCGGCATTTCCTCCGGAGATCGCGCCCACACCATCCTCACGGCGCTCGATTGTCGCCCGCAGGACTTGGCACGTCCTGGACACATCTTCCCCTTACGGGCGCGTCCGGGTGGCGTCCTCGAACGTGCCGGACAGACCGAGGGTTCGGTGGATCTGGCGCGCTTGGCCGGCCTGTATCCCGCCGGGGTCATTTGTGAGATCATGAACCCTGACGGCACGATGGCGCGGCGTCCAGAGCTCGAAATATTCGCTGCCAAGCATGACCTCAAGATAGCCACTGTGGCGGATCTCATTACGTACCGCAAGCATCACGATACGCCGCTAGGCTAGCATCGCGGCCTCGTCGTGTGCTCAGGCGCTACGACCCTGGGAGCGCCGCCCGCTGGGCGCTTCTCAGGCAGGAGAGACACCTGCCATCCCAGGAGTATCCCTGGGTACGGCGTCTCGTCAGGCCTGGGGTGTCAGAGTCGGGGCCTCGTCCACGCTTCCCACCCGTGTGTCTCTCGGGTATCCACGCTGCGTTTGTACACTCACCGCGACTGCCATGTATGGAGAACCGCGCCGATGCCGTTTCGTGATGTCCCTGCAAAAGTTGACGATTTTCCCGCCCAGGAACTCGGCGTCTTACAGTTCTGGCGCGACACGCATGCCTTCGAGACGCTGCGCACGCTGCACCGTGGGCAACCGCGCTGGTCATTCCTTGATGGACCGGTGACGGCGAATAACCCCCTCGGGGTACATCACGGCTGGGGGCGGACGTATAAAGATGTGCTCAACCGCTACTGGACCATGCGCGGGCGCGAACTGCGTTACCAAAACGGCTTTGACTGCCAGGGGCTGTGGGTGGAAGTCGAAGTCGAGAAATCGCTCGGGTTTCGCTCCAAAAAAGACATTGAAGAGTACGGTCTTGATCAGTTCGTGCGTAAATGCAAAGAGCGTGTGCTACGCTTTGCCGCGGTGCAGACCGAGCAATCCCTGCGCCTGGGCTACTGGATGGATTGGGATGCCCCGGAGCGCCTGCGCCAGTTGGCCGATGCCCTAGTCGAAGAGCCGTCACGTCTGCTGACGCTTGAGGGGCCGCACGGCCCGGTGACTGACACGGCGGAACAGCTCGTCGGACGCCTGGGCATGCCGGAGCTGGGGGGGAGCTATTTCACGTTCTCTAATGAAAACAATTACATGATCTGGGCCTTCCTGAAAAAGTGCTGGCAGCGCGGCTGGCTGTATCGCGGCGCCGATGTCATGCCCTGGTGCTGGCGCTGCGCCACGGGTATTAGCCAGCACGAGATTGTCACCGATGGCTATCAGGATCTCACCCATGCCGCCGTGACGCTGCGCTTGCCCTTGCGCGGCCGGGAACGCGAATCCCTGCTGGTATGGACCACCACGCCCTGGACGCTGAGCAGTAACGTCGTGGCCGCGGTTGGCCCGCAACTCACCTATGTCAAAGTCCGCCAGGGTGACGAGACGTTGTACCTGTCCAAGGGGACCGTGCACATGCTGCAAGGGCGCTACGAGGTGCTGGCCGAAATGCCCGGTACGGCTCTAGAGGGCTGGGCCTACGATGGACCGTTCGACGAGTTTGCGGCAGCGCAACAGCCTGGCGGGTTGTATCAGCTGCAGGAAAATCTCTCCGGCAGCACGGCCTGTGCGGCGGAAGCGCACCGCGTCATTCTGTGGGACGAGGTCAGCGAGACCGAAGGCACGGGCATTGTGCACATTGCCCCGGGCTGCGGTGCGGAGGATTTTCAGCTCGGCAAAACCAACCAACTCCCCATTGTGGCGCCACTGGACGATGAAGGCACCTTTGTTGCCGGGTTTGGCTGGTTGAGCGGCACGCACGTCTCAGATGTCCTCGATCCTCTCTGTGCTGCCTTGCGCGACAAGGGACTGCTGTACCACGTGGCGCCGTATACGCACCGTTATCCGACCTGCTGGCGCTGTGGCGTGGAGCTGGTGTTTCGCCTGGTGGACGAGTGGTTTATTCGCATGGATGAGCTGCGCCACTCGATCATGGAGGTGACCAAAAAGATCCGCTGGATCCCCGGTTTTGGTCTGGAGCGCGAACTCGACTGGCTGCGCAACATGCATGATTGGATGATCAGTAAAAAGCGCTACTGGGGCCTGGCCTTGCCGTTCTGGGAATGCAAAGCCTGTGGCAACTATGAAGTCATTGGGGACGAACGCGAGCTGGCGGACCGTGCGGTCGCAGGCTGGGACGCTTTCGAAGGTCACACGCCGCACCGGCCCTACATTGATGCCATCCACATTGCCTGCAGTAAGTGCGGTATCCACATGCAGCGTATTCCCGACGTGGCCAACCCCTGGCTCGATGCCGGCATCGTCAGTTTTAGCACGTTGGGCTATCGCGCCGACCGCGACTACTGGCGGCAGTGGTATCCGGCGCACTGGATTAGCGAGTCGTTTCCGGGGCAATTCCGCAACTGGTTTTACAGCCTGCTCGCCATGGCCACGGTGCTGGACGACAGCCCGCCGTTCCAGGAATGCTTTGGCTATGCCACGCTCATGGCTGAAGACGGGCGCGCCATGCACAAGAGCTGGGGCAACTCGATTGAGTTTAACGAGGCGGCCAGTCGCATGGGGGTGGACGTCATGCGCTGGCTGTATTGTGCGCATAAACCGGAGAACAATCTCCTGTTTGGCTACCAACGTGCCGATGAAGTACGGCGGCAGTTTTTGATTCCGCTGTGGAACATGTATCACTTCTTCGTCACCTACGCCAATCTTGATGGCTGGGAGCCGAGCCACGAGGGTTTTCAACCGGCGCAGCCCGCCGGGCCAACGCCCGTGAGTACCAGTCCGCTCGATCTCTGGATCCTCGCCCGCCTGAATCAGGTGACGGCCCGCTGTAGCGAGGCGTTAGAACACTCGGATATGCACAGCGCCACGCTGGCCATTGATGGCTTCCTGGACGATTTGAGCAACTGGTATATCCGCCGCAGCCGGCGGCGTTTCTGGAAGGGCACGCACGACCAGGATAAACACACAGCGTACGCCACCCTGTATCATGTCCTGGTGAAGATTTGTACGCTCCTGGCGCCTATGACGCCATTCGTCACCGAGATGATGTATCAAAACCTCGTCTGCGCCATGCAGCCCACGGCCTATGGCAGCGTGCATCACTGCGACTGGCCGACTGCAGACACGGCGGCCATCGACCCAGCGCTGATCGAGCAGATGGCCCTGACGCGCCAGGTCACCAGCCTGGGGCTGGGGGCACGCAGCACCGCCAACCTCAAAGTCCGGCAACCTCTGGCCAAAGCCCTGGTGCATGTACGGGCCAGCGATGGCACGCTGTCGGAGGCCTTGCAGGCTCTTGTGGCTGAGGAGCTCAACGTCAAGGGGCTGGAATTTGTCCCCGAGGAAGCGACGCTGCTACAATATGAGGTGTTGCCCAACAGCAAACTCCTGGGGCCGCGCCTAGGTGGGCAGTTCCCGCGTGTGCGTGCCGCGCTCAGTGCAGCGGACCCCGCGGCGGTCGTGCATCAAGTGCAGGCGGGGGTGCCGGTGGCGTTGACGATTGACGGCGAGACCCTGGAACTCGTCCCTGAGGAAGTCGTCATTCGTACACACCCTGCCGCTGGTCTGGCAGTCGCCACGGACAAGGGCGTCACCGTGGCGGTGGATACGGTCGTCACCCCAGCGTTGCGGACAGAAGGCCTGGCGCGTGAGCTGGTACGACGCATTCAGGTGATGCGCAAAGACGCGGGTTTTAATATCGAAGACCGTATTGTCACGTATCACGTGGAGGAAGGGGAGTTAGCAGACGTCGTACGTGAGTGGGCTGAGTACATCAAAGCCGAAACCTTGAGCCGAGACCTCCACTCAACGTCAGCCCCTGCAGACAGTTATATGGAGACCCATACCATTGAGGGGATGGCGGTCACACTGGGCGTCCAGCGGTGTGGGTAGAGAGCGATACTCATCCGGCTTCTACAGCACCTCGCAGGGAGGCTGGTCGTGTGCGGCCCTGGGACAAGGAAAAGACGACATGTTCAATCCAACGGAATTGCTCATTGATGCCTTTGTCGAACGCTTACAGCGGGAGTATCATCGCATATATGGCGTGCTCGAACCTGCCTATGCTGGCATTATTACCTGGGCTGGGCGTATGGCCCTCGAAAATATCGCCAACAGCGATGCGCTGTATCACGATGTCGAACATACGTTGATGGTCACGCTCGTGGGCCAGGAGTTACTCAAGGGCAAGCATGTCCGCGACGGTGGCGTCTCCCCACGTGATTGGATGCATTTTGTGCTCTCACTCCTGTGTCACGACATCGGCTACGTACATGGCGTATGTCGTGGAGACCAACATGGCCTCTACATCACGGGTCACGCGGATGAGACCGTTGCCATTCACTCCGGAGCGAGCGATGCCGCCCTCACGCCGTATCATGTGGATCGCGGCAAGCACTTTGTGCGTGAGCGCTTTGGGGGCCATCGGACGATTGATGCCGAGATCATTATCGCCAATATCGAGCGCACACGCTTCCCTGTGCCTGATGACAACGACCACCAGAGCACCAGCGATTACCCTGGGCTCCTACGCGCTGCAGACCTCATAGGACAACTGGCTTCGCCAAACCACCTGCGCAAATTCCCCGCCTTGTTCTATGAATTTGAAGAAACGGGCGTTAACGCCAAGCTCGGCTATCGGCATCCGGGGGATTTACGTGACCATTATCCCACGTTCTTCTGGAAAATGGTGACGCCCTATATTCAAGACGCCTTGCGCTATCTCCGCATGACCGAGAGTGGCAAGCAGTGGATGGCCAATTTGTATGCGCACGTGTTCGCCATGGAGCACCAAGAACTCTGGAGCCTCTAAAGGAGCCCCCCGTGCCAGACTTACTGCCAGGAAGTACCCAACGCACGCCGGAGTATGCTGTGGCGCCCTTATTCGTGGACCGCTGGTCACCCCGCGCCATGTCCGGCGACGCAATTCCCCATACTGTCTTGATGTCCTTGTTCGAGGCGGCGCGTTGGGCGCCATCCTCCTTTAATCATCAACCATGGCGCTTTCTCTACGCGCCACGCGCCACCACCCACTGGCCGACGTTCCTCGATCTGCTCATTCCCTACAATCAAGCCTGGGCCCAGCACGCCGCCGTCCTCATCGTCCTCCTTGCGAAGACCACCATGGATCGCCATGACGAGCCCGCCCCCACGCATGCCTTGGACGCGGGGGCTGCCTGGCAGAATCTCGCCCTGCAAGGCTGGCTCCATGGCCTAGTGGTCCACGGCATGCGGGGCTTTGATGCCGAGAAAGCAGCCCAGGTGCTCGCCGTGCCGGACGCCTATCGCGTGCTCATGATGATTGCCGTGGGCACACCTGGCGATCCCGCCAACCTCCCGGCGAACCTGCGGGACCGTGACGTACCCTCGCCGCGCAAAGCACTGACAGAGATTGCCTGGGAAGGGCCGTTTCGTGAGCCGCTGCGCTAAGATGAGGCCTGGTCTACCGTAACCATGCCAGCGCCGGACTCACCCCCAGCGCCAACCACAAACCAAAGCGTAAATGCAGTTGGGCGGTGCCGCGCAGGGCCCGGTGCAGTACCGCACGCTCAGTCCCATACTCGACCAGCTGGACAAGCTGCCAACCTCGGTGCACCAGGAACCCAAAGGGAATTAACGCCGGCCAGGGGAGTGTGTGACTGTATACCAGGAGAGGTAACATAACAAAGGCGACCAGCAGGAGGAGACTAAAGAGATCAGTCACCCGTCCACGGTTCCACAGCGTGACCAGGGTCTGCTTCCCACTGTAGCGATCCTCCTCCACATCACGCAGATTGTTCACGACGAGAATGGCGGTGACGAGGCAGGCAACCGGTATTGAGGCCCCCAGGGCGGCCCAAGACAGCGTCTGCGCCTGGACATAAAAGCTGCCCATCACCATCACTGGCCCCATAAAGATAAACACCAGTAGCTCACCCAGCCCAAGATGCCCCAGAGGCCAGGGGCCAGCGCTGTAGCCATACGCCACGCCGAGGCTCGCCAGGCAGAGCAGGGCCAGGGGCCAGCCTGTTTGCATCACGAGATACACCCCAACAAGCGCCGCGACGGCAAAACAGCACAGCGCACCACGCCGCACCGCCGCAGGCGTGAGTACGCCCAAGGCAATGACTTTATAGGGTGCTTGGACTTTGTGCTCTGCGCCTCGCCCTGGACGATGATCGGCATACTCATCGGTCAAATTGGTACCACATTGCACGAGTCCCGACCCCAGTAACACCAGCAGAAAGAGGCACCCACTCCACGCCGCCTCTTGCGCAGCGAGCAGACTCCCGACGCACACGGGCACCAGCGCAGCACTCAGGGTAAAGGGACGGATGGCACGGTACCAGATCCCTATCCATTGCATCATGGGATATCTCTCCTTGGCATGTTTCCATCATGAGCGGTAACGCGACCGAGACGTCGGGTGCTTACCATGGGGTCCGACGATACTTGCTAAAGTCGGGCGGCCGCTTTTCGAGGAAAGCGCGACGACCTTCGTTGCCTTCTTCCGTGGCATAAAATAAACTGGTCGCGCCATGTGCCAGCGCTTGCAGGCCATAGCCATGATCGGTGTCCGCATTGAAGCCAAACTTCATGAAGCGCAGGGCGGTGGGACTCTTTGCGAGAATTTTGTGGCACCAGAGGGTGGTTTCCTCTGCCAAGCGCTCACGCGGCACCACTTTGTTGACCAAGCCCATGGCTGCCGCTTCTTCGGCGCTATACTGCTCACACAGATACCAGATTTCACGCGCCTTTTTCTCCCCAACGATGCGGGCGAGATACATCGCGCCAAAACCAGCATCAAAACTGCCCACCTTTGGGCCAGTCTGTCCAAAAATGGCCCGATCCGAGGCGATGGTGAGATCACAGAGGACATGGAGGACATGCCCACCACCGATGGCATACCCATCGACTCGCGCGATAACCGGCTTAGGAATTTCACGGATCATACGATGGAAGTTCCGCACTTGTAAACGCGGGGTGCCCTCTTCGTCCTTATACCCGTCCGGGCCGCGCATCTTCTGGTCCCCACCCGTACAAAAATGGCCCTGTTCCCCAGTCAAAACCACCACCCCAATGCTCTCGTCATACCAGGCATCGTGGAACGCCTCGATCATCTCATCGATAGTACGTGGACGAAATGCGTTGAGTACCCATGGACGATTGATGCTGACCGTTGCGATACCATCTTGCTTGAGGTATATAATATCTACAAAATCTGGCATGTTCCCTCTCCTCTCCCCATTCGTTGTGCTGGTGTGTAGATACAGCAGGTGCTTTCAGGCATCAGCAAGAGGGCGGGTGGCACGGTAGAGATACACAATCCCACCACTGAGTGCATGGGCCTGCACCGTGCTAAAACCCTCGGTGACCATGGCACGCACAAAGCGTCCGCCCGCAGGAAAGACTGCGGCAGTGCGAGGCAAGTAGGCATAGGCTTCAGGGTGTCCAGACACCCAACCGCCAAGACGGGGCAGAATATGTTGCGCATACAGACGATATAAGGGGCCGAATACTGCCCCTTGGGGCTGTCCAAATTCAAGCACGACGGCCATACCTCCGGGACGGAGTACCCGTTGCATTTCCCGTAAGGCAGTGGCCAAATGATCCACATTCCTGAGGCCAAACGCCACGGTCACGACATCAAAGGTAGCATTGTGAAAGGGGAGATGGTGGGCATCCGCCAGGGTACACATGATCCGCAGATGCCGTCTCTGGGCCTTTTGATGACCACGGGCGAGCATGGCGGCGCAGAAATCTGCGGCGATCACATGGCCGTTGGGGCCGAGATGGCGTGCAAAAGCGAGCGCGAGATCCGCGGTCCCACTACAAATATCAAGCACGCGCGCCTCAGCTGGGAGCTGAGTGAGCGCCACGGCCTTGTGGCGCCAACGGTGATGCATACCAAAACTCAGCATAGTATTGAGTGCATCATAATGTCGCGCAATGGCAGCAAACATGTGCTGCACGGCCTCACTCATGATTTTTTGTGCCTTTTTTACGTGACAATTGACTTGTTCATGGATAGAAGACACCTTATTATGGGGGCCAGAGCAGACCCACGCAACCCCTCTTTCATCAGAGCCCTACAGTATGGTTCTCATAATAATAGATATCTGAGACTCCCTGGGTATTAGCATCTCAGGGAATGTACTCTCTAGAAGGGTATATCCATGTAAATATTTGTTGATTCTACAGTCATCGTAGAAGGATTAAATATTAAAAAATGCTATAGCCAGTAAAGTTGCCATGGGTTTTTTCCGAAGAAATAGTCACTTAATCCTTACATGGAGATTATTTTATGGCTCGTGGGCGTAAGACAGCTTTAAGAATCGGCTTGACCATAGCGGAACGCCATACCTTGCTGACCTGGCAGCGTTCAACCACCATACCAGCAGGGCGCGCGCGACGCGGCCGCATCATCCTGCTGGTGGCGGATGGTGTCCCCATCTCGCATATTGCCGAGACCGTTGGTATCAGCCGTCGTTTTGTGTACAAATGGGCCACTCGCTTCCTCGAACAGGGCCTGGAAGGCCTCGTGGACAAACCTGGTCGTGGCCATCGCGCGATGCCGCGCCAGCTGGAGAGCGTTCGGCACGACGATATGTGTGTGGGATGACCCCAAGGAGGGGAGCTGCGCCTGGTTCCTCCTCTTGATGTCTTTTCTGTTGCTGACACTATATACCATACCGTACACGGCCCGGTTGCTGGCTGGGCCTCTGGCGGAGAGACGCTCTCTGCCAGAGGCAAGACGGGCGCCTCGCAGGATGCACCCCATGCCCACTGGCGCCATGGAGGAGGAGAAGCGGTGCTGAGAGCTGCACACGGTAGAGCTATTGTGGAGCAGGGGCACCGCATGATGAGCCGCTCACCAAGACTTCTGGACAGGGATACGCATGGTTGCAGACGGCAAAACGCCGGCGCGTGGCTACAGACTGCCGCGCTGTGCCACATGTTCTTTACCGACAGACCACTGCCTCTGCCCCCTGACGCCACGTCTCGCGACTGGGGTACACTTTTGGCTCCTCGTCCATCCTGAAGAGTATGGGAAACCAACCAACACCGCACGTTTGATTGGCGCGAGCCTCTTACACACGCGCCTCTTTCCCTGGCACCGTACCGCACCCCCCAGCGACTTGCTCGGGCTGTTGACGGCACCCCAGTTTTACCCCTTTTTGCTCTGTCCCTCCGGCGATGTGACCTTGTTTGAGCGCTTGCCGCAGCGTCCCTGGCTCCCGGATCGGCTCCCCGCCTTCGTGCTGTTAGACGGTACGTGGAGCCAGGCACGCAAGATGTTGATCCGTAGCCCCTATGTGCATGCTCTGCCGCAGATGGCGATTCACCCGACAACGCCATCCGCTTATACCCTGCGCCGTCAGGTGGGGGCCCAGCACTTATCCACCGTGGAAGTGGCGATTGCCCTCCTGGCCCAGTGTGGTGAGACCACCGCGAGTCGTCTGCTCCAAGCCTATTTTCGTGTGTTTATGGTCCATTCTGAAGCCGTCCGGCACGGGCATCGGCCTACGACGGATCTGCCGGAGATCGACGCACTGCTCACAGCGCGCTAAGGAGCGTCACATGCGGTTGCTGCTGATTGCGGTGCGTATTGCCCTGTGTGCCTTGTGTCGGAACACGTTACGATCGCTGCTGACCATCCTGGGCATTATCATTGGTGTGGCCGCGGTGATTGCCATGATCAGCATTGGCGAGGGGGCGAGCACAGCGGTGCAGGAGCAAATTGCCCGCATGGGCAACAATATGCTGGTCATTCTCTCCGGCAGTGTCACGCAAGGCGGGGTACGTTCGGGCTCCGGGGGACGTTCGACGCTGCGGGTCAACGATGCCAAAGCGATTCAACGGGATTGCCCGGCGGTGAGCGCCGTGACCTACACACGTCGCCAAACGCAACAGGTGGTCGTGGGCAATCAGAACTGGAGCACGTCCCTGCTCGGCGTCACGGCAGAATATCAGCGCGTACGGGATTGGCCGCTGACGGCAGGGCGTTTCCTGACGAAGCAGGATGAAGAGAGTGGGGCTGCCGTCGCCGTGTTAGGGCAGAGTGTGGTCGAGCATCTCTTTGGTCCGGGGCAGCAACCGCTGGAGCAAGTGGTGCGGATGAACAACGTACCCTTTCGCATCATCGGTCTGCTTGCCGCCAAAGGGCAATCGACTCAAGGTACGGATCAAGATGACACCGTGTTAATCCCGTTCTCCACGGCAGAGCGCAAGGTGATGGGGGCCTCGACGCTGGGCGCGGTCGGGTCCATCCTGGTGTCTGCGGTGCACCCGGAACGCATCCCGGAGGCCGAACGCCAGATTAAAGCGCTCCTGCGCGAACGCCATCGCCTCAAAAGCACGCAGGAGGATGACTTCATGATCCGCAACCTCGCCGATGTCGCTGCCACGGCGCAAAGTACGAGTGACAGTATGAGCATTCTACTCGCCAGCGTGGCGTCGGTCTCCCTGCTGGTGGGAGGCATTGGTATTATGAACATCATGCTGGTGTCCGTGGCGGAACGCACGCGCGAGATTGGTCTCCGACTGGCCATTGGGGCCAGACGCCGCGATATTTTGCTGCAGTTTCTCCTCGAAGCCGTGGTGTTGAGCACTCTCGGCGGACTCGTGGGGGTCGGGCTCGGCGTCGTGAGTGCGCAACTGGTCTCCACATTCGCCGAATGGCCCACCATTGTCCCGCTGGAAGCGATTGCCCTGGCGGTGCTCTTCTCAGGCGCGGTGGGCATTTTCTTTGGCTTTTATCCGGCGCGTAAAGCCGCACATCTCGACCCTATCCAAGCCCTACGCTATGAGTAGAAGAGCGGTCCGGGCGCATCCCACGCTGCACCGCTCCTCCCGCCCTCTCCCCTTACGCCGCCAAGCCGCTGTGGCGCAACAGTGCTGCCGTGCTGGGCTCCCGACCACGGAAGGCACGGAACACCTCCATCGGGGCGCGACTCCCCCCAAGAGCTAAGACCGAGCGCCGATAGCGCTGGCCCGTCGCCGCCAGTGCGGGGGCATTGTCCAGGCCAGCCTCTTCAAACGCCGCAAAGGCATCGGCGCTCAGCACCTCAGCCCACTTGTAGCTGTAATACCCGGCAGCATAGCCCCCAGCAAAAATGTGCCCAAAGCTGCACAGGAAACGATCCTCCCGTAGCGGCGGTAGCACCGTGGTTAACTGTGCCACCCGCTGCTGCACGTCAAAAGCCGTCTCCGTGCCGTGCGGGTCAAAATGATGGTGCAACGCCATGTCCAGGCAGGCAAAATACAACTGCCGCAGCATGGCACTGCCGGCGCGGTAGGTCCGGGCGTTGCACAACTTGCTATATAAGACATCGGGGAGCACGGCGCCGGTGTCCACGTGGGCACTCATGCCGAGCAGCGTTTCCCGGTGATAACACCAGTTGTCCATAAACTGGCTGGGCAGCTCGACCGCATCCCATTCCACGTTGTGGATGCCAGCTGCCAGGCCATAGTCCACCGTGGTGAGCATGTGGTGCAGGCCATGACCAAACTCGTGAAACAGCGTCCTCATCTCATTAAAACTCATCAGCGCCGGCTTGCCGTCCACCGGCGGGGTCTGATTGCAGATGAGGTAGGCTACCGGCAGCCGCACCGCATTCCCAGGTGTGGCCAGCGTGCGACTGCGGCCGACGCATTCATCCATCCAGGCGCCGCCGCGCTTCTCCGCCGGACGGCTGTACGGATCGAGGTAAAAGGCGGCAATGGGGCGCTCCTGGTCATCATAGATGCGGAAGAAGCGCACGTCTGCATGCCACACCGGCGCCTCGCCGTCTGCCGGGCGCACCTGCACACCAAAGAGGCGCTGCACCAGGGAGAATAGGCCGCTCAGTACACGCGGCAGCGGGAAATACGGGCGCAGCTCTTCGTCATTAAAATCGTAGCGCTGCTGACGCAGGCGCTCAGCCCACACGGCCAGATCCCAGGGTTGCACATCGTCCGCCTCCGCTGCCCCAGCGGCCCGGGCGCAGGCCCGTAAGTCGTCAAGATCACGCTGCGCTGCGCTGTGCGACGCCTGGCGCAGTTCTTCCAGAAAGCGCTCCACCGTGGCCACATCCGGCGCCATCTTACTCGCCAGACTCAGCACCGCATAGCTGTCATAGCCCAGCAGTTTGGCCTGTTCCCGGCGTAGTTGCAAGATGGTGCTGATCAGGGGCGCATTGTCTGCTTCCCCACTGCTGGCGCGCGTAATAAAGGCCCGGTACACCTGCTCGCGCAGGTCACGCCGCTGGCTGTGGTCGAGGAAGGGGCCCAGGCAGGGGTAGTCCAGTGTGATGCGCCACGGCCCGTGCTCTGGGGTCGCCTCCGTGGCCCCGGCCTGGTGCGCTGCCTGTGCCGCCAGTTGCAACAGGCTGGGGGGTAAGCCGACGACGTCCTCTGGCTTATCCAGCGTCAGCGCGAACACTTTCGTGGCATCGAGGACATGGTTGCTAAAGGTGGTGCTCAGACGCGCCAGTTCCTGTTGGATGGCGTTAAAACGCTCGCGTGCCTGGCCTTGCAGGCCGACGCCGGCGAGTGCGGCATCGCGGATCAGCGAATCAACAATGCGCTGCTGTGCCGCATCGCAGGCGGCCCACGCCGGACCAGCCTTGAGGGCCTTGAGGGCCTGGTAGATGGCCGGACTCTGCCCCAGACGCATGGAGAATTGCACCACATCTGGCTGCACAGTCTCGTGTGCCTGGCGCAGAGCATCGCTGTTTTGCACACCCATCAAGTGGCCGACAATGCCCCAGGTGACGTTGAGCTGGTCGGTGAGGCGCTCTAGGGGCTCGACGAGCCCGGCCCACGTGGGCTGGGCCTGGGTTTCTAATTGTTGTAACTCGGCTTCGAGGGCCGATAAGAGCTGCTGCATAGCCGGAACGACGTGCTCGGGCCGGATCAGGTCAAAGCGCGGCGCGTCAGTCAACTGCAAGAGCGGATTGCTATCGGTGGTGTGTGTGGTCATAGGCTGTCCTTGTCTTCACGCATGCGAGCTTCCCAAGTGCACCTTCTGAAGAGGGCGAGAGGCGTGTACACGACGCGTCCCTGTGTCTGGCTCCATAGGGTAGCGCAACTCGCCCTGATTTACCATGAGGAAGGCGAGCGGTAGGTACCCTGGTGCGTACGCTCTGCATCGATTGTGTTGACGTGGACACCGTCCTGCTGCATCTGGGAGCCGCGTCGGCGAGGACTGGGTGGGGCACCGTCATCCTCGCAGGGCGACAAGACCTCTCTCGCACGCACCTACGCCTCTACGGGTTGCGGCTGCGTCCCATTGTGCGCCCCCTGGCCAAAGGCCATCATCTCCTTGGCTAGGCGTTGCAAATGTGCGTTCACCAGGTAGTGCGCCGTGCCCTCTCTCTGAATATCCCCCGCCGACACACCCGTGAGCAGTTCCAGACCCTGATCAATGGCGGCAATCGGGTAGACATGAAATTGGCCCTGCGCGATGGCCTCGACCACGTCGGCACGCAACATCAGGTTGCGCGTGTTAGCCTGCGGGATGAGCACCCCCTGCTGCCCGGTGAGGCCCCGTTGCCGACAGACATCATAAAAACCCTCGATCTTCTCATTCACCCCGCCAATAGCCTGCACCTCGCCCCACTGGTTGACTGAGCCGGTCACGGCCAGATCCTGACGCAGCGGCAGATTGGCCAGGCGGGAGAGCAAGGCATACAGTTCGGTCGATGAGGCGCTGTCCCCATCAATGCCGCTGTACGATTGCTCAAAACACAGGCTGGCGGATAGGGTCAGCGGTTTATCCTGGGCATACATCTGACGCAGATAGCCGCTGAGAATCAGCACCCCTTTGTCATGCGTGCTGCCGCTCAATTTGGCTTCGCGCTCGATATTGACAATCCCGGCATGGCCCATGGACGTGGTCACGGTCACCCGCGACGGGCGCCCGAAGCTGTAATCACCCAGCTGCAAGACGGCCAGGCCATTGATCTGGCCAACCCGACTGCCGGTGGTGTCCAGTAAGATGGTGCCATTGGTGATGAACTCCTGGAGTTTTTCCTCCGAGCGATTGGCGCGAAACACGCGTCCCTGGATGGCCTGCTCGACGTGCGGCCGGCTCACCACCGTTGCGGCGGCCTGTGTGGCCATGTAATTGGCCTCCCGTGCCAGGTCGGCGATGAGGCCCAGCTGGCTGGCGAGCTTGTGCTGATCAGCCACCGTGCGCATGCCGTATTCCAACATCGCCTCGACGCCACTGCGATCAAAGTGGTGCAGCCCTTCCTGCCGGCAGAGATGTGCCAGAAAGTGCGCATAGCTGGCCTGGTGCTCGGCCTGGTTGGGCATCTCCTCGCCAAAATCAGCCCGAATTTTACAGATTTGGGCAAAATCAGGGTCATTATAGTACAGCAGATAATACAGCCAGGGATGCCCCATGAGTACCACCTTAGTCTGGATGGGAATCGCCTCCGGCTGCAAGGACGACACGGTGAAAAACGCAAAGGGATCGTAGGTGTCAATCTGGATCCGGTTATTCTGCAGCACCCGTTTGAGCGTCTTCCACACGAAGGGTTCAGTCAGCGCGTCTTCCAAATCGAGCACCACATAGCCCCCACTGGCCCGCAGCAGCGAGCCGGCTTTGATGCGCGAGAAATTGGTCATCACCCGGCCATGCGGATCGACGATGCGCTCAATGGTGCCGAACAAATTTTTGTACGACGGGATGTCCTCGACGATGACCGGGGCGCCCTGCACCTCACGGTTATCCACCACGACATTCACCGTGTAATCGAGAAACAGCTCATGATCCGGCGGCGGTGGCGTGAAGGGCGATGCCTGGGGGCTGCTGTCTTTGAACAACTCGAGATGTTGCAGCATGTGCTCTTGCACCGCATCCAGGTAGTGCTGTACGTGCTCCTGAGGATGCTGCTGCTTCAAGTCCGCGACGAGGGGCGCGATGAGCGAGGCGCTGAAATTGCGCTCCACCTGGCGAATCTCGGCGGACAGTTGTTGCATCAGTTGCCGTTGGCGTAAGAGCACCGTGCGGACCTCCTGCCAGACCAGGTGCTGCCGCTGCTCCAAGTCCTGGCGCTGCTCGTCGCTCAGGTGTTCGAGATCCTCCGACGTCATGGGACGGTCCTCACGTAGGGGCAGCAGGGCGATGTTGCCGGCGGCATCGCCCTGGATGGCCAAGCCATTGGCGTGGGCCAGGCGACCGACACCCTCCTGCAGGCTGCGCACCTCGCGTTCGTATTTTTCGCCAAGTTCGCGCTGTTCGCGATCGAAGACTTCCTGGCGAAAGGCTTTGGGCAGGGTCTCCCGCACGTGCGACACGAAGCGTTCCATATCCTGGCGCAAACGTTGGCCTTGCCCGGCGGCGAGGGCCAGGGCCTGGGGTTGGTCCGGCGCACGGAAATTTTGTACATACACCCAATCGCCTGGTGTCGCGGCACCCTGGGCGCGCTCCTGGAGGATGCTAACAACTTGCGCTTGGGCGCCCGAATTCGCTAACCCGGACACAAAAATGTTATAGCCCTGCTGCGGCATGCCGAGGCCGAGGTGCAAGGCCTGCACCGCACGTTCTTGTCCGACCATGGTGGCGCGTGGTTCCAGATCAGCCGTGGTCACAAAGGCGAGAGCCTGGAGATCCACCCCGCAGCGCACCTCCGCTGCCGTCAGCTCACGTGGTGTGGGGTTCGCCTGACTCATGCGCTCTCCTTCCTTGGGCCCGTTTGGGCAGGGTGACGATTAATAGCCCGGCATCAAACTCCGCCCGAATGGCCTGACGGTCGACCGTAGCGGGCAACGGGAGCTGGCGTTCAAAACGCCCATGGCTGCGTTCAATACGATGATAATTGCGTCCCTGCTGTGCGGTCTGCGTGCGGCGCTCGCCGGTGATGCGCAGGGTATCACCCTCAATCGCCAGCTGAATGTCTTCACGCCGGACGCCGGGGATGTCCACTTCGACGATAATCGCCTCGGCGGTTTCACAGATATCCGCATGCGGATGCCAGGGAGACGGATCAGGCAGGCGACGGTTGCCCCAAGGATGATGAATGAGCTCCTGAAACAGCCGGCGCACTTCCTCATGCACGGCAAGAAACGGTGGCAATGGCTCTGGCATGATGCCCTCCTTTCGCGACGGCCAGCCAGCTGTGCCAGACCGCAGGCGTAGCCCCATGTGTTGTCATACCAAGAGAGGATTTTGACATCGTGCCATTGAGGACGTTCGTCGGCAGGGCGTCGACAATTGCCGCCTGCGGATGGCCGATGCTCTCCACCGAGACCAGTGCATCGTCGCTGACGGCTAGGCTGCCCACCTCCGGCAACTCTAGGGTGCGGCGCAAGACTATGCGTCTAACCCTGTCGAAGCCATGCATGCCGATGCAACCTATGACGCCAGCTTCCTCCTGCGCTCGGACGGCCAATCCATCTCACGGTGACAGCAAGAGCAAGAAACGTTCCATGGCGGGTGCGACATGGCGCGGGTGCCTCCTGACACAGAGTGTACAGTGTGTGCGGTGCGTCGATTGTCCCAGATGTCTGTCCGCCTGTGACAATACGTCAGGCATCCGCTGGAGCAAGCGACACACTGTCACACATGGCGGCAGAGATAAGGGAGGGGACATCTCTCGCCTCTTCGTCAGCCAGCGCCCGTCTTCAAATCGACTCACAGGCCTAACGCCAGGCCTGAGCTGCTGGGAGCAGTGGGAGCGACGCAGGAGCGGACGCTGTTCTCAATCAGCTCCAGGCCTGGCGTTAGGCCTAGTCGGGGAGAAGGCTGGCACGTTGGAGGGTCTGCCCCACGCCTGCCTTGCCTCGCGCGCAATTTCCTCTACCCTCGGTGCAAGAGTCCAATCACCTCTTCAGCCTCGCGTACGAGATCGCGTACGATCTGGGCTGCGGGTTGAATGTCGTGTATCAGACCACAGGACTCCCCAGCATAGAGCACGGCGTAGTCGATATCGCCTGTAAAACCAAGCGTGGGATAGGAACTTGACGCGTAGCGTACGAACTCCATCCTGGTCTCGCCTCGCTCCGCCGTGCCAACGAGGGTGCCTTCGCCTGGGCGTGGTCCAGGCGCTGGGCATCCTGCGGCCTCCCACTCGGTCACGGCTTTGTTCCGTAAGACCCGATGGGGCGCGTCCCATCCTACGTTGAAGAGCGTTGTGTAAAAGGTGTCCGCCGCCGTGCTCTGCATCACGCATTCCTTATAGGTCTGTGTGGCAAGCGCCTCGTTGCTGCACAGAAAACGCGTTCCCATGGAGACGGCTTGCGCGCCGAGGCTGAGGGCTGCCACCAGACCCCGGCCATTGCCAATGCCACCCGCCGCAATAACTGGGGTGGGATGCACGGCCTCAACGACCTCCGGCACGAGGGTTGAGAGCCCTGTGGTACTCTTCACATAGCCTCCCTCCTCTATGCCCTGGGCAATAATGGCATCAACACCCGCGACCGCCGCCGTGTGGGCTTCCGCGACGGAGCCGACCTGGAGAAGCACCTTGATGCCCCGACGATGGGCCTCTGGTCTGGTATATAGGGCGCAGGGTCACCCCAGAAGAACACGAGGAGCGGTACCTGCTCCGCAAAACAGACGTCAATCCATTCCTCCTGCAGGCGGGCCAGGATAATGTTCACGCCAAAGGGCTTGTCCGTGAGTGTACGCATGCGCTGGATTTGCTGCCGGAGGTGCGATGCAGGAGCCCCAGCCACGCGGCCGAGCACACCACACGCGCCTGCATTCGACACGGCAGCGGCCAGTTCTGGCCCCGCCAGTGCGCCCATGCCAACGGAGAAGATTGGGTAGGTGATGCCTAATTGGTGGCACAATGGTGTGGTCAGCATAGGTTCTCCGTCTTTTGTGGTGTCAAACGACGGTTCCAATTGCATGGGCCTAACGCTCGCGGTGAGCCGCCACCGATAGCCGGAGCGACGAAGGAGTGTAGGCTGGAGGCAGTCAGCGGCAAGGCATGGTGAGCCTGCTGCTCATTGTTTGGCGATCGCTTCATAGCATAGCTCACTTGTTTTTCGGATTTTTGCCGGCCTAACAAAGAGCTGATACAGAATGTCTCTCATTAGCTGCACTAAGATCGCGGCGCGCGCTGGTGACAGGGACGGTAAGTGAGGGTGCGCTCCATCGTGGCCCGCGAGCATTACTGCATGGAGCTGCTCAAACGTTTCATCATCTGTCACACCCCTAGACTTTAGGTCCTGAAGTTGGGCTTGAACCTTACTCGCACCGTCTGCCCCTAGCATGCTCGAAACGCTGTGGATGCAGTGTCGGCACATTGCGGCGAATGCGTTCCAGCACGAATTTGTATAGCATATATAAGCACTTCCCGAAAGTCGTCAGCGACTGGGCCTGCGAGGTATTGCATTTCAAATGGCTCAAGCGACGTCGCCAAAAATAAATCCGTCCCCTTTTTCTCTTTGCTGTCGTTTCCCCTGGTGCTCTCCATGGCGGACGCGGTGCAACTCTTGCCGGGCATCTCGGCGTGCCAGTGGCGACGGCTCTTGCCCGCGCTGAAGAGACGCACCCGTGCCGACCGTCTGTGGGCGCCATCGTCTTACGTCGGGACTGCAGGGCAGGTTTCGTCTGAGACCATACAGCGCTCCATCGCAGCGCAAGAGCCGCACCATGCCCACTAGCAGGCTCACCTATCGCTACCGGATCAAAGACGCGGCCAGTGGGAAGCACCTGCTGCGGATGCCCTGGGCCTGCAACACCGTCTGGAACTTCTGTAACGAAGTGAGTCTGCTGGCCTGGCGCCGTCACAAGCATTTTCTGTCTGCCTTTGACTGGATCACGTTGACAGCGGGCGCGGGGCACGATCTGGGTCTGCACACGGATACCCTCAGCGAAGTGTGCCAGGAGTACGTCAAGAAGAAGCGTACGGCCAAAAAGCTGCGCCTCAAGTGGCGCAGTCGCACGCGCTCGCTGGGGTGACTTCCATGTAAGGGGCGCTGTGTACGTCTTGGCGCTGGCACCGTAACGTACAAGGGTCGATGCTTGCGCTACTGTGAGCCCAAGCCCCTGCAGGGTACGCTAAAGACGGGGAGCTTCACTCAAGACGCCCGTAGGCACTGGTACGTCAATTACCAGTGCGAGGTTGACGTGCCTGGCATCCCACTGGGCTCAGCGGAGATCGGCATTGACCTGGGACTCAAAAACCAGATCGCGTGTTCGGACATGGACACGCCGTACTCCAGAGCGAATCTGACACGCAGATATGCCGCCACGTTGGGGATGGCCCAACGTGGTCACAAGACCAAGCGTGTCAAGGCTCTCCATGCGCGCATCGCCAACACCCGCAAGGACTGGGCGCACAAGACGACCACCGCGATTGTCCGCAGGGCCCGCCTGACTGTGGTGGGCAACGTCTCGAGTACCCCACTGAGGAAGACCCGCTTGGCGAAATCCGTTTACGATGCCGGATGGAGCCAACTTCGCACGCTCTTGGAGTACAAAGCCCAGAGGCTTGGAGTGTCGTACCGCGAAGTCAACGAATCCGGCTCCAGTGTGACTTGCGCGATCTACCTCGCACGAAGAGGGCCGACGTGGACTGAGTTGCCCGGGGGGGCAGAGCATGGACGCGTGCCCAGTGTGAGTCTTCGCATGATCGAGATCGGAACAAACTCCTGGCCATCCGACGTCTTACCCAAGACAAGGTGGAACAGACGACATCACCAATAAACGTCTCGTACACCCCTGGGGCCATCGGCAACGTCACCAAAAGGACGGGCGACAACGGCGAAGGGCTTGAGCCGGATGCAGGGAAACCTTCATGTCCGGTTCTGAGGGGGCTGGGGAGTGGCCACACTCACCGGCTACCCGGTGGAAGGACGTCAAGAGCATCAGAGGGGATAGGCGCTTAGGCCAGATACCCGAGAGCCCGTAGGCGTTGGCGCACGTCCTCATCCATCGGCGGCGGAGCGCTCGACGGCGTCCCGGCAGGCGGACGCCAGTGCTCCAAAAGCGCCAGGTAGGACGCCGCGCGCTGTGGTTCGTACGTCACCAGATTGGTCGTCTCGTACGGATCGTGCTGCAGATCGTACAGCATATGCGCCCCATCAGACGCCCAAATAAATTTGCTGGTGGGGGTGCGGACACACCGCAGGGCACGGTCGAGTCCAGGGCGGGGCGTGTGCTCAGAGGCACCCGTGCGCCGGTTCAGCGAGGCCATAGCGGGATGCGGGCCGAGCATTTCGGCGTACGCCAGCCGCTCATCGTCGGGCGTAGGGGGAGGCTGGAGGAGGCTCAGCCCTTGCAAGGGCTGACGGACTGACGGGCTCGCCAGCCCCGCCACATCAAGTACCGTGGGGAACAGGTCCGTGAGTTGCACCTGATGGGTCACACGCTGGCCGGGTGGAAACAGCGCTGGATAGCGCACCAGCAGCGGCACGTGCAGCAAGGTATCGTGCAGGCTATAGGCGTGGCTCATCAGGCCATGGTCCCCGATATTTTCGCCGTGATCGCTAGTGACGATGAGCAGGGTACGATCCAAGATGTGGCGCTGACGGAGCCAGGCTATCAGCGCCCCAATTTCGTCATCCAGACTGGCCAGGGCCGCATCGTAGCACGCCTGCAGGAGGCCAAAATCCTCCTCAGACATGGGCAGTGCCCCCGTGATATAACGCCAGGGGTCGCGATTCACCCGCCGGGCCTGCGCCACAGTCACACCCGGAGGCAGCCAGCGGGCGGCATGGTGGTCGGTGGCGGCATAGGGCAGGTGCGTATCCCAGTAAATCACATAGCCGAAGAACGGCTCTGGGGTGTCAACGAGCCTGGCACGGAGGTGGCGGTTGACATGCGTGGCGCGATTGCGATGCGGGAAGACGTGGCGACTGTACCACCGGTTGAGCTGGGTCTCGAGCCGGCCCGTCAGGCCAGTGCGGGGAGAGGCTGGCGCGGTGGCGCGATACTGCCAGAGTTTGGTGTAGCGCTCAAAACCGTGGGTGACGCCAAATTCGTCGGACATCCAACTGTTGGGACTGATGCCAAACGTGTGATAACCGGCCTCACGCAAGACTTCCGGCAGCATGGGATAGGCATGCGCATAGGCGCGGTGCAGTTCATGCGCCCCGTGGGTGGAGGGAAACAGGCCGGTCAGCAGGGCGACTTGCGCCGGCAAACTCCAACAGCCCGGTGCAATGGCTTGATCGTAGACCACACTTTCCGCCGCCAACGCCTCCCAGTGTGGTGTCGTGGGACGGTGATAGCCGTAGTGCGTAAAACTCTGCGCCCGAGCGGTATCGAGCAGTAAAATTAGGATGTTTGGTGTGGATGACATCAGGTAAGGGTGTCCATCACAGGTAGGCGCACTCGTGCTCAAACTGCGTCAGGCCCGCATCGACCATGGCGATGAGCTGCTCCACTTCGTGGCGCTGGATGCACAACGGCGGGGCAAGATACAGGTTGGTATCGGCGCGGGTCAACATCCCCAGCTCAGCCAGGATATCCAACAACCGCCGGCTCTCTGGGCCCTCGGCGACAAAGGGTTCTTTGCTGCGTCGATCCTGCACCAATTCCAGCGCACACAGCAGCCCTAAGCCGCGCACATCGCCCACGGTGGGATGGCGTGTGGCCAGTTCGTGCAGACGCGTCAGGAGATACTGCCCCTGGGCGGCAGCATTGGCGACCAGATCTTCCTGGATGAGAATCTGCACATTGGCTAACGCCGCGGCGCAGGCCACCGCCTGGCCGCCAAAGGTCAACAGATGTGCCAGGGCATGCTCCTGCGCACTATCAAACTGTCGAGCAATCGCCGTCCGGCAGACCGTAGCGGCAATCGGGGCATAGCCGCTACTTAAGCCCTTGGCCAGCGTCATGATATCCGGCACCACGTCCCAGTGCTCTGCCGCAAACATCTTACCGGTGCGTCCAAAGCCCGTGATGATCTCATCAAAGATGAGCAGCACCCCATGGCGGTCACAGATGTCGCGCAGGCGTGGCAAATACTCGGGTGGCGGCACGACGACGCCACAGGCGGCAGAGATTGGTTCGGCAATGACCGCGGCGACGGTGCGGGGATTTTCGTAGATGAGGAGATCTTCAATGGCCTCGACACAGTACACATCACAGCTGGGATAGGTCTTACGATAGTCACAGCGATAACAATACGGCGCCGAAACCGTCAGGCCACCGGGCACCAGTGGGCTATAATAAGGATCAACGCTCTGCGGCGCCCCGCTCACGCTCATGGCGCCATACGTCGCACCATGGTACGAACCGCGCCGACTAATGACTTTATAGCGTTCGGACTCGCCCCGCAACGTGTGGTATTGTCGGGTGATTTTCAGCGCGGACTCGACGGCCTCCGAGCCCCCGCTGCTCAGCAACACCGTCGAGAGATCGCCTGGGGCCAGCTCTGCGAGCAGAGTGGCCAGTTGGATGGCCGGCAGGGTCGTCGCGCGACTGGCGCTGGCATAGGCCAGGGTACGCGCCTGCTGCGCCATGGCCTCGGCGATGGCCTGACGCCCATGCCCGACGTTCACCAGCCACAGCCCGGACAAGGCATCGAGATAGGTTTTGCCGTGGGCATCCACCACCGTACACCCGTGGCCGGAGACCAGGAGCCGTCGGTCGCTGCGCGTGGTCAGCGCTTGCCAGGGTGAGGCATGCAACCAGAGATGTTGCGTGGCTGCCTGCATGACCTCCGGCAGATCATGGCGGGGATTGAGCCTCAGGGCGGCTGCAAGAGCCTGGGAATGTGCATCCGACATAGCGTCTTTGTGTCCAAGATGATCTATAGTGAGAAGTGCCGACGTGAGCACGAGACTGGTGATCGTAACAGATTGGCTCTTGTCCTGCCCTATCTTTCTCAGGCAGATAGCGGGCCGTAGCGGCAATTGTTTTGACAGACATACCCGGCTGCTTTATACATGGCACGCTTCGTGACCGAGGACGTTGTCGTGCTGTGTCCATCCCTGGAGAGGGTCAGACGCTCTATGCGCACTTTCCTGTTCGGCACCTTAGGCAAATTCTTTCCCGTGCAACCCCATGAGTGGCCGAAAGCGCTGATGCTGCTCAGCGTTGCCACCCTCTTGGGCATAGGGTTTACGGTGAGCCGTTCTGCCGCCGAGGCCATGTTTCTGATCCACTTTGGGGTCGAGTCGTTACCCTATCTCTTATTGGTCAACCCGCTGCTCGTGTTGCTGACCAGTGCCGTCTATGGCGCGTATGCCGACCGGCTCCCCGACAACCGTTTAATGATCTATAGCTCGTTGCTGCCCGTGCCGCTGATTATGCTTTTACACCTCGGCATTCTGCTGCACATCCCGTGGGCCTACTTTGCCCTGTACGCCTTTGTGCTGGCGTACGGCACGATTCTGACCACGAGCTGGACCGTCTATATGTCTGGCCATTACGATGTGCAGGAGTCCAAACGTCTGATACCCTTTATTTCCAGTGGTATGCTGATTGGCACGGTATTGGGCGGGGTGGGGGTGGCCTTATGCGTGCCGCTGGTCGGCACGGAGGGCATTCTCTGGCTCTGGAGCATGACCCTGGTCGGCGGGGTGGTCGTGATTCGGAGCATTACCCGACGTTATACAACTATTGACACCAAAGCGCACAAACCGAAGCGCGCCGCGCCCAAACCCAGCCTGCGGCAAAGCATCGCTGAGGGGATCGCGTACTCACGCTCCTCGACGCTGTTTACCACCACAGCCATCGCCAGTATTACGACCATGATGGTGTTACAGATTATCGACTTTGAGTATAGCAAGATCATTCGGGTGGCCTTCCCCGAGAGTGCGCAACTCACCGCCTTTCTTGGGGTGTTTGACAGTCTCACGACGTGTGTCGCGCTCCTACTGCAGTGGTTCACCATCCCGTGGTGTCTCCGGCGCTTTGGCGTGCAGGGCACCAATCTACTCTTCCCCTACGCCTTATGTGGCACCTTTGGCTTCTTTGCTGTAGCCCTCGGTATGCCCCCCGTGGCCCTCCCCGCCGCGATGTGGGCGCGCTTTACTCGCGCCAGCCTCATGCCGACCCTGCGCGGCACCACCCGCACCCTCATGCTCAACGCGGTCCCACGCAAAACTGGGGCGCTGGTGCGCAGTTTTAACACGGCCATGGTCATGCCCTTGGGGCAGGGCGCCGGGGCCCTCCTACTGATCATGCTCAAAGGCGTGGCCCTACCCTGGCTCTTTCCCGCGCTTGGGGGGCTGATTACGGGGGTGTTCGTCGTGTATTCCTATAAGCAAAATGTGGCCTATGGAGAAGCCCTCCTCGATTTACTCAAGGAAGATCGCATTCATCTTCTCGACTTAGAAGTGGACGATATGCGCCAGCTTGATGCCACCGCGGTCGCGGCGATCAGCGCGCGTCTCACCAGTGAGCAAGAAGAGGTGGCGCTGGCGGCCATTGCTCTCCTGCAGGCGGTGGGGAGCCCACAGGCCCGTACGGCGTTGCAGCAGTATGTGCCCGTGGCGACACCACGGGCCGCGGCGGCTTCTTTGCACGCGCTCGCAGTGATGGGGGGTGACGAGACCAGCGCCTTCCTCCGTCCGTACCTTGAGG
This sequence comes from Pseudomonadota bacterium, assembly GCA_005777235.1. Lineage (GTDB taxonomy): Bacteria > Tectomicrobia > Entotheonellia > Entotheonellales > Entotheonellaceae > SXND01. The sequence goes on from SXND01000249.1 coordinate 36,178, forward strand.
CCGTGGAGCCCGAGGTGCGCTTGGCAGCCCTGCAAGGGTTGCTCCATCTGGGCGATAGCACCGTACGGCAGCGCGCGGCGCACTGGCTCGACGACCCTGATGTGGAGGTGTGCGCCGCGGCCATAACCACCATTCTCTCCACGCCGCAGCATCCGGCCATCCGGCAGGCCCGGCAACGCTGGGAAGCTATGCTCGACACGCCTGAAGCCGCCACGCAAATTGCCGCGTTCTCCGTGATGGCGACCGTGCCTGAGACCTCCTTGCAGGGGCGGGTGTATCGTGCCCTGGACCATCCGGACATGACGGTGCGACATGCCGCCTTGCGCGTGCTGGAACAGTTGGCCATGGCTGGGCGCCTCGGCGGGCTGGATTCGGCCTTACTCCAGGCGCTGGAAGCGGACGACGTGGACAGCCGTGTCCTCGCCCTGCACGTGCTCACCGTGCTCGATACGACCGAAGCCCTGGAACACATGCTGGTCCTGCTTGATGATGACCAGCCGCAGGTGCGCGACACGTTGGTGCAAGCGGTCAAGCGCTATGGCCAGCGCGCCGTGACGCGGCTGTTTACCCAGCTGCAAGCCCCGACGACCTCCCTTCTCGCCAAGGAAACCGCCCTCCTGGCCCTCGCCCGCTTAGAGGGTGTGCACGCGGACCAGTTTCTGGTGTTTTGGGAAAGCCAGTTGCGGGACGTGTATCGCTATAAACTCATGCTGGCCTCGCTCGACGCTGCTGCCGCCCTCGACACCGATACTTTTCTCCGCGTTGCCCTCGACAATGCCCACCGTCAACTCCTCTCCCTGCTGGTGCAATTGTTGGCCGTCTGGGCCTCACCAGAGGTGGCACGGCTGGTGGAGAGCGGCTTGCACGATCCGGATCGCCGTAAGCGTGCCAACGCTCTGGAAGCGCTCGAAAGTCTGAGTGACCGCCGCTTCACCCGACTGTTTCTGCCGATCCTGGACGCGGCGGGTAGTCAGCATGAGGACTGGCGGGACGTGGCCCAACGTCAATGGTCGCTCACCGTCACGGAGCGCTCGACACTCCTCATGGCCTGCCTTGAGGATGCCAACACGTGGGTGGTCCTGGGTGCGGTCCTGGCTGGCCAGGCGCATGCAAGTCTGCCCGAGGAGGCGTGGACGGCAGCGCTCAGCGCGCTGGCCGCTACCACGCTCGATGCGGATGTGCGTCTGACGGTCCACCAGGTGTTGGCGCCGGCCTCTCCAGCCCCGCCGCGGGCTTTCTCCCGCACGGATATCATGCTGTTCTTGAAACGTCTGCCGCTCTATGGCAGCATGTCCCTCGATCAATTGCGCACCATTGCCACGTACTTGACGGAATGTCCCATGCTGCCACGCCAGACCATCTTCCGCGAGGGCGATCACAGTCAGGATCTGTACTTAATTGTCTCGGGGAAGGTCGATATCATCAAACATTTTGGCGCCACGTCGCAGACGCTGGCGACGCTACAAGCCGGTGATTTTTTTGGTGATATGGCCATTTTTGAGGATCGTCCACGGTCTGCCGATGCGGTGGGGGCCGAGCCGGGCATGTTGTTGGCGCTCAACCCGGACCATTTTCGGCAGATTGTCTTGCAGGATCCAGCCATCTCCTTTGAAATTTTTCGCGCCTTGTCCGCCCGCATACGGCGCTTTGATGAGGACACGCTGGAAGCCACTCGCCAGCGCCACAAGAGCACACCACGATGACGTATGACTTTGACCAGATTATTGACCGGCGTCAGTCTGAGAGTGTCAAATGGCGGACCTATGGCTCGGATGTCCTGCCCCTGTGGATCGCGGACATGGACTTTCGCTCACCAGAGCCAGTGATCCAGGCACTGCAGGCACGCATAGCGCACGGGGTCTTTGGCTATGGGGTCGAGTCAGCCGAGTTGCACGCTACGCTGGTGGAGCGCCTCAGCCGCCGCTATGGCTGGCAGGTCGCACCCGAGGCCTGCGTGAGTCTGCCAGGGGTGATTCCCGGCTTTAACCTGGCCGCGCGGGCGGTGGCCCAGCCTGGGGATGGTCTCTTGATGCAGACGCCAGTCTATCCCCCCATTCTGCGCGCGCCCTCCAACATGGGGTTGACCCGTGACACGGCGCCCCTGACGCGCCAGGCGGACGGGCACTATGGCATCGACTTCGATGCCTTTGAAGCGGCCATCACGGCACGCACGCGGATGTTTCTGTTGTGCAATCCGCACAACCCCGTTGGCCGGGTGTTTACGCGCCACGAGTTGACGCGGATGGCAGAGATCTGCCTGCGGCACGACTTAGTCATCTGCGCCGACGAAATCCATAGCGACCTGGTGTTCCCAGGGCATACCCATGTGCCCATCGCCGCGCTGGACCCCGAGATCGCCGCACGCACCATCACGCTCATCGCGCCCAGCAAGACCTATAACCTGGCTGGCCTCAAGTGCGCCTTTGCGATCATTCCCAATCCAGATGTGCGGGCGCGCTTTCTGGCCGCCCGCGTGGATCTGGTGCAGAGTCCCGCCAATATCCTGGGCCAGACCGCAGCCCTAGCGGCCTATCGCCATGGTCAGCCCTGGTTGGAGCAGGTTCTGCGGTATCTGGAGGCCAACCGCGACTACGTGCGGCAGTATGTGGCGGCGCATCTCTCCACGCTCTCCATGGCGGCCCCAGAAGGTACCTATCTCGCCTGGCTGGACTGTCGTCAGGCGGGCCTGCCGCACAACGATCCGTCTACCTTCTTTCTCGAACGTGCCAAGGTCGCCCTGAACCACGGGACGGATTTTGGCACGGAGGGCGAGGGCTTTGTGCGCCTGAACTTTGGCTGTCCGCGTGCGGTGCTGAGCCAGGCACTTGATCGTATGCGTCAGGCATTATTGTAACCGTGATGCTCAGAGGAGTTCGCTATGGCCGGCACGCGCTTCACGCTCTGCACGCTGCTCGTATGGTGTGCGCTCGGTCTCTCCCTGCTCTACCCTGCCGCAGGAGAGGCCAATCCACCCCAGCGTCATCTGCAGAATCGCTGCCGTAACTGCGCCAACCCCCAGGAGGCGCAACAGGCGGGGAAGTCCGCCTTACTGCGGCAGGCTGAAGAGCTGGCGACACCTTCTTCATCGGTTCTGACTGACCCTCCTGCGCCTGCTGGTGCTGCCGCCGAAATGCCTGAAGAGGAGAGCACGCCAGCAGACGAGGAGATCCCGCGGAACATCAGCCCACTCGAAATCTGCGTGGTGCTGGCGGTCTTTCTCGCCCTTGTGGCCACGACTCTCCTGCGGCGTACGTAAGGCGCCCTGCGTCACACAAAGGAAACACGCATGGACGCTTACCTCGATCTGGTGCGCCAAGTGCTCACACATGGCGCGAAGAAGATGGACCGGACCGGCACCGGTACGCTGTCGCTGTTTGGCGTGCAAACCCGGTATGACCTCCGCCAGGGTTTTCCGCTGCTGACCACCAAAAAGGTACTCTTTGATGCGGTGGTGCGGGAACTCTTGTGGTTTCTCCGTGGCTCAACGAACATTCATGATGACCTCGCCCAGCACACGCCGATCTGGAACCCTTGGGCCAATGCTGACGGCGACCTGGGGCCCATCTATGGGTATCAATGGCGCCGCTGGCCGCAGTATACGCTGGATGCGCGCACCGGGCAGTATACCCAGGGGCATATCGACCAAGTGCAGCAAGTGATCGACATGATCAAGCGCGACCCGCATTCACGCCGTCTCATCATCAGCGCCTGGAATGTGGCAGACCTGGACCAGATGGCCTTGCCACCCTGCCACCTATTATGCCAGTTCTCTGTCGTGGATCAGCGCCTGGATCTGCAGGTCTATCAACGCTCTGCCGACCTCGCCCTTGGTGTGCCATTTAACCTGGCGAGCTACGCGCTGCTGCTCATGATGATGGCGCAAGAGTGTGCCTTACAGCCCGGTTACTTCATTCACACCCTTGGCGATGCCCATATCTACCTCAATCACATCGAGGGGCTCACCCGGCAGCTGCAGCGCACCCCGTATCCGCTGCCTCACGTGTCCCTGGCCCCAAAACCGTTTTTTGAGCTGACCTTTGACGACATTACCTTACACGACTACCTACATCATCCCTTTATCAAATTTCCGATCGCCGTGTAATCCTGGCGAGAGAGCACATCCTATGGCACGTATCTGCGTTTTCTGCGGCTCCCAGGCTGGGACCAACGTCCTCTATCGCCAGGCAGCCACGGACCTGGGACAGTTCCTGGTGCGTCAGGGGTATGGCCTGGTGTATGGCGGGGGCCATGTGGGACTCATGGGCACTATTGCGGATGCGGTCCTCGCCAGTGGTGGGGAGGTGGTTGGCGTGATTCCCGCCTCGATGGTGGAGCGGGAACTGGCGCACACTGGCGTGACGACGTTGGAGGTGGTAGAGGGCATGCATGAGCGTAAAGCGCGCATGGCCGCACTCGCCGACGCCTTTATCGCCCTTCCTGGGGGCTATGGCACCTATGAAGAACTGTTCGAGGTCATCACCTGGGCGCAGCTCAAGATGCATTGTAAACCTATTGGCGTACTCAATGTGGGGGGCTATTTTCAGGCGCTCAACGCGTTGGTGGCACAGGCGATTCGCGAGGGCTTTATTCGGACGGAACATCAACGACTGTTTACGATGGCGGAGGAGCCCAGGACGTTGTTTGAGGCGATGGGGCTGTAGGAGAGAGCTACCCAGCGCACGGGGATACATCAGTGATGTACCCCCGTGCATGAGTACCGTGCGACGGACGTACGGTCAGCGGCGTGCCGCTATCCTACAGACCGCGGTCCATCCCCATATCGACTACGACAGTCTGCTTGTCGAGCGAGGTTTCCACCCGTTGGCGGAATTCCGACCACATTTGATCGGAATCCACACTCGCATCGCCAGCAGTTTCCTGCAATTTGTCACGGAATTCCAAGAGCAGCCAGTCTTCGGAACGCCCGTGGGGCATATCGAAGAATTGACGGCCTAAGATGGGCAGCTGACCTGTGCCGAAATATCCCTTATCGGCCAGCGTGTAGCCTTCGAGGTTATCCGTGCCTTTGCCCAGAATCTGGCCACCCGTTGCCACGTAATGCTCCATGACCGGTTGCATGCCATACTTCTGGATGGGGCACACCTTCATGCAGATACCACAGCCGATATAGCGTGCCATGACGGGACGGCAGCGCTTGAAGATCAGCTTGTTCTTCTCGACGCCACGGTACCAGACTTTTTCTGGCATCAGGGCCCGACCGGGGCAACGATTCACACACACCTGGCATTCTTGGCAGAACTGATGAATGCCGTAATCAATGGGTTTATCGTGGGTGACATTCGCGTCAGTAAAAATGATCTGCAACCGCGCCCGCGAGCCGAAATGGGGGGAAAGCAGCTGGCCATTGGCACCGAGCTGGCCCAGACCCGCCTCAACAAACATCGGGATCATCGGACCATAGTGCCAGGTGGGCCCTGACACCTGCACGCTGTACCCGAGGGAGCGGATGAAGTCGGTCAATTCTACCGACAAGCCACCTTGATTGAAATACGTGCCAAAATGGGTTTCTTCGGCGGCCATGCTGGGAATCGACTGCGTCTTGACGTAATCCTGCTCCAGCGCCAAGCAAATGGCGTTGGGCAAGCCACCCTTCAGCACCGGCTTGCGGCTCTGATACACATAATGGCGATCATTGGTGGTAAACCCTACCTCACCGTAGCCCAGTTCACGCGCCTTCTGGCGAATAGCTGCGGTGACATCTGCACCCGTGGGGACGCCCGTGGGCTCCAGATTGCCACTATTTTTCACCCATTCGACAATGGGTTCCATATGATGCTGATGCTCTTCCGCAAAGGCACGCGCTTCCGGCGAGTGATTATTGCGCTGATCCCGCGCCCAGGCGGCGGAGGCACTTTCTTCCAGGGCCATATTCTCTAAGGGATATTCTCTGCTAAAAAAGGAGACATCGTTGGGGCGTGTGGGAATGCCTGGCACTGTCAGCAGATCTTCCGGCACCGGGATGGTGACCGAGGGATCGCCGTGTTTGTTGCCGGGGCGGGTCACGTGATAGGCAATGTTCTTCGCCATAGTCTTCCCCTTGTATGGCATAAGTTCCTCGACAGCTGCTCTGTGCTGCTTATCACTATCATACATCAGTAGCCTGGTAGATACAACGCACGATCTCCATACCGTAGGCGCAGCCTCTCTGCCATGCCGTTCCCCTCGCGCTGGAATGTCAGTACGGCTCTTTCACGAAGAGAAACGTCGTGCCCTGGACAATCGGCGCACTCGCCCCCACGAACGAGACCTGCACATCTTTCACCTGGCATGCCCCTGCCCGCTCCGACGCTTGTAGCGCTCCTTCGATGATATGCCACAGCCCATGGATGCGCCCCGTGCTCAGGCTGCCGCCAAACGTATTGAGTGGCAGCGCCCCGTCCAGCTCAATCCGTCCGTCCTGGATGAAATCGAGGGCCTCGCCCTCCTTGCAAAAACCGTAGGACTCGAGGCCGTAGATCACTGAGGCGGAGAAGCCGTCGTAGATCTGCGCCACATCGACGTCCTCGGGACGAAACCCCGAGCGCTCCCAGGTGAGGCGCGCCGAACTGCTGCCGCCTTCCATGTAGCTACTCAGGCTGCCAATCCGTCCAGCCACCTCAAATGCCAGACGCTGACCGTAGCCGGCAATGTAAGCCGGGCGTGGGCGCAGATCGCGCGCCCGCTCGGCGGTGGTCAAGACGAGCGCCACCGCACCCTGCACGGGAATATCGCAGTCGTAGAGACAAAAGGGATAGGCCACCATGCGGGAATTGAGGTAATCGTCGCGCGTCAGCGGGGTCTTATAAAAATAGGCGTGGGGGTTTTGGTTGGCGTAGCGGCGCTGCGTCACCGCCAGGGTGGCCATCTTTTCCCGCGGCTGGTTGTGCCGTTCCAGCCAGCGCGTGTACGCCACGGCCATGCCCTGGCCCGGACCGCCGAAGCCGTACGGGGCAGTGAACTGTGTGGCGCCCTGGGCATAGGTGCCCGGTAAGTTTTGATAGGTGCCGCGCGGGTTATGCATGGCCCGCCAGACCACCGCGTACGTGCAGACCCCGGCGAGCAATGCATTGACGGCTTGTTGCACCGCGCCACCGATGTTGACCGTCTCGACCTGCACATGCCAGCTCAGGTTGGGCAGTTTGAGCATGGCCATCATGCAGTTCACCGACACGATGGTGATGCCATCCACGCTGGCGTGCCCGGTGGCCGGTAACTCGGCGTAGGTGGCCAGGCCATCAATATCCGTCATCGTCAACCCAGAGTCTGCCACCGCGGCGTTCACCGCCTGCAGCGCATGCGCCGCCAGCGGCACCTCCGCTGAGCGCGTGATATGAGAAAAACCCACGCCACTGACGGCGACCTTACAGCGATTGTCCCACATATCCACATCCCTCCTGGGCGTCTAGGCCTGTGCGTGTAGCAGCCGGAATTGCGGCAGCGTGATGTCATCGTTGAGCGGCTCAAACACCACCTCGACACGGCGCCCGACCTTCGCTTCCGTATAGGGCACCTCCAGCAGATTGCCAGCCAGCAGGGCACCTGGAGCGGCATCGAGTTCGACGATGATGCTGGCATAGGGCAGGGCCGCGGCAAAGCGCTTATCACCGGCGTGATACATGATACTGTAGGCATAGATGGTGCCGAGGCCAGCCACCGGTTCAAAGGTCAGGTCAATGGACATGCACTGCACACACGTGGCATAGGGGGGATGCTGGAAGTGCCCGCAGGCCTGGCAGTGCTGCAACGCTAGCACACCCTGCTTGGCAGACTCCCAGAAGGGTTTGGTCCACTCATTGGGCACGGGAATGGGCCTCGTCACCTGGCTCCAGTCACTCAACGGCATGATCGTGTACCTTCTTCTGACGTAGGGGACGGTCTTGTCGGCTCACAGGCATTTCTAGCGTACTTTAGGCCGTTGGTCAATGAATGTTACACTACGCGCACCACAACTGCCGCAGCGCTCATCCCGCGCTGCGGCAACGTGACAACACTCGTTGCTTCGCCCGACAATGGACGGCACGCTGTCCAAACTATAAAGGATAGGCTATGGCCCATGGTGGCAATATCGCGGCGCTCCCCTGGCACTGGGAGAAGGGGCTCCAGGCCCTCGGGCTCCTGGCGCTCCCACTGGGTGTACTCGGATTTTGGCAATACGACCTCGGGCACGAGGGACATGGCACGCTCTTGGATTGGCTGTATTACACCTTGCAACTCTTTGTCTTGCACGGTGTGCACCTCGATCCCCCAGTCCCGTGGTGCCTGCACCTCGCGCGCTTTCTGGCCCCAGTGTTCACGCTCTATGGTCTCCTCTGGAGCGTGATGCAAGTCTTCCAGGAGCCGTTCCGGGCCCTGCACCTGTGGCGTATCCGCCAGCACGTGCTGCTCATCGGCGATGGGGCCCTGGCGCTGCGGCTCGCCACTGACCTCTGTGCCGACGGGCGGCGAGTAGTGACGGTCGGGTCGGCAGCACGGCAGGACGCTTTTCTGGCTCTCCCGCGCCAGTGTCTCTATCTGCCGTCCGATCTGGCGACGGCGCTGCCGTGGCACACCCTGCGGGTCCAGACCAGCCAACAGATTATTCTGGCGACTGAGGACGATCAGAGTAACATCGGCACCGCCGTGCAACTTGTCCAGTTTTACAAGGAGAACACACCGCAGGCCACGGTGCCGCCGTGCCACGTGCATCTGTTCGGCTTCTTCACCCGTGAGCTGTTCACACGCTACCGGCTCTCCGAGAGCCACCCAGAGGCCAAGGGCCTCACGACCTTTAATATCTACGATACCTGTGCCCGCGACGTGCTAGAGCGCTACCCGCTCGACCGCCAGACCATTGGGCCAGACTCTCCGCTCGTGGTCCGACTCGTGGTGCTGGGTTTTGGCAAGATGGGGGAGAGCCTGGTGCTGCAGGCCGCCAAGCTTGGGCACTTCGCCCATGGCCGACGCTTGGAAATCGTGGTCTTGGACCGCGAGGCGGAAGAGCGCGAGGCCTCCTTCCTGTCGCGCTATCCGCACTTCCGTGCCATCTGTGACATTGAGTTCCAGCGTCAGGATATATCCCGACCCCAGACGGTTCAAGCGCTGGCTCAGTTGCTGGAGGACCAGCAGCGTCTCCAGACCCTGGCGTTCTGCCTGAACGACGCCACGGTCAATATGCCGATACTGCTCGGCTTGTCCGCCGATCTGCACCGCCACAATGTCCCGGCCCTCGTGCGGACCACCGCTGCAGGTGGTCTCGAGCCGTTACTGGACACGCTCTGGGATGGCGTACCGCTGAAACAGTTGCTGCACCCCTTCACCGTATTGGCGTCATCGGTCTCGCAGTCCTTCCTCGCGGGGGCCAGGCAAGACGCCTTAGCACGTGCCATCCACGCCGATTTCTTGGAGCGCCGCCGTCGAGAAGGCCGTCGGGCAGACGACCCCGCAATGCAGCTCTGGGAGGCTTTAGGGCCCGATTTAAAAGCGTCAAACCGCCGGCAAGCCGACCACATCACGGTCAAACTGCGCGCCGTGGGCTGTAGCACCAGCAGTATGCGCGATGGCCCGAGCCCAAGTTTGCAGCCGTTTCAGGGTTTTTCGCCCGAGGAGGTGGAGATCCTGACCCAGATGGAGCACGCCAGTTGGAACGCCGAGCGCTTCCTGGCCGGCTGGCAGTATGGCTGCACCAGGAACGAGCGCGACCGCCTCAGCCCCTATCTGGTGTCGTGGGAAGCACTGCCTGAAGAGGCGCGAGAACGGGATCGCGAAGCGGTGCGCAACATCCCGCCACTCCTGGGCCGCATTGGTGAGTCGATCAGCCGGTGAGTCTGGGCCCTAGGGCTGGAGGGCCTCCAGCCCTTTCAGGCTAGTACCTCAACCGAGCTATTGTGAGAGCCACCCCCTGGGAGCGCCACGCTCCAGCCCGGCTCCGGAAGCCACGCTGGAGCGTGGCGCTCCCAGGATAACGACGCAACGGAGGTCGGTTGAGACACTAGTAGGGGTCACAGTGCCCAGGGTTGAGGAGGTGCTGCTGAGTATGTATATCGCCCACCGGGGCCCGGCCCGCTTACTGCAGCGTGCAGCGCGCTGGTCCTGTGTACAGGTGCCGGGAATGGAGGCGACCCATCATGCCGCACAGCGCGCCAGCCAACGGGCGTTGCCATCAATGCGCCGTCCAGCCCCCATCCACCAGCAAACTGGTGCCCGTCACCATCGCTGCGGCGGGCGAAGCGAGATACACCACCGCCCCCATGATGTCCTCCATCTGCCCGAGGCGTCCCAGGGCAATTTTTTGGAGCACGCTGTCTCGAAAGGCCGTGTTGGCCAGGAACGGACCAGCCAGCGGCGTCTCGAAGAAGGTTGGCGCAATCGAGTTGACGCGAATCCCATCGGGGGCCAGTTCCACGCCCATGGCTTTGGTCAGCCCTTCAATGGCGTGCTTGGTCATGCAATACACCGTGCGGTTGGGCGCCCCCGTATGTCCCATCTGCGAGGACATGTGCAGAATCACCCCGCCCCGTCCCTGCGCTTGCATCTTCCGTGCCGCCGCCTGCGCCACGATGAACATGGCGCGGACATTCAGCGTCAGCAAGAAATCCAAATGGGCCTCGCTCACCTCAACAAACGGCTCTGGAATGTTACTGCCAGCGTTGTTCACCAACACATCGAGGCGCTCCAGGCCCTCAATACACCTGCGGACTTGTACCGTATCCGTCACATCGCAGACTAGGGGGCGCGCCGTTCCGCCGGCCTGCCGGATCTGCACGGCAACCGTCTCGAGTTCGCTACGTGTGCGGCTCACCAGCACGACCTCGGCGCCAGCCGTAGCCAGGGCACAGGCACAGGCACGGCCCAGACCACGCCCAGCCCCCGTGACCATGGCGGTCTGGCCATCCAAGCGGAAGCTCGGCATCGTGAGTGGCGACGGTGTCTCTGTCGGCATGGCCTCTCCTTGGTGACGTACAGATCACTGCACGATTTGTCCCGCTGCTGAGGTCACCGTCAGTCCCGCATTGGTAGCCGTCAGGGTCTTGTTGACGCTATTGAAGGTGCAGGGGGTGAGCGTAATGGTCGTATTGGCGCGTGGTTCTGTCACGTACGTACTACTGGTGAGCGTCAGGCGGCAGGTACTGCCCCCGACACTGCTCGTACCGCTGGCGGTTCCAGTGACCACCCCGGCAGAGGTGAGCGTAAATTGTTGCGCATTATTCGTAAACGCCAGGGCCGTGGAGACGTTGTTCAAGGCTGAGGCGAAGACCCCGCCGTCGGTGAAGGTAAAACTCTGTCCAGTGACATTACTGGCCGTGATTTGATTGGTGGTATTACACCCGCTGCCTGTGACCGCAGTGGCCGTCGCAGAGGTAATCGTGGTCTGCCCGCGCGACACTTTCAGGCTATCATCGCTGTCATCGAAGTCGCAGGGGTCTAAGGTAATCACCTCGTTGACTTGTGGTCCCGCCCCGGCGCTATAGGTCGTGCTGGTCACCGTGAGGGTGCAGGAGCCGAACTTGTTGGTGCCAGTGGCGGTCGAACTTCCAGAGCACAGCGTGAAGTTGCGGGCCTCGTCGGTAAACGCCAGCGCGGTGGACACGTTCGCCAAGGCGGTATGGAACACGGTGCCGCTGGCAAAAGTGAAATTGCGGTTATTCACATCGCTGGCTTGCGCTTGGTCATCGGGACGCGTCAGATAACACCCGGCCATAGTGCCCACACCGAGCATGGTGAGCAGTGCCAAGAGTCCGAGGAGACGCGTGTTTCCACGTCCCTGGAGGTTGAGAGACCCAAGCGCCATTGGCCAGCCTCCTACCGTGCAATCATCCGGTCATTCATGTCAGACGGCAGCCCGCCCTGTTATCCTACAGTACCGGGAGTTCCCCGTATCGTCAAGGCATCCGGGCAGGTGGCGCAGGCCCCACTCCTACAACCCCCATCTGTGAGGGGGTATCTGGCACTCACCTCTGAGGCTGAGTCCCATGTTCCTGCACGAGGCAGTGGAAGAGCTCTGGCCTTTTGACCACACTTTCTCTCCGTCTTCTTCTACGCCAACGGGCGTAGAAAAAAAACAATGAGACACACCTATAGGTGCCGTGCGACTGGGGGGCGCTGCGCTCATGCCGCTACTCTGATCAGGCGCTGACGTGCGTGAGGGGGGGGACGCTGGCAGGTGACGTGCACTGGCGCGGGGTGACGGACGCGTCCGCTAGACGCCGCCAAACCATTCATAACCCTTGTCTTCCCAATAGCCCCCGGTCCGCGTGGGCAGGAAGCTCACCTCGGTGAGATATTTCACCATTTTGTACCCGAGCTTGACTGCCGAATAGAGCCGCAGAGGTGCACCGTGGTCTGGATAGAGCGGCGCGCCATTCATGCCGTAGGCCAGCATGGTCTGCTTATGGAGGGCACTGTCGCGATCCCAGGACGACCAGTAGCCGGCGTCGAACGAACGGAATTCCACGTACGATGCCCGTGGGTCAGCGCCCACGGCGTCCGCCACGTCGCGCAGGCGCACCCCGTGCCACGAGGCCACGGCAGACCACCCTTCCACGCAGTGATGGCGGACGCGCATGTCGATACGGGCCATGCGCTGTAAGTGCTCCAGCGAAAACGTGCTGGGCCGCGCTACCAGCCCACCGACCTTGAGGATCCACCCCGCTGGGGCCATCGGCATGTCTTCCGCGATAAAATAGCTGGGAAATTTTTCAGCGGGTGTTGTCGCGCTCGCGGGCAGCTCGTCGGCCAGTCGGTCGGCGCCGAACAGGAAGCGCTCCACCTGCTCATTCCAGCGTCCCATCCAGCGCAGGAAGCCTGCCGCCTGGGCGGTGGCCGTCTTTGAGGTCGTCAGGACCGTGCCCGCGGTGAGCGCGGCCACAAGCTGGCGGCGTGTCATGGTGTTAGGCACGTTTACCTCCTGTCAGCATGGTGAGGATGGTCCGCGGGTGGAGTGCGACCATCACGAGGTGCATCACCGTGAACAGCGCGAGCAGGACGAGCCCGAGCAAATGGACCGCGCGGGCGCCATCGTAGCCGCCGAAGAGCCACCCCAGCCACCAGAGCTGTACCGGCTTGTAGATCGCCAATCCTGACAGCACTTCGGCCAGCGCAATCAGTATAATGGTACTGTACGCGAGGCGCTGTAAGCCATTGTAGAAGTCACTCGGGGGCTCCACCCGGCGCAGGCGTAGGTAGTAGGCCAGCATCAGGAGGGCCTGTTGAGCATCGCGGTGCGGGCGGAAGCTACGCCGCCGCCACTCGCCTCGCGTGGCCAGGTAGATGAGATAGAGCACCCCGTTCAACACCAAGAACCAGGCCAAGGCAAAATGCCAATGCCGCGCCCCGGCGAGCCAGCCGCCGAACTGGGACCACGTGGGTGGCGGCGTGCCAGGCCAGGGATACCAGGCGTAGAGGGCGCCACGCGGCCCCAGCGCCGGATACGCTGCGAAGATTTGCAGGCCACTCCCCGCCATGAGGAGGAGCAGCGGCACGTTCAGCCAGTGCGTCAAACGGATAAACCAGGGCTGCGGACGTCGGCCCTGCCATGGGGTATCGCTGTGGGTTGCTTCCATTGTACACATCCTTCCTCATCTCCCGCCCCAGAGCGGTGAGTGTAGACGCATCGGCTTTGTGACGACCACGACCGTTGCGCGACTCACCGCTCCCGCATCGGGAGTGGTCAACACCCAACGACACTCCAACGCATCCTTACTTTTTCATCTCCATGGCCTTGCCGCCTTCCATCATCTTGCCATCCTTCATCATCATCTGGCCATCCTTCATCATCATCTCTTTGCCGTCTTTCATCTTGACCATGCCGTTGGTCATGACTTTCGTGCCGTCGGACATGCTCATCTCACGGTCCATAGGCCCCGAGGCCTTGCCGTCCATCATCATCATCATCTTGCCGTCTTTCATCATGACACCTGTGGCATCGGCGGCCATGATCGGGGAGGCCAGGAGGGACGCGCACAACGACGCGACAGCGACAAACGTGCGGACACGGGACTTAGTCATGGGAAACTCCTTACGTGGTTCTCGAGGTGCTTGGTACGATCGGGGCCCATAGCGTGCTCGACGCACCGCAGGTGCGTGGAGACGTTACGGACACCTGGGGAGCGCATCCTGCCCCCCCGCCAGTTCCTCCTGGCGAGGGGAAGCCTGGTCTGCGCCAGCGCCCTTTGATGCATAGACGCCAATCACCGGCAAAGTATACAGAGTCCGTCTGAAAAAGGCTGAAAAAATGGCAGTGTGGCCCGAAGAGCAATGATGCGGGCTGCTCTCGGGTGCGTGGCCACCCGCGCCACGCAGTCAGAGAGCGCCAGGGTCCAGCGCACCCAGTCTGGCAGACATCCGCCATGGCTTAGGGCACGCCACCGTCCGTCTGCCCGAGACGGCGCAGCGTGGCCCACGCATGAGCTGCGGCCTGGCGCAGCATCCAGGCGGGATCCTCGCGCAACCGAGCCACCGGCGCCATGGCCCGGGCATCGCCGAGGGCGCCGAGCGCCTCGACCGCCGCACGGCGCACGCTTTCCGCCGGATCGTCGAGGGCCGTCAGCAGGGCCTCCACCGCCTGGAGGGCCCCCAGCCGGCCCAGGGCAGTCGCGGCCGCCGCGCGGAGGCTGCGGTCAGGGTTCTGCATGGCCGCCAGCAAGGCGGGGAGGGCCACCGTGGCGCGGAGATGTCCCAGGGCGGAGGCCGCGGCGCTGCGGACCTCAAGGGGACGGGTCGGATCCGCCAGCGCCGTGAGGAGGGGAGCGTGCGCCCGCGCTGCGGCGAGTCCCCCCAGGGCGAGGGCCGCTGCACGGGCCACCGCGGGCGTGGCATCATCGAGCGCTGCCACTAACGCCTCGGCGGCACGCGCCTCCCGGATGACTCCTAAGGCCCAGGCGGCGCGCTCGCGCACCTCGGGCTCAGGATCCTGCAGCGCGTGGGCCAAGGCATCCACGGCCTGCGGATCCCGATAGAGTCCCAAGGCATGCGCCGCGGTCTGCCGGATGATGCTCTCGGGATCGTGGAGGACCTCGACCAAGCCGGCCACCTGGGGCGCCGCCGGCTCCGGATGCTCGCTGGCCCACGTGGAGTCGCCCACATGATCCGGCGTACGCATCAGGTGCAGGGCCCGGACTGCGGCCAACCGGATTTCTCAATGCGGAGCACGGAGGGCCTCGAGTAAAGGGGCGATGGCCCGCGGGTCGGCTAGTTCTCCTAGCAAGCGGGCCGCGGTGCACCGGGCTGCCAGCGTCCCGTGCTGCATCACGGTGATGAGCGGGGGCACCAGGCGCGGATCCCGCAGCACCTGGATCGCCAGCCAGACTTCCCCGTAGGGGTGTTCCACCAACGTCGCGAGATCCTCGACGGTCTGGGCCCCAGGCACCTGTGCCAGCCACCAAGCGGTGCGCTGAGGGTTGTGGGCCAGCGTGAGCTGCGCCACCTGTTCGCGATGTGCCATCACATAGCACTTGTAGTCCGCTGAGCCCAGGCAGACCCAATACGCCCCCGTTTCGTAGCACGCCGCCAGCGTCTCCAGCATCTGGGTTAGGCTGTCATACGCCAGGTACATGGTGTCGTCTTCATCGCAGCACAGATAGTAGACCGGAGTGGTAGACTGGGGTGAGGGGGGGCACAGCACCGCATAGTATTCGTCATAACTCACCATATCTCCGAAGAGGGGCAGCCACTGCGGTTCCCAGAAGGCGACGGGAGTCCTCTGCCGGCGTGGGCGCCTCTGTGTCGCAGACTGCATCAGGCGGTGATAGGTCGCCAGCGCCTCCTCCAGCGCGAGAAAGCGGGCGTTCGGGAACACCTCCTGATTCCCACTGCCGTTGTGCCAGCGATAGAACGCCAACACGTCCTCGGGTATCTGCCCGGGAAAACCGCGGCACTGGGCCGTGAGGCCGTCCTGGCTGAGCCCGGGCCGGAGCGCCGTCGTCACCGGGAGCGCTAGGCGTGTGTACTGCTGCACCAGTCGCGCACACGCGGCGAGAAGTCGTTCCATACTATGGCCTTTCTCAATGGACGTCCCGTGAGACTGGCCTGGCCGTGAGGCCGAGAAGCCTATGGCCAGGCAACACGACAGATTGTTAGCACGGCAAGACGAGGACACCTCGCTACGCTCCCTGTCGGCAATACGACGGGCGCATCTACCGTCTGCCACACCTCCAATTCGTAGGCCGATTCTGCCTCGCTGGATGTGGGGCAACACCGAACAAACTGGCATCGGAGTGCGTGTTCGGAATCAGTGCACAGTCACTATAAAACCCCTGAAGCAAAATGGGGTCAGATTCCTTTATGCCGGTCACCAGACAGCAGGCCTCCGTCAGGCGCGGCGTGCAACATTGAAAGTCACTCGCTCATCGGCGCACACCGCGCCCCCAAACTGCGGCACAAGCGCCTCACCTATACTGAGGGCCACCGCCAACACGGCCCAAGCGTTCCTATGCCGTACCGTGCCCGGGAGGATACCACGTTGCCAGCACAGTAGACGCCGAGGGATCTACACCTTGTGATCGTTTCACAGCAGCCGCAAAGGAGCGCAGCGGCCCAGTACGCCGCACAAACTTCCGGAGATGCGGTCCTACCATTCGAGCAGGCCCTGGCGGAAATCGCACAAGACCGACCATGACGTCTACGGTGTCGCTCCTGCGTCGTGCGCCGAAACCTCCAGCTCAACGCGCAGCGTTCTCGCTAGAGCACTGCACGCGAGATCCGGTAGAACAGGCCCAGGAGCCAGACCCTGAAGCGTTACGCCATATCGCCGGTGACGGACCCGTCAGCAGGCGATTCTATGGTACACTTGCCGCGTCGCTATCCAGGTCATCACTCGCCATGTGAGGAGAAAGTTGTCTATGAGTCAGTTACGCATGCTGGCCTGCTTTGCCCATCCCGATGACGAGGCCTTTGCGGCCTCCGGGGTACTGGCCGCCAGCACGGCACGGGGAGTGCAGGTGCGTCTGCTCTGTGCCACCTGTGGCGAAGAAGGAGATATTCGCCAACCGGGGTCAGCCACGCCGGAAACGTTGGCCAAGGTGCGCTACGCAGAACTGCGGCGCTCGTGCCAGGCGCTGAGGGTGGCAGAGCCCATCATGCTGGGCTATCGCGACTCCGGCTGGGGGGATGCGCCGGCACAGTATCATCCTGAGGCCTTTGTGCAGGCACCAGCCCTAGAGGTGGTGCAGCGCCTGGTTGAGGAAATACGGCGCTGGCAGCCGCACATGGTGCTGACCTTCGGGCCGGATGGCATGTCGGGCCACAAAGACCACAAGGCCATCTGCCGCCATACCACGGCGGCGGTACACCTGGCGGGCGACCCGGCAGTGTTTCCCGAGCACGCGCATAGTGGCTTGGGGCCGTATACCCCGCAGCGCTTGTGGTATGTGACCCGCTTGTCTGGCTATCGTCTGCACCGCGCTACGCTACTGCGCCAGGCTGGTCTCACTGTGCCGCTCCCGGAGGATGACGCCGCGCGTCCGCTGGGGACACCATTGGAGGCGATCCATATCCAGCTTGATGTCACGCCGTATCTGGAGCAAAAACTCGCCAGTATGCGCTGCCACCAGACGCAAATGGATGCGGAATGGGCTTTTGATAATGTGCCGTGGGAGACCACGAGAGCGATTCTCGGCACAGAATACTTGCTGCAAGCGCATCCGGCGGTGCCACCAGGGACGCCACGCGTGACGGGTTTCCTTGCGGGGCTCACAGGCGGGCACTCTGGGCCGCTACCATAAGAGAGAGCCGCAGTGGCTCTGGGTGTGACGGCATCACCAACGGCAGCCGGTAGCACGCGGTATACCCCAGAGGCAACGCACAGACCACCCCCACTCTCGACCGGGCGCCTGGCCAGCCCCGTGGCCAACGTCGGCGCGGGGCGCCGTGGCCTCACAAAAAGCGTTCGGGGCGATAGGCTGCCAGGCTCTGCACCCGGGCGCCATCGACAATCTCCATCGCCGCCAGTTCGCCTACCAGCGGCGCCAGGGTCACCCCACTGTGCATCAGCGCCAGATACAGATTCGGCACGGGTTCAGGAAAGCCCAACACCGGGAAGCCGTCGTGCGGCATAGGGCGATAGCCCACCGGCACTGGGATGGCCCGCGCTCCCGCCAGGGCCGGCAGGTAGTGCGTAGCCCGGGTCAAGAGCGCATCGGCGTGGGCCTGCGAGTCATCACGCGCCAGGCTTTCCTGCGAGCCCTCGCCGATTTGCACGCTGCCATCGGCCAGTTGGCGCAGGTGGATATCAGGCCGGGTCGCGTCAATGGGCGGCATGTACAGTACGGACACCGATTGTAACAGCCGTGGCCGTGGATCGGTGCGTACCACCACGCCGGGGCTGTCTTCCTGCGGGATGTGTAGCCCCGCCATAGCCGCCAGGGCGGTGGTCTCGGTCCCGGCGGCCAGCACCACGGCATCGCAGAGGATCTCGCCCTGCGTGGTCTGGACGGCATGCACGCGCCGTGCCGTACTGCCGTTGTGCTGCAAGCGTAGACCCTGGACGGCAGTCTCGGTATGCACCACGGCGCCGCGGGCCTGGGCCCGCCGCAGACAGGCGGCAATCACTTTGTGGGCTTCGACGTGGCCATCGATCGGACCCAGGGAGGCGGCGCGCACCTCGCCAGTGACGATGCCCGGCTCCAGGCGTTGCAGTTCGTCGACGCTGATCAGGCGATTCGGATAGCCCCAGGATTGTAACTGTTGGATACGCTGCCGCAAGGCCGCGGCGTCGGCCTCGGTATGCACCCAGCGCATCTCTCCGCCCCAGTGCACGCCCTCGCCGAGTTGGATGTCGCGGGCAAAACGATGCCAGATGTCCATGGAGCGTCGATTGAGCTCGTGATAGCCATATGGCTCCTTGCCAAAGGCGTTGAGCCAGGCAAACGAGTGACTCGATGCCCCGGTGCCTGGCTGGTGGCGTTCCAGGACGGTGACCGCGGCGTGGCGCTGCGTCAAATGATAGGCAATCGAGGCACCGACGATCCCGGCGCCGACGACGACGACATGGAAGGCTTTTCCAGGCTCCATGGCTCCGCACTCCTCTAGGTAGCCCATCACAGGCCCAAAATATGATACCCAGCATCGACAAACTGCACGGTGCCAGTGACGCCGCTGGCCAGATCGCTACACAAGTATAGGGCGGTCTTGCCGACTTCTTCGACGGTGATATTGCGGCGCAGCGGCGCCCGTTCGGCATTCTGCTTGAGCATGTCGGTAAAGCCGGTGATGGCCCGGGCCGAGGCGGTTTTCACCGGCCCGGCGGAAATGGCGTTGACGCGAATGCCCAGCGGCCCGAGGTCGTTGGCCAGATAGCGTACGCTGTTCTCGAGCGCGGCCTTAGCCAGGGCCATGACGTTATAATTGGGCACCACGCGCTCGCTGGCCATGTACGTCAGGGTCAGCATGCTACTCTGTGCGGCGGGCATCAGTGGTGCGGCGCGCTGCGCCACCGCCACCAGGGAGTAGGCGCTGATGTCCATGGCGGTATGAAAACCGGCGCGCGACATCTTGCGGAACTCACCCTGCAACTCGGCCCGGTCGGCAAAGGCGATGCAGTGGATGAGGTGGTTGAGCTGGCCAAATTGTGCCTGGATCTGGGCGAATGTGGCATCAATCTGGGCGTCATCGGTCAGCTCGCAGGGTAGGTACAGGACATCCGACCAGTCGCTGGTGAGCTTGCGGACTTCCGCGCCAATGCGCTCGTTCTGATAGGCTACGGCTAGGCGCACGCCGTGTTCCTGGAGCAACTGAGCAATGGCATAAGCGATGGACCAGCGGTTCGCAATGCCCAGCACCAGGGCCGTGTGGCCGCTGAGATGTAAAGCATCCATAGGCATGTTCTCTCCATGGTGCAAACGACCGACAGTGGCGCGTCGGAAGCAGCGCGGCACTGCGGGTCGCGGTGTTGTCGTCGGGATGCGTCTCTTACAGGGGCGAATTGTACACGGTTTGTGGCGTGTGTCCATGGTGTGTCGCGGATGATGGGGCGCAAAGATGATGGGGCGGGCATTCCATGCTGCTGGACTCGCCCCTGTCGCCCGCGTTGCGCGGTGGCGTAGACGTTACACCACCGCGCTGGTCTGAGGCGTCGCCGCACGGCTGTGGCGCTACACAGGACAGGAGTGTCCAGTGGTTGACAGCTGTCCTCCTTTCGCCTACAACTACAATGCCTGCATACTGACCCCAGTGCCCACGATGCAAGGAGAACAGCATGGCAGCGGATCCACGCAAACGGCAGAAACAACATGCGCGTAAAGTCGCCAAACGCAAAGCCACCCTCGCCACCAAGCGGCCGGGGGTGGAGGCTCCGGGTGGGATGAATGCGGCACGCCTGATGCGTGTCGCGGCGGTGGCCCCGCTGCACGAGTGCCTGATGGGGCGGGACCTGTTCGAGATGGGTATTGGCACGGTGGTGGTGAGCCGCGAGTTGCCCAACGGTCGTATGGGCGCCGCGTTTTTTCTCCTCGATGTGTTCTGCCTGGGCGTCAAGAACGCCGATTTCCTGGTGGCCCCGCGGGAGGAGTACTCCTGGCGCCTCGAGCACATGATGGCCCACGAGACGTTGCTACCCATTGCTCCCGAGTACGCCCGCAAACTCGTGGAAGCGGCGGAGGCGTATGCGCGCGATCTCGGCTTCAGTCCGCATCCTGATTATCAGCTGAGTCGCACGATTTTGGCGGATATTGACGCGACGGCATGCCCTACTACCTTGACGTTTGGGAAGGACGGGCAGCCCTTCTACGTTGCCGGCCCCTATGACACGCCGCAACGGGTGCACAACGTCCTCCAGACGCTCACCAAGCGCTGTGGCCCGGATGGCTTCCACTACCTCCTGCCGCTGGAAGGTATGGACGCGTGGGACGACAAGGCCTTGGCTGACGAGAGAGACGGTGACGAGATGGTCATTGAGGCAGAATATACCAAGCTGGAGGGATGACAAGGCGCGTCCTATCGCCTGGTCTCTTCGTGTGTACCATCTTCGCACTGCCAATCTGCGCCGTCTTCCAGCATCACGTGTCGGATACGGTGCGCGGAGGGTCCGCGTTGGGGTGTGGGGGATCTTCCTGACGTCTAGCCCCAGCAATATGCTAGACTACGACCGACATGAGGAGCTGGCCTGCCAGTCCTCTTGAGCGTCGAGACCCCCAGCATCCGAGGAGCAGCTATGAGCCACGACGACCGCGCCACGCAGTCCGATCAGTTAATCGCCCGTATGCAAGCCGCCCGTGGGTACATTTACCCGGAGTGGGAGCTGGCGGCCCGCACCGACCCCGACTTCACCGAGGCCTATAATCGCCTCTACGAACTGGCCCTGGGCGAGGGGCGTCACGTCTCGGCGAAAGTGCGCGAATTCGTCGCCATCGCCCTCCTGGCCTTTCGGGGAGCGGAGCGCGAGGTCCTGGTGGCCCACATGCAGCGCGCCATACGTCTGGGCGCCACCAAGGAAGAACTGTTTGAAGTGCTGGAAGCCACCATGGTTCCTGGCGGCGCGCCGACCTTCCACCGGGGTGTGAACGCGCTGCTGGAGATCGACTAAAGGGCGAGTGTTGGCATGAGAGGGAGCCCGCGCATGGACGTCCGCGAGCAAATCGAGCGTTTTCCGCGCACCCCTGGTGTGTATCTCATGAAGGAGGCTGGGGGGCGTATTGTCTACGTTGGCAAAGCCAAGAACCTGCGCACCCGCGTGCGGCAGTATTATTCGCAGACCGGCGACCCGCGCTACCATATCCGCCTCGGCCTACCGTCCGTGGTCGATATTGACTTTCTCGCCACAGACACCGAAAAAGACGCCCTCATCCTCGAAAACACGTTGATCAAAAAGCACAAGCCGCGCTTCAACATCAACTTGCGCGACGACAAGACCCACGTGCACCTGCGGCTCGATCCCAGGGAAGCCTATCCCCGCCTGACTATCGTACGCCGTCCGGGCAAAGACAACGCCCTGTATTTCGGCCCCTATGCCTCCAGCCAGGCGGTGCGCGAGACCCTGCGACTGCTGTATCGCGCCTTTCCCCTGCGCTCCTGCACCGATGCCGTGTTCCACAGCCGCACGCGTCCCTGTCTGTACCACGAGATCGGCCAGTGTACGGCCCCCTGCGTGCCGGGCTATATCACGCCCGATGGCTATGCGGCTCTGGTGCGCCAGGTGGTGCTGCATTTGCAAGGGCGTAGTGATGAGCTCGTCAAAACCCTAAAGGCCGAGATTGCCACGGCATCCGACGCGCTGCAGTTTGAAGAGGCGGGACGCCTCTATAAACGCCTGCAAGCCTTGCAAGAGACCATGGGCAAACAGCACATGACGTCCATGAAGCAGCGCGATGAGGATATCTTTGGCTACCATCGCGTCGGCGATACCGTGCAGATCCAGACCCTCAATGTGCGCAACGGCCAGCTCGTCGGCGGGCGCTCCTATACCTTCCCGCGGCAACTGGCGCCAGAGCCGGAAGTGCTGAGCTCATTCCTGAATCAGTATTATGCCGATAATCCGTACATCCCGCGTGAAGTCTTACTGCCGTGCACCCTGGAGGATGCCGAGGCGCTGGCCGAGCTGCTGACGGAGAAAAAAGGCCGCCAGGTGGCGGTGCTGGTGCCGCAAAAGGGCGACAAGCATCATCTGGTGCAAATGGCCATGAAGAATGCTGCCTTGTCGTACCAGAAAGAACAAGATACCGAGGAACAACAGCAGCGCGCCATGGAGGAATTGCAGCACAAGCTGCACCTGCGCACCCCACCGCAACGTATCGAGTGCTTTGACATCTCCAACATCAGTGGCATGCTGGCAGTGGGCTCGATGGTGTGTTTCCAGGCCGGCCAGCCCGACACGCAGCGGTATCGGCGTTACCGGATTCAGACCCTGGACGGCCCCAATGACTATGGGATGATGCTCGAAGTGCTGCGCCGGCGCTACCGGCGGGCCCTGGCCGAGGATGATTTGCCTGACCTGCTGATGGTGGATGGCGGCAAGGGCCAGCTCAGTATGGCCCTGCGGGTGTTGGATGAGCTCGGCATTACCGAGCTGGAAGTGGTAGGGATTGCCAAGAGCCGTCTGCACGTGGACCAGGAGACGGGCGCCCGCCGCTACAGTGACGAGAAGTTGTATCGGCCGCAGCGCAAGAACGCGGTGCTGTTCCCGGTCAACTCGCCAGCCCTGTTTTTGCTGCAACGAGTGCGCGACGAGGCACATCGTTTTGCCGTCACGTATCACAAGACCCTGCGTCAGCGCCAGCAACTGCATTCAGCCCTGGAAGACGTGCCAGGGGTCGGCGTGCAACGCAAGACGCAATTGCTCACACACTTTGGTAGTCTGCGGCAGGTGCGCGCCGCCTCATACGAGGCGTTAAGCGCCGCGCCCGGCATATCACCGGCAGTGGCGCGGGCGGTGTATGACGCGTTGCATCCCCCAGCAGACGATGGGGACGCGGCACATCCAGTCCCCGCCACAGGGCAAAGTCGCGTATAATAGCGGCATCCCCACGGCGTGCATGGCATGCCTGTTTCTATGGTTTCCAGGTCACAGCAGGGAGAGTTTGCATGGTACTGACGTCCCAGAAGCAGGCCTTGGACACCTGGCAGCGTCGTATCGCCAACGCGACACGCAACATGCTTGATCTGACCAATGATTTTACCTATACCATGGTCCGTGATCCATCCCCCGGGACACCGCACGGGTTACAGACCGGGCTACAGGGGCAGACCCGCGCTAAGTTGCTCCCGGCAGTGCGGGCCTTCGATGAGTTATGGGGCTTGCACCAGCTGGTAGAAGACGTCATTGCGCAGGCCCAACAGCATTACGAGGCGTATCAGGCCTGGGAGCGTTTAGCACTGCCGCAGCGCTGGTTGCAGGGGGAGATGGACGTCCAGCAGGTGGCACGGGAGATTGATCGCTTGCTGACCACCCCGTCTATCCAGTTGCCCACGGTCCAGACGCCTCTGGCCCAGCGTCGTCTGGCGGATGCTGCCGAGACGGCGCAGACGATCAGCCCAGATACCCTGTTTCGCCTCATGGAAGCGGCGTTTGCGCTGCTCAACGGTCTCATTGCCGAGATTGACGCGGTGTGGCAGCGCTGGACCGGGCGCCTGCAGACCCTGGAGACCACTGTGGAGCACCTGACGCGCCTGGCGCATGACATCCTCGGGGAGACGCCTCCTACCCTCCGCGCTACCCAACAACGCCTCGCCGTGTGGCGGAGCGCCGTGCTCAACGACCCCCTCAGTGTCTCACACAGCGAGGGCGAAGCGCTCGCGCAGGCGATCACGCAGACGCAGGAGCATCTGGAGGCCCTCCAACAGCAGCGGGCGACGTTTCCAGAACAGCTCGCCGCAGCACGGCAGACGCTGGAACAGCTCTGCCTTCTGAGCTGTAGCGTCCAGGAGACGTGGGACGAGGTCCATCGGAAGGTCGTCCAGCCGCAGGGCGTCGGCGCGCTCGCCGAGACGACGCAACAGGCGGAGCTGCAGACGCGCCTGGCGCACATCCAGGACGCTGCGGCCACGGGACAATGGCGTCCGGCGGTCAAAGCCCTGGCCATCTGGCAGCAGCAGGCGGAGAGCCATTGGCAGCACCTCGCCGCACTGCTCACCGCGAACCAGGCGCCTCTGGCACGACGTGCCGATCTCCGGGATCTCCTCGGGGCGTGGGAAACGAAAGCGCAGGCCTATCAGCTGATCGAGCATCCTGACCTGGCGGCGCTCAGTCAGCGGGCGCGCGCCATATTGTATGCCCGTCCGTCCGATCTCATGGCCGCGGAACAACTGGTTGCGGCGTATGCCCAGCGGCTGAGCGTCCTGCACGTGTCGGGGCACGGCGCCCGACAGCGACAGGAGGTCCAATGACCGCAGCAGCACCCATGCCCGTCTGTACCTTTTGTGGTGGCCCGCTGGAAGCACACCAGGGCCGGATCACCTGTGCAGATTGTGGCCAGGCCCCACGGGGACAGTCGCTCGTGGAGCCTGGCAGCCAGGCCACGGTGCCCGCCACGCCGTTGTCGGCCCCTCCCGCCATACCACGCCTCCAGACCGTCTCGCAGTCGGCCAGTATGGGCAGTGGCCGGGCCTCGCAGCGTGCAACAGCCGTGGCGAAACGTCTGGAATCCATGCACGTGCGGACGAACGCGACACGTTCCGTCTTTGAGCACAATGGCGGTCTGCGTCTGCACCACCCCAATACGCACCGTCGGGCTGGCAGCCAAAGCGTCTCGCTGGCGGTTCTCGGGTGCAACCTGGTCGAGGTGGCCCCGCAGGCGCCGGTGGATCCCCTGCTCAATCTCAAGAGCCGTGAACAGGTCTCGATCCCCGTCTCGGCGCGCTATTGTACGCACGACGCTTGTCTCGGCGATCCGCAGACCCCCCTGGATCCGCAGCGCCCCGACCCCGACCCCACGACGGGCGAGCCCTACCACGTGCCCGTCAAACTCCAGGAGGATCGTGGCTTTTGCGAGTGGTGTGGCACACCCTACCGCTTCGTCCCGGAGCTGCAATCGGGGGACGTGATCGACCAGCAGTATGCCATCAAAGGCTACTTAGCGCGTGGCGGCTTTGGGATCATCTATGTGGCCTGGGATCTGCGTGTCGGGCGCTACGTGGTGCTCAAAGGGGTGGCCAATGCGAGCGATCCCGTGGCCATGCGGGCCGCCGTGGAAGAAAAACGCCATCTGGCGGGGTTGGATCATCCCAACATTGTGAAAATTTACAATTTCGTGGAACATCACGGCGTGAGCTACCTGGTGATGCAATACATCGGCGGGTGCACGCTGAAGACGCTCCGTCGGGAGCGCTTTGAAGCCGGGCTCGGCCCCCTGCCGGTGCCCGTGGCGCTCGCCTATATGCATCGCATTCTCAATGCCTTCCAGTATCTGCATCAGCGCGGCCTGGTCTATCGCGATTGTAAGATCGATAACATTATGGCCATGGGGGACGATGTCGTGCTCATCGATCTGGGAGCCGTGGTGTCCCAGCAGCGCCAGGACGGTGACCTGATCTTTACCACCGGCTATAATCCGCTGGAAACTGTCCCGGTCGACCTGACCACAGGTCACAATTGTTTTGACGAACCGGCAGGGTTTAGTGAGGTGTCCGATTATCACACCATCATGCGCACCCTGGCCGTGTTGACGGTGGATTTCAAGTATCAGCAGGAGCCATACCTCTACGATCTGCCTACACCAGAAGAGGAGCCGCTGTTTCAGCACTATCCCTCGTTTTACCGGCTCTTGCTCAAAGGCACCCGACGGCATCCGGCGGAGCGTTTTCAAAATATCCAAGAGATGGCCGCGCACATGGTCGGGGTCATGCGGGAAGTCGTCTGCCTGGAGCGCCAGCAGCCGATGCAGGTTGACAGTCCGTGGTTCCATGTGGAGATATTTACCGGTGCGACGGCGCCGAGCTATCGCACGCTCCCGGCCCTGAAAATGGATATGCGAGATCGGGCGGCAGGGCTGCTCCTGACCATCACGGAGCCCGATCCCGAGCGCCACGTGGATCTTCTCCGCTCTGTCTTGATCCAATATCCCCAATCGCCTGAAGTCGCCCTGCGCATGGCGCGTGTCCTGATTGATCTGCGTCAATATGCCGAGGCAGAGCAACACCTCACCACTGTGGCCAATGCGAATCCGTTTGAGTGGCGGGTGCTGTGGTGCCGCATGCTCATGCACATGGCACGCGGGGACTTCAAGTTAGCGCGCGAGTTAGCCGAAACGATTTATGGGGATATGCCTGGCGAGCTCAGCCCCAAGCTGGCGCTGGCCTATGCGGCGGAACAAGACGGGGATCGGACCTCGGCCATGACCCTCTACAATGTGGTGTCACTATGCGATGCCGCCGCCCCATCGGCGGCCTTTGGTCTGGCGCGCCTCCTGGAAGGGCTGAAGGAGCGCGACGGGGCGGTCGTGGCTTACCAGCGCGTTCCCCCCAGTTCGATTGCCTACACTGCAGCACAGATCGCCCTGGCACGCACACTCATCCGCCTCGATCCACAAGTGGACACCTTACGCGAAGCGGCGCAGGCACTAGAGGCCCTGCCGCAGGAAGGCTATGAGTGCCACCGCGTGCAGGCTGATGTGCTCATCGCTGCCGCGCAGCGCTTGGAGCACAAGGCGTTTGCCGCGGATCCCAAGGTCAGGCTCTTTGGGATACCCCTGGAGGCCAGGGCCCTGCGTCTGGCCGCGGAACACGCGCTGCGTCGTGCCGCGACCGCCGTGCAGCGGCGCGATCCGGGGCAGCATTATCAACTGGTGTTGGAGGCGAATCGCCAGCGGCCTCTGACGCTGCTGTAAGGGAGCGGCGGGGGACACGCAACGGGCGCACCCTCCAGGTCCATTGGCGTCAGGTATGCCTCGCGGGCACGACCTGCGCAGGGGTGGGACTGCCAGGGGATGTCCGCAATACACATCGAGGGGGTCGGAGAGCATGGCGGTATTGGGCAACAGTGGACGCGGGGCACAGGAGTGCGACGAGAGAGGGAAGGATCCTTCTCTAAGGAGACGTAGCGTGGAATGTCCGCAGTGTCAGAGTCCAGTGCCAGGGCGTTTCTGTGGGCAGTGCGGAGCGCCTGTCGCTGCCACAGGGTTCGCGCGCCTGGGCAGCACGGCGCCAGCCGCCGCGCGCCCGGGCTGTCCCTGCGGAGCCGACGCCACCACGTGCGATGCCCATGGTTTCTGTCGAGACTGTGGCATGCGGCGCGGGGCCGCTCCCGAGGATCATCAGGAAATCGTCATCAGTGCCAGCTTTGCCAGCGTGTGCGACCGCGGTTTACGTCATGTGGAGAATCAGGACGCCCATGCCTTATCCGTCTGCGAAGTCCGAGGCGTTCCAGCGTATATCGCGGTGGTCTGTGATGGGGTGTCGAGTTCCAGTGCGGGTGCCGCGGCCTCGCAAGCGGCCGTCCAGGCGGCCCAGCAGACCCTGATCCACGCCCTCACGCTAGAGCTGCCGCCCCGTGCCGCGCTCGTCCTGGCGACGCAGGTGGCACAGCGCGCTGTGCTCGCCGTGCCCTGGACCCCGCAGAGCATGCCCTACACCCTGCGGGATCAAGCACCGCATACGACCATCGTGATGGCGGTTATGTATCATAATATCCTCTATTATGCATGGATTGGTGACAGCCGGATTTATTGCTTCACGCCGTCTGAAGCCGAATGCTTGGTGGTCGATCACTCCTGGATCAATGCCGAGATAGCGCGGGGGACGCCGCGTGACGCGGCCATTGAGACGGCGCGGCGTCTGCGGCTCTCGCGTGCCCTGGTGCGTTCCCTTGGCGAAGAGGAAGGGCCCGCAGAGAAGGTCATACCAGCAATCAGCGAATATCCGCTGTTCCCTGGAGACATCGTGTTGATCTGCTCCGACGGGCTGCATATCTACGGTGATACCCCGTCAGACATGGCCGACGTGGTCAGGCAATTCGCTGGTGCAGATGCCCCCACAATGGCCCGCAAGCTCGTCGAGTTTGCCTATACGAAAGGGGCGATCGATAACGTGACGGCGTGTGTGTTCCTGTCTGATGCACCCAACTGAAGAAAGGCAGCATGATGGCCTTCGTCATCACGACACATCAGCAATCCTACGTGGAAGAGGGCAGAACCCGCATGACCGCGGTGCTTGAGCTGACGAATACCTCGGAGCACGCCACAGGGACGACGGCGCCACGCGTGTCATTGATTATGGGTGATACGAGTGGCTCGATGGCGGGGCCAAAAATTATCGCCCTCCGGCACGCCATGCAGGCCGCGGTGGATGTGCTCCCCGAGGACACGGAATTTGCGCTCTGCACCTTCAGCAGTGGAGCGCGGCGCCTCTTTCCACGGAGCTCACAGCGCGAGCCGCACGCCCCGGACGTCGTACGCGCCACCCCGGAGAACAAGCAGCGGGCCCACGCCGCTATCCAGGATCTCCAGGAAGGCGGCGGCACGGTCATGGCCGCTGCGGTCGCCCTCGCCCAGCAGATAGCGCTCAGTCGTCCGCAGAGTCTGATTCACTGCCTCTTCCTGACCGACGGCAAGAATGAGTCGAGTACCGAGGATCTGGTCCGCGAAGTGACACGCGCCACCGGCACCTTCCAGTGCGAGGTGCGGATTGTCGGGGATGGGGCGCATGTGGATTACATGCGCACCCATGTGGCCACGCCGCTGCTGGGCCAGGTCAAAGTGATTCGGAACGCGGCAGATTTGGCGGAGGAATTTCGTGTCACGATCCGTATAGCGCAGGAAAAGACCCTTGGCCACGTCCACCTGGCGTTACGTACTCCGCGCACTGCCAAGATCGTGACGCTCACGGAGACCGTGCCGCAGAAGCTCGACCTCGCTGGCGAGCTGGCGACGGATGGACGCACCTGGCTGTTCCGTACCGCCCCGTGGGCGCCTGGGGAAAGCCGCGACTATTTACTGACGCTGGAAGTGATCCCGCTGCCCGGTCGTGAAGAGGCTTTGGCGTCGATGACCGCCGTGGGCCGAGAAATGCAGCTCGCCGTCCCGAGCCTGCGCTGGCACGCAGGTGGCGTGGAGCAGGTAGTGGAGGGCACCCCGGTGGTGATGGCGTGGACCGATGACGCCCTGCGTTCGGCCCGTTTTGATGTGCGCGTCGCGCATGCCACCGGGCAAGTCGAGGTCGTGCAAGCCCGACAACACGCCATTGAGGCCCTGCGCCAGGGGGATTACGAGGGGGCCACACGCCATTTTCAGCGGGTGATGGATGCTGCCCTCCAGCACGGCAATAGCGCCGAGGTGGAGGAAACCACGCGCGCGCTCAAGCGCATCGGGGTCGAGGTGCACGAAGAGGGTGGCACCCGGACCATTCGCGTGCAGCGCCAAGTAACGAAAATAGATCTTGACGATTTTGATGCACGTTCGACTGTGACCAAACGCTTCGGGGCACGTCGATAGCCTAGATTCTGTGGCAGGGAGTACCTACGCGATGGCGGTCATTTGTTCCCAATGTGGCACACTCTCCGAGTCAGTACACTTTTGCGATGACTGTGGAGCGCGCGTCGAGGCACACGCGGTGGAGGCGGCAACGCTCCCCCTGTTGGGAGACGAGCACGTCCCGACAGCGTCCTCACCCAGCGGGCCATCCGCCACTCATAGGCAGGCGGAATGGTCTCCTGAGATGCGCACCTGTCCAGAAAGGCAGGGTGGCTGTGGGGCGGTACGACAAACGCTTGGCCCATTCTGTAAACTCTGTGGTTTTAATTTTCGCTTATTACAACCGGGCACTCTTGACATTACGGGGGTAGCCATGCCGCAGGTCAACGGTGTGTCGTCGGCCCCCCGCACGCCGTCAGCCCCGTCGACCAAGGGCACGCGGGTGTCCTCCACCGTGGTGCCACTCAAAGCCATCATTTTTTGTGACAGACAGCTTTACGAGAGCCTCCATGACCGAGACCGTCAAGAACTCGCCTTCCCAGAGCATGAGCCCGCCGTCACCGTGGCCCTCACCGCAGCGGAGATGCTGATTGGACGGGCCTCGAGTCAAAACCCGGTGCAACCGCACATTGTGATCGGCACGGATCCAGGGGTATCGCGCCAGCATGCGCGGCTCTTGCAACAAGAGGACGGCTCCTATGCCATTCTGGATACGGGCTCGGCGGGAGGTACGGTACTGAATGGCCACCCAATCCAGGGGAAACTGACCCCTCTCAAGCCCGGCGATGTGCTGGTGCTCGGCGCGTGGACACGCATTGACATCCTGGCGCAGTAGGCCGATGTCCATGACAGGAACCCCCGCAGTGCCCCAGCGTCTGGCCCGCTATGCCACCGTGCCGTCTCGCCTCCTGGCCGTTTGCGTCGTGACGGCGGGGGGTGCCCTCCTGCTGTGGTATGTGATCACCTCCGGGGTACATCACGCCCGGCAGGGCGTTCGGACCATTGGCCAGGACGCCGCCCCGTCGATCTTCGCGGCGCAGCAGATCCGGGCGCGCT
Source organism: Pseudomonadota bacterium (assembly GCA_005777235.1). Lineage (GTDB taxonomy): Bacteria > Tectomicrobia > Entotheonellia > Entotheonellales > Entotheonellaceae > SXND01. The sequence goes on from SXND01000249.1 coordinate 67,041, forward strand.
TGGCGGATCTGCATGCCGAAGCGGCCAATGACTTGCTCGCCGGTGGTCTGGGGAGCACCACAGCCCGTCAGGCCTATACGGCTGACTTAGAGCACGTCGCCACCGCGTTGGTCACGGTTGCCAGGAACCTTACCTATCCTGAGGAGTTCCAGCCCATCGTCGAGATGCAGCAGCAACTGGTCGTCTACACGGGTTTGATCGAAGAAGCGCGGACGGAAATCCGCCATGGCAATCCGGTGGGTGTCGCCTTTTTGCGCCGGTCTGATAATATTATGTCTACTAAACTCATGCCAGCGGCGCAACGCTTAGATGACGTCAACCAGCGGCACTTAGAGGCGCAATATACCACCCGTACGGGCCAGGCCTGGAGGACCATAGCCATCGTCCTCCTCCTGGGTCTGGCGTTGGGTCTGGGGTTAGGCTGGCAGCAGCGGTATGTCCGTCGCATCTTTCGGCGACGCTACAATCTCGGACTCCTCAGTGCCAGTGGTCTGACACTGTGTCTCGCGGCCTACACGGCTTGGGCGCTTGGCACCTCTCAGATGCATCTACGCACGGCAAAACAGGACACCTTCGACAGCGTGTATGCCTTGCTGCGGCTGCACGCCGAGGCCAACCAGGCCAATGCGGCGGAATCGCTGTGGTTGCTGGCTCCTGGGGCGGGGCAGTCGTATGTACAGCGTTTTCAGGAGAGTGCGCAACACATACTCGACCCGGCAGTGACCACCGCACTGGTGGAGGGTGGCTGGAAGGCGTCCGAGGGCCAGCAGCTCCGTGCCGATGGGCAGACGACTACGGCACATACCCTGGTGGCCCGGCGATTGGCGGAAGAAGCCATCACCCGGAAAAAGACCGTGACGGGTTTTCTGGGGAATGCCCTCGCCAACATTACCTTGCCTGGTGAGGGCACAAGCGCCACCGAAATCCTGGTATGGTATGTGCATTATATGGCACTCGATAGCCTCATCCGCACGTCGGAGAGTGAGGGACGACACTGGGACGCGGTGGAGCTCTGCGTGGGGACGAAGCCGGGGCAGAGCAACTGGGCGTTTCAGCATCTTGATAAGGCCATCAGCCGGACCTTGGCACTGAATATGCGCGGCTTTGACACAGCGGTAGCCCAAGCCTCTGGCGTGTTTAGGGGCCTCGATATGGCCGCGCCGGCGCTCCTCCTCCTCGTGGTGCTGTGTACAGTCTGGGGCTTGTGGCCCCGCATTGCGGAGTTTCGGTAAAGCGCGCGGTGTGCCGCGTAGAGGGAGAAGGGTATGCCGACCTGGCGCCTCTGTAGCGTGACGCTTTGCAGCCTGCTGCTCATGGTGACGACCCTGGGGATCGTTCCCGTGCAGAGTCAACCATTGCCTGCTACCACCACGTCCGCACCATCCACGGCGGCGCTCCGTAGTGCGTATCCGCCGGTCGCCGTACCCGAGACGCGGCCTGTGGCGGCCGCCATACGGGCCAGTTTTCGCCCGCCCGCCGAGATGCCGCCCCCCGGCCGTATGCCCGCCGGCTCCTATATGCGGACCATCCAGGAGCGTGGACGTCTCCTGGTGGGGACGTATAGTGAGCTCAAACTCTTTGGGTTTGCGGATCCACTGCGCGACAATACGCTGGTCGGCTTTGATATTGACATTGCCAAGCGTGTCGCCAAAGCTATTTTTGGCGATGCTGACCGCGTGCAGTTCGTGACGCTGACCTCGGCGCAGCGTATTCCCCTGGTGGTGTCGGGGCAGGTCGATATGGTGGTGGCGACCATGACCATTACGGCGAAACGTCAAGAGGAAGTCGATTTTTCTGAGGTGTATTTCGACGCGGGACAGCGGGTGCTGGTGCGCCGTGATAGCCAGGCAAACGGTATCCAGGATCTCAGTGGCCAACGCCTCTGCGTGGTGCAAGGGTCCACAGGCGCGGACGTGGTGCCACAGGTGAATCCGCACGCAACGCTGGTGACCATGGCACAGTACACGGATTGCCTCGTCGCCTTGCGCAAGGACGAAGTCGATGCCATCGTGAGTGATGATGTCATTTTAGCCGGGCTCGCGACGCAAGATCCCTATGCCAAAATTGTGGGGGCTCCCTTCACACACGAGCCCTACGGCATCGCGGTGGCCAAACAGCATCCAGCATTCACCGCCTTCGTGAACGGCGTCCTGCGGGAGATCAAACAACGCGGGGAATGGGCCGCTCTGTATAAGCAATGGCTGGGGCATCTGGGGAGTACGCCAGAGCCTCCTGTCGGGATTTATAAGCCCTAAGAGTGTCTCTCAGTCGGGGCGACCTGCCGGTCGCCCCGACGACGAGGACGGATGCATCCGACTTGTCGCGGGCCTGTGGATGGGCTCCTGGGAGAGGCTCGAAGCAGTCTGACGTTGCTAGACGGCAGCGGCGCACACCGCATGGCGCCAGGGCCAGATGACACCATCCGCCTCTAGAGGCCATCACTATCCTGGGGGGCCTGGGAACGACAAGCATGTACGACATTCTCAGCTATGTACGCTACTTTCGTTGGCAAAGCGTGCTCGATGTCTTGCTCGTCGCGTATTTGTTCTACCAGTGCTCCCTCTGGGTCCGCGGCAGCCGGGCGTTACTGGCGGCAGGTGGCCTGGCAGTCATTGGCGTGATTGCGTTCCTGGCGCGTTGGAGTGGCTTAATTCTTTCCGGCTGGCTTTTTCAGTCCATGTGGGCCGTTATCTGGCTGATTCTCATCATTGTCTTTCAGCCCGAGCTCCGACAAATTCTGGAACGTTTTAGCCTGCTCGAACTTATCTGGGGGCGTCGTAGCACCACGCTGCCGGGCGAAACGCTGGCTGAGGTGACTGAGGCGGTCTTCGAACTGGCACGGGAACGTATTGGGGCGCTCATCGTGCTCCCGCAGGTGGACCCGCTCGACCTCTACCTCCACGATGGCGTCCACGTCGATGCGCTGATCAGCCGCGCCGTAATCCGCGCCCTCTTCCAGCCCCCAGCCCCCACGCATGATGGGGCCGTGATCATCCGTGGTGCGCGCATCGAACAGGCTGCCTGTTTTCTCCCCATGACGACCACAGCGGGTCTCCCAGCGGCCTATGGAGCGCGCCATCGTGCCGCGATCGGCCTCACGGAGCAGTGTGATGCGCTGTGTCTCCTCGTGTCGGAAGAGCAAGGTACCGTCGCCTTGGCACGCCAGGGCATCCTGGAGAGTTTTCCCAATCCCTTACGTTTACGCCAAGGCTTAGAGCACATCGTGCCGACCATCCCTGACGATACGCCCGCTCTGCTCTGGTACTGGCGTCGTCTCACCTACCGTCTAGGAGCCAAAGCGTTCGCTTTTGGTATTGCTCTAGGATTATGGATCGCGGTGGCCGGACAGCAAAGCACCGAAATGGCACTGACCGTGCCGATTGAATATCAGCGCATCGCCGGTGGCACCGAGCTGCGTGGCGACATCCCGACGGACGTCACCATTCGTTTGCGAGGCTCACAACTGGCGCTCTCGGCGCTGCGTGCCAGTTCCGTACGCCTGCGTGTCAGCCTCGAACAGGCGCGGGAGGGTCTCAATTATATGACCCTGACCGCCCGCCATCTCGACTTACCACCAGGCTTGGAGCTGACAGATATGCGTCCCGCCTTCCTGGCGATTGAGGTGCGTAAGAAAGAGACGCTCCCTGGGCCCATGCCGACGGAGGAGTAGCACCGTCTGCCATGGGCGTGGGTGAGGGACATGCCTGGACCACCACCCGGCGGGTTACGCTCCCGCTGTCGCCAGCGCCGCAGACGTGAGGCCCGGCATCGTGAAGCCCAGCTGTTGCAACTCTTGGAGAAACGACGTGTGCTGGGCGGCCGTCAGCGGCAGGAGCGGTGGCCGCACCGTCGCCCACGTCGGATCGTCGGCATAATGTGCTATGGCCTGTTTGAGCGCCGCAATCATGGTGTACTTCTTGCCAAACGCCTCCCGTACGACGTTGAGCTTCGCCTGCTGCACCTCGGCGGCGGGATCCTGCCAGGAGGCATAGAGGGCATGGATAGCCGCCGGATTGACGTTGGCCGTGGCGGAAATACAGCCAGCGCCACCGTGACGCATGTTCGCCAGGAGGAAAGATTCACTGCCCACAAACACCTCGAATCCCGAGGTGGCAAAGGCCTCGAGCATCGCGCGCGTATTGTCCCAGTTGCCTGAGCTGTCCTTCACCCCCGCCACGGTCCCCGGATAGGCTGTGAGGAGACGTTCGATGAGCGCGAGCGAAATCCCCACCACCGCGACGGGCGGGATGTGATAGAGATAGATGCGCAGCCGGGCGTCCCCAACGCGTTGGATAATCTCGCTGACCGTACGATAGAGTCCCTCGTCCGTGACGTCTTTGTAGTAGAACGGGGGTAACATGAGCACCCCGGCACATCCCAGCTGCACAGCATGGGTCGAGAGACGCACAGTATCGGTCAAGGCACAGCACCCGGTGCCAGGCATCATACGCCCTGGATCCAGTCCCGCCTCGACGAGGGCTTCCAGCAGCTCGCGGCGCTCATCGACCGACTGCGAGTTGGCTTCGCTATTGGTGCCGAATACTGCCAACCCGGTGTGTTGCGACAGCAGCCAGCGACAGTGGGCGATAAAGCGTACCGGGTCAGGACGCAGGTCGGCATGAAACGGCGTGACCACGGGTGCCAGGACACCGTGCAGACGCGTGGGTGTGGGCATGGCGCAGAACCTCCAGGAGTATCGCTAGATCCACATGCCCAGTAGGTAGGCATGCAACAGTGCAGTGGGCATAGCATAGCAAAATCTGGGCCGACCGTCAGCTCAGTGCCCCAGCTTGACCGTTGCGTGGCGTGTATGCTACAAGCCTCCTGGCATAGACCACGCAACCTACGATCATCCTCGCGACGTCCTGCGTGCGGGGCTAGGAGAGAGACCGCCATGAGTGAGACACCCAAGTTATTACTGCGCAAGGATGGCCCGATTGGCTGGATCATCTTCAATCAGCCAGCAAAGCGCAACGCCGTGAGTCAGGAAATGTGGCAGCTCATGCCGGAGTACGTCGCCGATCTCGCGAGCGATGATGCCATTCGGGTGGTGATCCTGCGCGGTGCTGAAGAGCGGGCGTTTGTGGCGGGCGCCGATATTTCGCAATTCAAAGATCGTCGGCGTAACGCGGCGGACGAAGCCGAGTACAGCGCCATCGCAGCACGGGGGCAGGAGAGTTTGACGCACCTCGCCAAACCGCTGTTGGCGATGATTCACGGTTACTGCATCGGGGGGGGCGTGGGCATTGCCATTACCTGTGATATGCGTTTGGCCTCGGATGACGCGCGCTTTGGTATTCCTGCCGCCCGGTTGGGCCTGGGCTACCATTACAACGGGATGGAAAAACTCATGAAGCTCATTGGTCCAGCATACACCAAGGAGCTGTTTTTTACGGCGCGCACCGATTTTAGTGCCCAGGACGCCCTGCGCATGGGGCTCGTCAACCAGGTACTGCCCAAGGCGGAGTTGGAGACCTTTACCCGCAATTATGCCCTGACCATGGCCCAGAATGCCCCCCTAACCTTGCTCTCGGCCAAGGCCAATGTGGATCAATTATTACGTCAACCTGAGCAGCGCGATCTGGCCATGCTGGACGAGATGATTGCGCAGTGCTTTAATAGTCAAGACTATCAGGAAGGTGTCAAAGCCTTTGCGGAGAAGCGCCGTCCACAGTTCCAGGGACGCTAACACGCGGGCGCACGGCAGCGGTGGGTTTCCAGCGCTTCCTGGGCCAGGAAGCGCCGGAGCACGTTGGCCATCACGCGTAAGACGTTATTGGCATCGCCATGGTGCGACAGCGCCCCAGTTCAGGCAATCGAGCCGGTGGCACACACGGCCCCACCGTGCGGCATTGCGTACAAGACCATATCACAGCGTATACATGGCAGGTAGACGCACAGTGCGTCGCCGTCGCCACCACGAGCCTGTGGTGTGGGGTGCTGAGACGCGGGGCAGCCCGGTCAATGGCCCATCCTGCCGCCCCAGCGCCGCGTAAGCCAACATCGCCTAGGCGCTCCTCAGCACCAATACCCGTACAGCTACACGCCGCCCGCGGGTCACGCGCTGCGTCGCCTTTGCCGTAGACAGGAGCCTGGCCCTGATTGCCGTGCCACTGCGGGCCGTTAGACCACCGCGGAAGTGCCACCATCGATGTTGACGGCAATGCCCGTGAGATAACTGGCGCGTTCTGAGGCCAGGAAGGCGATGACATCACCCGCCTCGCTGGCTTCACCCACACGGCCCAGGGGCACGCTGCGACCTTTCGCGAGCCCAGCATAAAATTCGTCCGTGCTCAAATGGGGGTTTTCCGCCTGTAAGCGCGCATAGCGCCGTTCGTGCTGGCCGCTCTTGATGAGCCCGATGCAGACCGTCGTGACCAGGATATTGTCCTTAGCGAGATCTTTTGACAGCCCTTTGGTAATGGCAATGCCAGCGGCCCGCGAAATCGAGGTCGGCATGGACGAGGCCCCAGGTGTGCGCCCGCCCAGGTTCGTGACGTTGATGATACGCCCGCCACCGACTTTGCGCATTTCCGGCAGCACGGCCCGGATCAAGCGCACGGCGCCCCAGACTTTGAGTTCAAAATCGCCTTCCCAGTCCTCATCGCTCACTGCTTCAAAGGCTTTGGCCATGGACGTCCCCGCATTATTCACCAGGATGTCCACACGGCCAAATGTATCGAGGGTCATTTCGAGGATGCGATTCACTGTATTGGGATCTTTGACATCTCCTGCCACTGATAACACGCTGCCGCCATTGGTGGCCTGCCGGATGTCCTGCGCAGCTTGATCTAACACCTCTTGGCGGCGCGCCACAATCACCGCGTTGGCCCCTTCCGCCGCCATGCTCTGGGCCGCGGCTTTGCCAATGCCTTCACTGCCGCCGGTGATAATGGCCACTTTGCCTTGTAATCCTAAATTCATAGTACTCTCTCCTGCAGTCGATGCGCGTGATGATAGCCAGGACGGCGATTATAGACTGACAGGGCGCCAAAAGCGATGCCGCTTCCCGTGCCATCCCGTTGTGCTATTCTTAGCCGCTTGCTCTCGACAATCTCAGGAGATCATTATGCGACGTGCATCCTTCGATCCCAACTTCACCGGCATGCTCAGTGGCCTGCGGGTCATTGATTTGTCCCGCGTGGTGGCGGGGAATATGCTCACGCTTCAGCTCGCCGATCATGGGGCTGATGTCATTAAAGTCGAACCGCTCCCAGCCGGCGATCCGTTGCGAGCCTGGAAAGAGAACGGCCATTCGGCGTATTGGAAAGTCTATGCCCGCAACAAGCGCAGTCTGGGTCTCAACTTTCGGGCCCCTGGCGCCCCGGAATTGCTGCGGCAGCTGGTGGCCAAGGCCGATGTGTTCGTCGAAGGCTTTCGGCCCGGCACGCTGGAAGAGATGGGCCTGGCGCCGGCGACGCTGCACACCGACAATCCTGGTCTCGTGATCGTGCGCGTCTCGGGCTTTGGCCAGACCGGGCCCTATGCGCCACGGCCTGGATTTGGCACGTTGGTCGAGGCCATGTCCGGGTTTTCGGCCCGCAATGGCTTTCCCGATCGCGAGCCGGTGCTGCCACCGCTGGCGCTGGCGGACATGATTGCCGGACTGTACGGCGCCTTTGCCACCGTGACTGCGGTGCGGGCGCGCGAGCACGGCACGGCGCCGGGGCAGGTGATTGATCTCTCGCTGCTGGAGCCGATTATCTCGATTCTCGGGCCAGAGGCCGCGGCGTACGCCATCACTGGCGACATCAAGCCGCGTGTGGGCAGCGGCTCGCATACCACGGCGCCACGCAATGTCTACAAGACGAGTGACAACAAGTGGATTGCCCTGTCGGGCTCGGTGCAGGCGATGGCGGAACGCGTCTTGCGGCTGGTGGGACGGGAGGACATGATTCACGATCCGCGCTTTCAGGACAATTCAGCGCGGGTGCAGCATCGGGACGAGGTCGATGCCGCGGTCGGGGCCTGGGTGATCAGCCAGACGCGGGACGAAGCCCTCAAAGCCTTCGCGGAGGCGGAGGTCACCGCGGCGCCCGTCTACGATATTGACGATCTCGTGGTGGATCCGCACGTGCTGGAGCGGGGTATCTTTGAGGCTTTACCCGACGCAGACCTCGACTGGGTGCCGATGCACGCGCCGGTACCACGCCTATCGGCGACGCCAGCCGGGTATCGCCGCCCGGCGCCGCGCCTTGGTGAGCATACCTGGGAAGTCTTACAGGAGCTGGGGTGTGAGGCCGCCACCGTGGCGGCCTGGCGTGACGCACAAGTCGTCGTGGGCGAGGGCAGCCCACGTTAGCGGGTAGGCACGGCGTCCGCGACCACCGCCTGCAGCACATAGAGCCCAGGATGATCGAGAAACAGCGTTGACGCGGAAGCCGTCGCGGCTCCCAGACGGGCTGTACTGCCCAGTGGGCGGGCGATGAGCGCCTAGGTGATCAGCACGCCATCTTCTGGCAGTGCATCCGTCCTGTGGCCTGGTTGCAGCGCCACCGGGCTGAGAGCCAGGCTCAGGTCGCTCTCGGCCACTTGCGTGGCGCTCACGAACACATGCAGCAGATAGGTGCCGGGGCGATCAAGCACCAACGTTGGCTGACTACTCGTGGGGTCAAAGACCAGCACCTGACTGCCCTCGGGCTGGGCCAGCACCACGAGGTCCACGGGCAGCGCCACGACCATGACATCGTCGGTGTCTGCAAGTAAGGACAGGGTGGTACCAATGGTGCCGGTCTGCGGGTTGAGCACAATCGACAGGGTCTGCGTGGGTTGGAGAAGATCCACCAACTGCTCACCGCTGAGCGTCAGCGCTCCGTTCTCATCAAAGGCAGTAATCACCACCAGCCGTTTGGTGCCGCGCGGCACGATCAGCTCGATCCGCAGGGAGAGCGTCGTGGGGGTCGAGGTGAGCTGGCACTCGGGCGTCGCAGGCCCGGTCAAGGAACACGAGACGACAATGGGCGTGGGAATCCCCACACCGCTGACGACCACACGGACAGAGGTGGTGCGCCCCGTGGCACGGGTCTGCGCCAGCGGTGTGGGCTGGCTGGCACGGCTCTGCCCCTCATTGGGCGTGGTGACGTGGAGCGCGAGCCTTGTCGTGCCCTCTAACGGGACGCCACCACTGGTCCCTTTCCCGCCTTCGCAGCCCATACCCAACACGAGCGTGAGACTCAGGAGACTTGCCAGGCGTACCCACTGCCACCACCGAGTGTTAGTCATGGATGACGGTTCCTTTCTTGGGATCTGGAGCACCATACGCTACAATCTCTCCCCGCAATCTCTACATGCTTTTACAGGAGAACCACACATGAGCGAACCACAGACCGGAGCCCAAGCCAGCCCCTATGGATATCCTTATTGGGACTGGGTAGCCCGCGAAGACCCAGAGTATGTCAAAGCCCGCGAGCCTCTCAGTAAAGTGTCGATTGGGGAAGGGCGTGCACTGTCGATTCAATATCGCGAAATGGTCATCATTGGCATCCTGGCGCATCGTGGTCGCAAAGAAGGCGTTGTCGCGCACATGAAGCGGGCCATTGCCCATGGGGCCACCAAACGTGCCTTGCTTGAAGCGATCCAGTCAGCGGCGGTGCCAGGTGGCGGCCCAACCTTTAGCGTGGGCATACAGGCCCTGATGCAAATTGACAGCGAGGGCGGTTTCAGCAACGGCTAGAGGGTGAGGGTCACACCCCGATACCCGCGCCTACCGTCCTGGGAGCCCCACGCTCCAGCGTAGCGTCCGAAGCCGGGCTGGAGCCCGGCACTCCCAGGACGGCAGGCGATCTCTTACCAAACCCTCCGTATACCAAACCCTCCGTAAAGCCCCTGGCTTCAGACATGGGGATATACGGAGGGGTGGCCCCATGCGCATGGCCACCGGATTTTCGAGGATACGCCTAGATTAAGCTGTACATCTTTAGGCATATACGCTATTTTTTTGTTATGCGTAAAACGATGAAGTATCGACGCTACCCTACGAAGCGCCAATAGTCCGTCCTGGACTAGACCTTGGATACATGTCGCCAGGTCTACAACCAGACGCTTGCCCACAGAAAGGAAGCCTGGGAGCAACGACAAGCACCGCTCTCGCTCTACGCAACCAATGCCCTGTTGACACAGTGGAAACGTCAACGCCCCAGCCTGACCCATGTACACTCGCAAGTGTTGCAGAATGCGCAGGAGCGAGTTGACCTGGGGTACAAGGCGTTCTTTCGCCGCGTCCAAGCAGGCGAGCAACCCGGATTCCCGCGCTTTCGTGGGCCTGGACGCTACGACAGTTTCACGTTCAAACAGTCGGGATTTCGTGTCCAAGACTCGCTGGTATCCCTCTCGAAGATCGGCAGTATACGGATGGTGTTGCATCGTCTGATTGCAGGGACGATCAAAACGGTCACTATACGTCGGACACCTACCGCGAAATGGCACGTGTGCTTCTCGGTTGACACCACCCCCATCACCATGGAGCCCTGTCCATTGGCTGTTGGGGTTGATGTCGGACTGACGCACTTCGCCACGCTGAGTACCGGCGAATATCTGGCGAATCCGCGTTTCTTGCGGACCGATGAGCAGGCGCTTGCCAGGGCTCAGCGGCGACTGGCGCAAGCGGACAAGGGGATCCCAGCTCGTAGGCAGTGCCGCAAGGTGGTTGCGCACATTCATGAGCGGATTGCCAACCGGCGCTACGATTTCTGCCACCAGACGACTCGCACGCTGGTGAACACCTACGGCATCCTGGCGTTTGAAGCCTTGCAGATTCCCACCATGATGCAGACTCACTGCCTGGCAAAGTCGATTGCGGATGTGGCCTGGGGCCAATTTGTGCGGATCGTCACCGACAAGGCAGCATGGGCCGGTCGCGTGGCCGTCCAGGTGCCCCCAGCGTACACCTCTCAAGACTGCTCTCGTTGTGGAAACCGTGTTCCTAAAAAGCTGAGTGAACGTGTGCATCAGTGTCCTGCCTGCCAGTTGTCGATGGATAGAGACCACAATGCCGCGATAAACATTTTGAGATTGGGGCAACAATCTCTGGGACTTGTCCCTAGAAGCCCCCGGCTTTAGCCGCGGGGAGTTGTCACCCACACACCATCGGATAAATATGCAGGCTGCGTGACATCTCCACCGGCACCTGCGTCTTGCTCCACGTCTGCCCTGTGTCGTGACTCATGTACACCTGGCCCCGTTGCGCGCAGCAGTACACGCGCTCAGGCGCGTTGTGGTCAATGGCAATCTGCGCCATACGGCTCGGCGGCACCTCGCCAATGTCCACACGCTCCCAGGTTTCCCCAATATCGCGGCTGCGGAACAACGCTCCGGCCTCAATCGTCCCAGCAGGCGCGCCGCCACCACCGGCCCCAGCGGCCATGTAGATGGTGTGCGGATCATGCGGAGCCACCAGGATGTCACGGCAGTAGGAGCCGCCCGGAAACATCTCCTCGACCTCAATATGCTCCCAGCGTCGGCCATAATTGCGTCCGCGAAACATCGCCACCTGCGTCACGATATGCACCGTGCCCGGCGCCGCAGCACTGACCTGCACGCCGTGAAGATCGAGCGTATTGTTGCGCACATACGGGCCATCGAGCAGCGACATCCAGGTTTCGCCACCATCGCGGCTGCCGAGCAGGCCGCCCACTTCAATGGCGGCATACATATCCGACGGATTCGAGGGGTCGGAGGCCATGCCGATGACGCGCTTGCACACCGGATGCATGTAGGTCGTAATGTGTGGGAAGACGACTTGCTCGGTGTTGGTCTTGTGCCAGTGCGCCCCGTTATCTTCCGAGCGGTAGATGGCGCAAGGTTCATACCCGGCGTAGACGACCTCGGGATGCTGGGGGTGAAAGGCCAGGGACCATACCTCGCCAGCATCAGCCGGGGTGTTGAGGGCGTGCCAGTGCGCGCCGCGATCTTCGGTGCGATACAGGCCCGACTGCGTGCCAGCATACAGCACTTCGGGATGCTCAGGATGGATGAGCAAGGCCCGCACTTGCGGTGTGGCCGGCAGGCCGTTGGTGATGCTGTCCCAGGCGCCCGTGCGCTCTGTATAGCGATACAAGCCACCTTCGGCCATAAATTGGCCTTCGCCACCTAATCCAACATAAATATGCGTATCGTGTGCCATACCATCTCTCCCAGGCAAAAGAGCCACAGAAACTGTCCGTAAGTATGCTGCATATTCTGGTATATTTCCCTACCTATTTCAAAGCAAAAACGAGGCACCATGAAACTCCTGCTCATCCAGCCGCCCGTGGAAGATTTTTATCAGACCGCGCTGCGCACCCTGCCCGTGGGCTTGCTGTATCTCGCCGCCGCGGTACGGGAGACGGGGATCGACGTCGAGCTGCTGGATTGTCAGGCCACGCGGCAGCAGCAGGTGCTGCCCGTGCCCACGGAATTTGCCTACCTCAAACGCTATTACCAACCCGGCAACCTGAGCCCGTGGAAACTGTTTGGCCATTACCGCCACTATGGCCTGGCTTGGGACACCATTCGTGAGCGTATCCGTGACGCGCAGGCCGATGTGATTGGCATTTCGGCACTGTTCACACCCTTTTATCGTGAGGCCCTACACGTGGCGGCCCTGGCGAAAGCCGTGGACCCCGCTTGCCCGGTGATCATGGGTGGGGCGCATGTCAACGCCTGCCCCGCGCCAGTGCTGGCCGATCCGCACGTTGATTTCGTGCTGCTTGGAGAAGCCGAGCGCACCCTGCCGCAGCTGCTGCACGCTCTGCACGACCAGCGCCACGCCGCCCTGGAGCGTATCTGCGGCTTGGGCTATAAAACAGACGGCACGTTAGTCTTGCCGGCACACGGCGACCTCGTCGAGGATCTCGACGCCTTACCCCTGCCGGCACGTGATTTGCTGGACCCGACGCACTACACCCTCGGCGGCAAACGCCTGACTATGCTGATCACCAGCCGGGGCTGTCCGTATCACTGCACCTTCTGCTCGATTTTTCTCACCGCTGGTCGGCAGTTCCGCACCCGCTCCATCCCTAGCATTCTGGCCGAGATGCAGCACTGCCGCGCCCACTATGGTACCGAGATTTTCGACTTTGAAGACGACAATTTTAGCTTTGACCAAGCGCGGGCCAGCGCCATTTTAGCCGCCATCCGTAACACCTTTGGCCCCGGCGGCGTTGAACTGTTAGCCATGAACGGTATTTCCGCGGCCAATCTCAGCGAGCAGTTGGTCGAGGACATGCAGCGCACCGGCTTCCGCGCCTTGAATCTGGCCCTGGTCACCAGCGATCGGCAGCGCCAGCGCGCCACGAAACGCCCCGGCTCCACCCCACATTTTGACCGCGTGGTGCAGCAAGGCGCGGCGCTCGGGGTCGAGATGGTCAATTACCTGATTCTCGGTCTGCCAGACTCCAGCCTCGACGAGATGCTGGCCTCCATGCTGCACCTCATGGCGCGCCCGGTGCTCATTGGTCCCAGCGTGTTTTACGCCACCCCTGGCACCGAGAGCTATCGCCAATGCCTGGCGCAGGATCTGTTGACGTCCCCGGAACTGGCGCTGCAGCGTTCCACGTGCTTCCCGGTAGAGACGCCACAGGCCTCACGCCCAGAACTGGTGACGCTCTTTCGTCTCTGCCGTCTGCTAAATTTTATCAAAGCCCGCCTCGATGCCCAGCCAGCAGAGACGGAGGTCGTGCTCTGGGACGCCCTCGCCCCGGGATCCGATCTGCTGCCGCCCCTGCCCGATGCCGAGGTGCGGTATAGTGTGCCACGCCCACTCACGACCACAGAGATTGGTGGCTGGTTGCTGCGGGCCTTTGTCCAGACGGGCCAGCTGCTCGGTCTGCGTCTCGTGCGGCGCACCACCGGTCAGGTGACCTATCGGGTATACGAGGAAGCTGGCGCGGCCAGCGTCAGCACGGCGTTCCGCATCCAAGCCGCTGGGCAGGCGGTGTACGGGGTCAAGAAGCCACGTACGTGGACACTGGTACCACCACTGCCTAGAGTCTGAGGACGGTGCTCCCCCGCATGCGGGAGGGAAGACACACCACATCCCGTGGTGCGATGGTGTGCGTGAAGCGGTGCGCCTGCCATCCCCACCTCTTGGCCCGCAGGATGACCCCAAGCGATTGAGAAAAAAGCAGGAGGGGATCCCAACACGCGCACGCGTCTCCACCACATGGCATGCGGCCGCCCTGTCCCTCACCCACATTCGCATTGTCAACCCGGCAGTTTCCCAGTATAGTGAAAGCTCTTCAGGAAGAAATCGACCATAGCGTGGACCCTCGCAGGGAGGCGAGACGTTGGTGCTCAATTCGCTATATGGCCTCTTTTCCAGCGATTTGGCGATCGATCTTGGTACCGCCAATACCCTCGTGTATGTCGCGGGGAAAGGCGTGGTATTGAGTGAGCCTTCCGTGGTGGCGGTGCACCGAGATTCAAAGCAGGTGCTCGCCGTGGGCATGGCGGCCAAACGCATGTTAGGGCGTACCCCTGGCAACATCGTGGCGATCCGACCGATGAGAGATGGCGTCATCGCCAATTTTGAAATTACCGAGGCGATGCTCAAGTATTTTATCATGGAGGTGCACCATCGCCGCAAGCTGGTCCGTCCGCGCATTGTGATTGGCGTGCCTTCTGGGATCACGCAAGTCGAAAAACGGGCGGTGCGCGATTCGGCCGAATCGGCGGGCGCACGGGAAGTCTATCTTATTGAAGAACCCATGGCTGCCGCCATTGGCGTGGGGCTGCCGATTCAGGAACCCTCGGGGAACATGATCGTCGATATCGGGGGGGGCACGACCGAAGTCGCCGTGATTGCCCTGTCCGGTATTGTCTATAGTCGCTCTATGCGCATTGGGGGCGACGTCATGGATGAAACCATCGTCAACTACATTAAGCGGAAGTACAACCTGCTCATCGGCGAACGGACGGGGGAAGATATTAAAGTCCGCTTGGGTTCTGCGGTGCCATTGGGGGAAACCTTGACCATGGAAGTCAAAGGGCGTGATCTCGTCGCGGGGATCCCCAAAACGCTGCTGATTAATGATACGGAAATCCGCGAAGCGCTCATGGAACCCATCAGCAACATCGTCGAAACGGTGCGGATTGCGCTGGAGCGGACTCCGCCAGAACTCGCGGCGGACATCATTGATAAAGGCATCGTTCTCGCTGGGGGTGGGGCGTTGTTGCGTGGCTTAGACGTGCTGCTACGTGAAGAAACCGGTCTGCCCGTGACGATTGCCGAAGAGGCACTGTCAGCCGTGGTCCTCGGCGCGGGGCGTTTGCTGGACGAGTTGGATTTACTGCGCAGAGTGTCCGTCTGAGCCTCTGGCGGACGATACGCCTGCGTCAGATGGCAGCAGGCGAGGTAGGCGGCGTCAGGTGTAGCATCTTCACGGACGGTAGGTGTGACCCACGTAGGCGTGGGTGTGACGGTGGGCACCGCAACCATGAAAGCTCAGACCGAGCGCTGGAAACCCATTGCCCTCCTTCTCTGTTTGATCCTGTTGGCTTTGTTGCTCACCACGTTCAAAATCCGGGTTGCGCCGCAGACATCGTTGTTTGAACAGGTCGCGCTATCGGTCGTGATGCCGCTCCAACAAATGATTGCGCATCTGGCCCATCAGGTGGGCGGCGTGTGGGAGGGCTATGTGCGCCTCGTACATGTCCGCCAAGAAAATGGGCGTTTACAGCACCACATCGCGGTGCTGCAAGGACAACTCACGCATTACCAGGAAGCGTATGCGCAGCAGCAGCGTCTGCGTGAACTGTTGGGGTTTCGTACCCTGGCCTATCCGCAAGCGGTGCCGGCGGAAGTGATTAGTATTGACCCGAGCCCGTGGGCCGAAGTCGTGACGCTGAACAAGGGGACACGCCATAATGTTCGGAAGGATCTCGCGGTCGCGACGCATCAGGGGCTGGTGGGACGTACCATTGAACTCGCGCCGTATTACACGACCGTGCTCTTAGTGACCGATCGCCGGAGTGCGGTCGATGCGCTGATCCAGCGGACCCGGGCCCGTGGAATCGTGGTGGGCAAGAGCCGCCGGCTCTGTGAGTTACGCTATGTGGATTTACATGCCGACATCCAAGTGGGCGATACCGTCATTGCCTCGGGGCTTGGCGCAGTGTATCCCAAGGGCTTGTTGATTGGCACCGTCGCCGCGATCCATCCTCAGCCGCAAGGTCTCTTCCACGAAGTCGAGGTGCAACCTGCGGTTGACCTTGCCAAACTGGAAGAGGTACTGGTGTTGGGACCGTAAGCCTATGGCGAGTCTCGTGTATCTGGCGGCGGTGGTCCTTGCGCTGTTGATCCAGAGCAGCCCGCTGCTCTTTGCCGTCGGTCCAGGCTTACGCGTGGACTTGACCCTCGTGGTGATGGTATATGTCAGCCTGTTTTGGCAGGCTGAACGCGCGTTGGTGGCTGGCTTTGTCACCGGCTTGTGTCAGGATGCACTGTCGAGCGATGTGTTAGGCCTCAACGCCTTTAGCAAAAGCCTTACCGCGTTTGCCGTCCATGCCTTATCACGCCATGTGGAAGTCCAGAGTCTCCTGGCCCAGGCGTTGTTTGCCAGCCTCGCGGTGGCTGTAGACATGGTGACGCGTCTTGTGCTCCTGGGAGTGTTCCAGCTGCCCATGTTGGCGTTTCCCCTCGTGATGAGTACCTTTGTGCAACAGACGGTATTGAGTATGTTGATCGCCCCGTGTGTGTGTTACGGTCTCCAACGGGCCATGCGCGTGTGCCATGCCCGGCAGGACAAGGGATAACCGAATGGCGCGCTATAGTGGCTCTGGCGAGACGGGCCATCACGAAGTGCTGACGTACCGCCCGCGCCCGTTACCGCCGCCCCACGATGATGGCTTTCGGCGGCGTTTATTGGTCTTTATGACCATCGTGCTGCTCAGTCTCGGCCTCCTGATGGGCCGTACGTGGCACCTGCAAGTGATCCAGGGCGACCACTTTATGCGGCTGTCCGAACAGAATCGCTTGCGGAGTCTCCGCACCCAAAGTCTGCGTGGCAAGATCCTCGACCGGCACGGGCGTGTGCTGGCCGATAATCGGGCGGCGTACACGTTGATGGCCGTGCCAGCTGACCTGCCGCCCCGTGAGCAGCTGCTGCCCCTCTTACGCCGCTTGAACATTGATGTCGACCTGGCGACCCTCCTCCCACGGCGACGGGCGGCGCTCAAACCTATCCCGCTCCAGCGCGATTTCCCCCGCGATCAGGTGGCGTACTTCGCTGAGCATCGGATGGATTTTCCAGGAATGTTCATTGAAGTCGAGCCCTTGCGGACGTATCCCTACGGCACCGTCGCCGCGCACGTGCTGGGATATCTCGGGGAGGTGAGTGAGTCGCAGCTGCAACGGCGCCAAGGCAGCGGCTACTATCCAGGCGATCTGGTGGGCCAGGCGGGACTTGAACTCGCGTTCGAAAGCCTGCTGCGTGGGGAGCCGGGTGCGCGCCAGGTCGAGGTCGATGCCCTGGGACGTGAAACCCAGACCCTCTCAGCCAGGCCCGCCACGGCAGGTATTGATCTCGTCTTAACGCTGGATTTGTCTTTACAACAACTGGCCGAGCGTCTCCTCAGCGGGCATCGCGGCTCCATTGTGGCGCTTGACCCGCGCACCGGCCAGATCCTGGCCCTAGCGAGCCAGCCGGCCTTTGACCCCAATGTCTTTGTACCACGGCCCTCCCTGGCGACGTGGCGGACGTTGAGCACGGATCCACACTTCCCGCTCCATAACCGTGCCACACAAGGCCAATATCCCCCAGGGTCCGTGTTTAAGATCGTCACGGCGTTGGCGGCGCTGGCAGATGGCGTGGTAACGCCGCAGACCACGGTGTGCTGTCCTGGCCATTACGAGTTCGGCGAACATCTCTTTCGCGATTGGAAACCGTCTGGGCATGGCTGTGTCCAGTTGCGCATGGCCCTGGCGCAATCGTGCGATGTGTACTTCTATCACATTGGACAACTCCTGGGCATTGATCGCATTGCCCACTACGCCCAGGCCTTTGGCTTAGGGCAACCTACGGGCTTTCCGCTCATCCTGGAAAAAAGTGGCCTGGTGCCGTCCAGCGCCTGGAAACGTCGGGCCCGCGGGCAGCCCTGGTATGCCGGTGAAACGCTCTCGGTGGCCATTGGCCAAGGTTATACGATGACGACCCCCTTGCAGGTGGCGAATATGGTGGCGACCTTGGCCAACGGCGGCACGCTCTATAAACCCTCTATTGTGCTGCGCCACGCACGGGTGTTGCAGCCCACGCCGATGGATATCCCGCCAACCATTGCGCACCAGCTCCGGGTGCCGCAGCACTACATGACGGCGGTGCAGCAAGGGCTGTGGAGCGTGGTCAATGACCCAAAAGGGACGGGGAAGATGGCGCACCATCCACACATCGGCATCGCCGGCAAAACGGGTACCGCGCAGGTCGTCCAACAGCCAGAGCACGATGCGTCGCCCCAGCGGCAGGCCTTCCTGCCGGAGAAGTACCGTCACCATGCCTGGTTTGCCGCCTATGCGCCCTATGAGGCGCCGCGCATTGCCGCCGTGATCATGATCGAACATGCGGGGAAAGGCGGCAGCCAGTTCGCTGGCTATGCCAAGACGCTGATTGAAGCCTATCTGCAACAGAGCTATCCTGTGGCAGCGCTGCCTCCGCCTCCGACCCAGGTGACGCGCTGAACACTCCCGAGAAGGGGCACGTCGATGGCCTTTGACCGACGGCTGGCGACCCATTTTGATTGGGTGACGCTTGCCTTCACACTCCTCATCATTGCTTTCAGCATTGTGCTGCTCTACAGTGCCACTGCAGAACGGACGGAAGGCCCAAGCGGGATGCACATGAAGCAACTCGTATGGGCCGGGATGGGGCTGCTGGTCATGTTTGCGGTCATTTGTGTGGACTATCAGACGCTGTGCCGGTATGCCTACGTGTGGTACGCCGCGTTACTCGTTGGATTGTTGCTTGTACTACTGTTTGGACGTGTGGTCAATGGGTCGCAGCGCTGGTTGGTGCTCGGTCCTTGGCATTTCCAAACGTCAGAACTGGCCAAACCGATCATCATCTTGGTATTGGCGCGGTATTTTACGGAGCATACGCCCTCGGGGTCCACGCTACTGACCTGGCGCGATTTAGGTCTCCCGGTGCTCGTGGTCGTCCTGCCATTTGTCTTGATTGTCAAACAGCCTAACCTCAGCACCGCCACGGTCTTGGTGGTGATTCTGGGCGCGATGGTCGCCACAATTGGCCTCCAGGGTAAGACCCTCTTTACGCTCCTCTTTCTCGGCGTCGGGGCGTTGCCCGTGGGGTGGCTCTTCTTGCTGAAAGAGTATCAACGCGCCCGGCTGTTCACGCTGCTCAATCCGCAACCGGATCTCTTAGGCGCGGGCTACCATGGTTGGCAATCCAAAATTGCGATCGGCTCTGGCGGGCTGTGGGGGAAGGGTCTGCTCGCTGGCACTCAGAGCCGCTTGAGTTTTCTGCCTGAGCGTCATACGGATTTTATTTTTGCCGTGCTGGCAGAAGAAGTTGGCTTTGTTGGCGTGGTCCTGCTCCTGGGCCTCTTCGGCGCTCTCCTGGTCCACGGCTTTACCATTGCCTACCGGGCCCGAGACCGCCTGGGGGCCTTGGTGGCCACGGGAGTCGTGACGATGCTGGCCGTCCAATTTTTTTTGAATATTGGCATGACGATCGGACTGGTACCGATTATTGGGCTGCCGCTACCGCTTATGAGCTATGGAGGGTCGTCGCTGCTGATGACGTTTCTGTGTCTCGGGATGTTGATGAATGTCCGCATGCGGCGTTTTAAGGTCGGGACGTTTCCAGTGTAAGCCCGGCTTGTCACGGGCAGCAAGGCTGACTATAATGCGTCCATGCTGCCTGAGGAGTGCGCAATTGATTGACATTGTAGTGAATGCTACCGTACGTGAAACGCGGATAGCGCTGCTTGAACAGCGTGTAGTGACTGAACTGTTCATTGAGCGACAGACGACAGAGGTGCTGGTCGGGAATATCTATTGCGGACGTGTGGCCAAGATCTTGCCTGGTATGCAGGCGGCGTTCGTGGACATTGGCCTGCCCAAGGCCGGTTTCTTACATGTCTCGGATATTTTGGTGGACCCCCAAACCCTGCCATGGGGCACTGACGTGCTGGCGTTGCACCCGGAGAGCAGTGCGGAGGCGGCGCTGTCTCTAGAAAGCCCACCCCCACCGCTGGCCTACGCCATCGAAGAACTGCTGGAAGAAGGGCAGGACATCCTCGTGCAGGTGGCCAAAGAGCCCATGGGAACCAAAGGCTGCCGCTTGACCACCTATATTTCGCTGGCCGGACGCTACCTGGTGCTCATGCCTGGCGTGGCGCACGTTGGGGTCTCGCGGCGCATTACCGATGAGGCCGAAAAAGAACGCTTGCGTACCTGTGTGCAGACGCTGTTACCCGAGGGGATGGGTGGTATCGTGCGCACGTTGAGCGCCGGGGTGTCAGCCCAGGATTTACATGCGGATGCGCACTTTCTGAGTGCCCTATGGCAGCACGTGCAGCGCACTGCCGGCGAGGGCGCCGTGCCGCGCCTGGTGCATCAGGAGATGAATTTGGTGCTACGGACGCTGCGTGATTACCTGACAGCCGACGTGCAGCAGGTGATCATTGATGATGTCGCGACCTACGAGCATGCGCGTGACTTCTTACACGCGGCGGCGTTGCCACAGCTCGCCGCACACCTGAGCCTCTACCAGGATGCGGAGCCCGTGTTTGAAGCGTTGCACATCGAAAAAGAGCTCGAGCGGGCCTTGCAGCGTAAAGTCTGGCTCAAATCCGGGGGCTATATTGTTATTGATCATACGGAAGCGCTCGTGGCGATTGATGTCAATACGGGACGCTTTGTCGGGAAGCATGACCCTGCCACGACGATGCTCACCACGAACCTCGAAGCGGTGCATGAGATTGTCCGCCAGTTACGTCTGCGCAATATCGGTGGCTTGGTGATCATCGATTTCATCGACATGGACACTGAGGAACACCGTCAGCACGTGTTCAACGTGCTGGAAGAGGCCCTACGGTATGACCGTGCCCGCACGAAAATTCTGCACATCTCCGAGTTCGGTCTGGTCGAGATGACGCGCAAACGTGTCCGTGCAAGTCTAGAGCAGATGCTGTGTGAACCCTGTAGCCACTGCCGTGGCACTGGACGAGTGGAATCCGCGCTCACGGTGTGTGGAAAAGTGCTGCGGGAAATCCAGCGGGTTATGCGGGTGACGCCCGCGTCCAAAAAAGTCATAGTCAATGTGTCTCCCGCTGTGGCGGCGCTGTTAGGTCATGAAGAAAAGAGGCAGGTAGAAATGTTGGAGCAGGCCTGGCAGACCACCTTGGTCATTCAAGGGGATAATGATATGCCACACGGACATTTTGAGGTGTTGTCTCTCTAACTTGACGATGGAGCGCGTAATGTGTGCTCGTATGGAGATTGAGCCTATGCAAGCTCGGCGTTGTCTGATCCCACAAACTCTTGTGCTCCTCTCCCTGCTACTGAGCATCGCAGGAGCACCGCGCGTGAGCCGCGCGCAAGCAGTCGACGTCACGGAACAACACGTCACTGGCTGGGTCATGGGCACGCAGGAAGAGCGTGTCGCCGCCAGCGCTGGCGATATCGTTATCCTGGATCAAGGGCGGAGACGTGGGGTAGAAGTTGGGGATCACTATATCGTCTTCGATGGGCCAACGGCCAGTGCCCACCCCCGCACCGGACGGCTGCTACGTACGGAGGGCGATGCGATTGGTGAACTCAGTGTGGTGGCGGTCTCCGAGCAGACGTCCAAGGCTCTGGTGGTACGGAGTATCCGTGAGGTCAATGTCGGAGCACGGGTGGCCCCGGTACGGCATAGCGGAGGTTTCCAGACTCACAGGTCTTCTCAGAGGGAGGAGAGCATGCAGGTGCAGACGAGTCTGGCGCGGGTGACACCCTGCATGGAGACCACACGACAGACGGTCCAGCAGGCCGAGCAGGCTGGCACCGTTGGTGCAGTCTTGGATGATGTCAGGCGTGTGCTGGGTCAGGCAGAAAGGTCCATAGAACAGGCACAGACATTCATGGCTACCGGCGATGCGGATCGTGCCACCACGCGCTTGGACACCGCCCTAGCGGACTGTGTACGGGCGGCGGAATTGTTGCAGCGTACGGGGGTACATCCAGTCCAAGGGACGACGACGACCACACCCGGACGTTCGTAAAGACCTCTAGCCCCAGTGGTACACTAAGGAAGATGATGGTGGTTTCCAAGCTCGCACGCCCTGCTGAGAGGTCCGCAGCACACGGTCCATGGGTGGCCTTCAACATGGCGTGTATGACGTGGCCAGCGCTGCGCACACAATGGGTGCAGTATGTCGCCATCCCTGGGGCGCTGCAACGCGTGCAGGAGACGGGCATCGCTGGGCTCGAGGCCGCGCTGCCTGGGCTGACCGAGAAGCTCGGTGCGGTGCAGCAAGGTCGCACGTTTGCGCGGGAACTCGAACGGCTGCAGACCACGGATGTCCGCGTGCTCACGCTGCTTGATGCGGACTATCCGCCGATCTTGCGCTGGATCCCCGATCCCCCACCGCTCATCTATGTGCGGGGCACACTGCAAGACGATGACAGTCTCGCCCTGG
This sequence comes from Pseudomonadota bacterium, assembly GCA_005777235.1. GTDB lineage: Bacteria > Tectomicrobia > Entotheonellia > Entotheonellales > Entotheonellaceae > SXND01. Next base: position 89,652 of record SXND01000249.1, read on the forward strand.
CCATCGTGGGCTCACGCAAACCCAGTCCGTATGGTCAAGCGGTTGCCCAACGTTTCAGCGTGGAACTCGTCCAGGCGGGCTTCACCGTGGTCAGCGGTCTGGCGCGTGGTATTGATTACCTGGCACATCACCGCGCCTTAGAGGCCGGTGGTCGGACCATTGCCGTTCTGGGTAGTGGGATTAATGTGGTATATCCACCCGAGCATCGTCGTCTGTATGAGGCCATCGGAACCCACGGGGTGGTGGTCTCGGAATTTCCTTTTGATACGAAGCCGGATCGCTGGAATTTTCCCCGCCGCAATCGCATCGTCAGCGGTATGACGCTCGGCACCTTAGTGGTCGAGGCCTCCGACAAGAGCGGTTCGTTGCATACAGCGCGGCACGCTATTGAACAAGGCCGGGAAGTCTTTGCCGTGCCGGGTCGCATTGATGTCCCGACGAGCCACGGGGCGCATGCCTTGATTAAGCGCGGCGCCAAATTGGTCGAAAGCCTGGCAGACATCCTGGAGGAACTGTCCGACGACGTGCGTGAGGCGTTACGCCAACGCTGTCTGGTGTCGCTCACGCCAGCGGGGGCGGACCTCCCGCCGGATGTGACGGCGGATGAAGCACAGGTTCTGGCCGTGCTGTCGTCTGAGGAGATGCACATCGAGGCGCTGATTGCCGCCAGCCAGTTGCCAGCCCAGGTTGTCGCCAGTATATTACTCACGCTTGAGCTGCGCGGTATGGTCCGTCAGTTCCCGGGCAGCTTCTTTGCGCGGTGTTGAGACGGTGACGCTGATTCTTCAGGCAAAGGACGGTGAGAGAGTCGTGACGCCGCCGCCAGGGACACCAGGCGGCTTCGAGGGACCGGCACCTGCGCGTGTCACCGCACGAGAGGTACGCGACCGGCTCTCGTGACCCTACGGCTCTGTCTGAAAAGAACTGTTCTGTCGCCCACAGTACGCTGCAGACCACGGCAAGTCAAGCCGGAAAAAGCTGTTGCCCGCACCGGGCAACCTCGTTTTCCTCTGCCGACTGCAGTTGGCAGTCCCCAAACGAGGATTTTCTATGGCCAAGTCGTTGCTGATCGTCGAATCCCCCGCCAAAGCCAAAACCCTAAAAAAATATCTCGGGCCTGGTTTCACGGTGAAGGCCTCTGTCGGGCACGTCAAAGATCTCCCGGAGAGTCGTCTAGGCATTGACACGGCGCATGACTTTGCGCCGGAGTACGTGCCCATCAAGGGGAAAGCCAAACTCTTGGAGGAGCTCCGCGCCGAAGCCGAGAAATCTGATATGATTTACCTAGCTCCTGACCCTGACCGGGAAGGTGAAGCCATTGCCTGGCACATTGCCAGTGAACTCCACGGTGTCCCTCCCAGTCATATTTACCGCATTATGCTGCATGAAATTACCCAAAAAGGCGTCACTGAAGCCCTGCAACAACCGGGCCGTATTGATGATGATAAAGTCTCAGCCCAGCAGGCGCGCCGTTTGCTCGACCGTCTCGTGGGCTACAAAATTAGTCCGCTGTTGTGGCAGAAAGTCCAGCGTGGCTTGAGCGCCGGGCGGGTCCAGTCTGTCGCCTTACGGATTGTCTGCGAAAGAGAACAGGCAGTTCAGGCTTTCAAGTCCGATGAATACTGGACGCTCGATGCCACCATGGCGGTGGCGGAGCCGCCCGCGTTCCAAACGCGCTTACATACGATCGCCGGCAAGAAAGCCGACGTGACGACGGGAGAGGCCGCGCAGCGTATTGTGGATGATCTCCTCCAAGCGTCCTATGCCGTCACGGAGGTGAAAAAGACCGCGCGGCGGCGCAATTCTGCCCCGCCGTTCACAACAAGCACCCTGCAGCAAGAAGCCGTCCGCAAGCTGCGCTTTACCACCCAGCGTGCCATGCGGGTGGCCCAACAACTGTATGAGGGGCTGCCGCTGGGAGCCGAGGGCGAAGTGGGGCTGATCACTTACATGCGCACGGACTCCACCCGTCTGGCCGAGGAAGCGGTGCAGGAAGCGCGGCAATTCATCCAGACGACCTATGGCAAGGAGTATGTCCCAACCCAGCCACGCAAGTTTAAGAGTCAGAAGGCGGCGCAAGAAGCCCACGAGGCGATCCGCCCCACGTCTGTGCTGCGCACACCCGACCAGGTCAAGCCGTTCTTGAGTCCCGAACAGCATCGCTTGTACACGCTGATCTGGCAGCGTCTGGTGGCCAGCCAGATGAGTGCCGCGGTGCTCGATCACACCACGGTGGACATTACGGCGCAGCAGTATATCTTTCGTGCCACGGGTGCGATCATGCGCTTCCCCGGTTTTACGGCGCTCTACGAGGAATCCCAGGTCGAGCCGGCCAAGACGGATACCGAGGCGGAGGTGGACAACCGTGTGCTGCCCCCGCTCAGCGTCGGACAAGCCGTGCAGATGCACCAGCTCGTCCCAAGCCAGCACTTTACCCAGCCGCCACCACGTTTCTCCGAGGCCTCGCTGGTGAGCGAACTGGAAAAACTCGGCATTGGACGCCCCAGTACCTACGCGTCCATCCTCGGGACGCTGCGGGAACGGCGCTATGTTGAAGACCAGGAACGCCGCTTTCTGCCCACCGCGTTGGGGACGACGGTCAACGGCTTGCTCGTCGAAAGTTTTCCTGCCCTGCTCAATGTGCAATTTACGGCGCAACTGGAAGACAAGCTCGACAAGATTGAGGAAGGCAAGTGCGACTGGGTGGCGACGCTGCACGAGTTTTATGATCCGTTTATGGTGGAGTTGCAGCAAGCGACAGAACAGATGCGCGAGGTGCGCAAAGAAGTCGAGGAAACCGACGAGGTCTGCGACAAATGCCAACGGCACATGGTCATCCGCTGGGGACGTTTTGGGCGTTTCATGGCGTGCCCAGGCTATCCCGAGTGCAAAAATACTCGCGAGCTCGCCGCCGATGGCTCACCGCTGCCCCCTACGCCGCTCCAGATCGTCGACAGCGCGTGTGAGCTGTGTGGACAGCCGATGGCCTTAAAACGTGGCCGCTTCGGGGAATTTCTCGCCTGCACGGGCTATCCCCAGTGTAAAGCGACCAAACCCATCGTGACCACCATCATGGCGTGTCCGACGCCAGGGTGTAGTGGCACGATTGCCGAACGCCGGACCCGTCGCGGCAAAGTCTTTTATGGCTGCACGCAGTATCCCACCTGCACGTTTTCTCTCTGGAAGCGCCCGATTCCGCAGCCCTGCCCCCAGTGTGCGGCGCCGTACCTCATCGAGAACGTGACCAAGAAACAGGGCGCCACGCGCCAATGCCCGGCCTGCAAATACCAAGAAACGCTGCCCACGCCTAATGGATCTGCCTCTGCGGAGGACGCCGAGGGGGCTGCCGACGAGATGGCTGAGGTGGCAGTTGCCCTGGACGTCGTCGGATGAGTCATCCACTCCCCATCACGGTCATCGGCGGTGGCTTAGCTGGCGTGGAAGCGGCGTATCACATTGCCGCGTGCGGTCTTCCCGTGCACCTGTACGAGATGCGCCCACAACGCCAGACCCCGGCGCATCAGACGGCGCTGCTGGGCGAACTCGTCTGTAGCAACTCCCTCAAAGCCGATACCCTGACCTCCGGGCATGGCTTGCTCAAAGCCGAACTGCGTGCTCTCAACTCCCTGGTGCTCCAAGCCGCAGACGCCTGCCGCGTGCCAGCCGGATCGGCGCTGGCGGTTGAGCGTGTACCCTTTGCACAGTATCTCACCAGCGCTATCCAGCAACATCCACAGATTACCCTCATCCGGGAAGAGCGGGTGACGCTGCCCACCGAGGGCATCACCATTGTCGCTTCGGGGCCCCTAACCTCCCCAGCCTTGACCACGGCTATTCAGCAGCGCCTGGGTAGTGAGCATCTGTACTTCTATGACGCCTTGTCACCGATCATCGCGGCGGAGTCGATCGACACTCAGAAGACGTTCTTCGCGTCGCGCTACGATATTGGGGACGGCGACGATTATCTGAACTGCCCACTGGATCGCGCCACCTACGAGAATTTGTGTACGGCCATGGTCGAGGCCGAGCGCGTCACGCTGCATGCCTTTGAGCAGGAAATTTTCTTTGAAGGCTGTTTGCCTATTGAAGAAATGGCCCGGCGGGGTCCGCAGACCCTGGCCTTTGGTCCCCTCAAACCCGTGGGTCTGCGGCGCGCTGATATGCCAGAGCTGTATGCGGTGGTGCAACTGCGGCTTGAGGACACCATGCGCAGTGCCTATAACATGGTGGGCTTTCAGACCCGCCTGACCTACCCCGAACAGCGGCGCGTGTTCCGCATGATCCCCGGACTCGCCCAGGCCGAGTTCTTGCGTTTAGGGGCAGTACACCGCAATACTTTTCTCAATGCGCCGCGCCTGCTTTTGCCAACGTTGCAGACCAAGCACGAGCCCACGCTGTTGTTTGCCGGACAAATCACCGGCGTCGAGGGCTATGCTGAGTCGGCCGCGACTGGAGTGCTCGCAGGCATGAATGCCGTGGCGTTACATCGTGGGACACCACTGCTGGTACCGCCAGCGACTACCGCCCACGGGGCGCTGGTGCGTTACATTGCCACGGCCAACCCGGAGACGTTCCAGCCGATGAATATCCACTTTGGTCTTTTGCCACCGCTCGACCGCCCCCTGCACCCCAAGCGGGTGAGAAGGGAGGCGCTCATTGCGCGCGCCCTGGCAGACTTCCACACTTGGCAGGAGACGGTGGCTCGCTGATGGACACCTATCTCGCGGCATTCCAAATGTATCTCGAGGTCGAGCTGCAGGCGTCCCCGCACACCGTGCGGAATTACCTGAGTGATCTGCGCCAATTGGTCCAGTTTGCCAACGCGCGCGCCGAACCCACCACGTCCTTTACACCAGCGCAGATCGATGCCGCACTCATTCGCGCCTTTCTGAGCACGTTATACCAGCGTGGGGTGGGGCACACCTCGCTGGCGCGCAAGCTCGCCACCTTGCGTAGCTTTTGTGCCTTTCTGCAGCAACAAGGCCACCTCAGCGGCAATGCCGCGGCGCAGGTGCCGTCACCCAAGATACGGCGGCCCTTACCCAATGTGTTGCCCATTGACCAGGTGTTTGCCTTACTCGACACACCTGTGCGTTCTGCAGATCCCCTGGCCCTGCGTGATCAGGCGCTCCTGGAATTGCTCTACGCCAGCGGCATCCGCGTCAGCGAACTGGTGGCGCTGGACCTGGAGGATGTGGCCCTCGCGCAGGGCACCCTCCGGGTGCAAGGCAAAGGCCGCCGTGAGCGGCAGGGCTTTTTCGGGACCACCGCCCGCACCGCCCTGCAGGCGTATCTTGACGTACGGCCTGCACTGCTCCACGGGCTCGCGAGCAGCGCCCTGTTCGTGAACCACCGGGGCGGGCGCTTAAGCACACGTGGGGTACAGTTACTCATCAAAAAACACTGCCAGCGCACCGGGCTGCCGGCCCGCACCAGCCCGCACACCATGCGGCATGCTTTTGCCACGCATTTGCTGGACAACGGTGCCGATTTACGGGCCATCCAGGAACTTCTCGGCCATCAACGGCTCTCGACAACGCAACAATATACCCATGTCAGTGTGGATCGGATGCTAGAAGTCTACGACAAGGCCCATCCACGCGCACGACAGCACCAAGGAACCCCATGATACGCAGCACGACCATTTTGTGTGTCCGCAAAGATGGACGCGTCGCCATGGCGGGTGACGGCCAGGTCAGCATGAACAACATCGTGGTCAAACATCATGCCCGCAAAGTGCGCAAGGTGTACCACGAGCAAATCCTCGCCGGTTTTGCCGGAGCGGCGGCGGATGCTTTTACGTTGTTCGACCGTTTTGAGGCCAAGCTGGAAGAATACCGCGGCGGGCTCATGCGGGCCGCGGTGGAGTTGGCCAAAGATTGGCGCTCCGATCGCTTCTTACGCCGTCTGGAAGCGCTGCTCGCTGTGGCGGATCGGGACATCGCGTTGATTCTCTCCGGCACAGGCGATATTATTGAGCCAGATGACGGCATCATTGGTATTGGCTCCGGCGGACCCTATGCCCTGGCTGCCGCGCGGGCCTTAGGAGAACACACGGCGCTCAACGCCCGGGAGATCGTCGAAGCGTCCATGCGCGTGACAGCAGATATTTGTATCTACACGAATCATCACCTTAACCTCGAAGAACTGTAGTCTTACAGGAAACCAGGATGTGCTATGGATGCTTTGACTCCGCGCGAGATTGTGCAGGAGCTGGATAAATATATTGTTGGGCAGCATCAAGCGAAACGGGCGGTGGCGATTGCCCTGCGCAATCGCTGGCGGCGTCAACAGCTGCCCCCTGAGCTGCGGGATGAAGTGGCGCCCAAAAATATCATCATGATTGGTCCCACTGGAGTCGGGAAAACCGAAATTGCCCGCCGTCTTGCCACCTTGGCGCACTCGCCTTTTCTCAAGGTAGAAGCGTCCAAATTTACTGAGGTGGGCTACGTGGGCCGTGATGTCGAGTCCATGATCCGCGATCTCGTCGAGCTGGGCAAAAACATGGTGCAGCAGGAAGAAATACAGCGCGTGCAGACGCGGGCCGCCGAGGTGGCAGAGGAACGCCTGCTCGACCTGCTACTGCCGCACCCGCCCCAGAGCCTGCGGGACGAGGGGCAGATCCTGCTCGATGACTTAGGCCAGCAACAATACCAGAAAACCCGGGAGAAGTTTCGCCAATATCTGCATGACGGCAAACTGGACGAACGCTTTGTCGAGATGGAAGTGCAGGATAACGCCTTCCCCAGTATTGAGGTCGTCTCAGGGTCTGGCGTGGAAGATATGGGCATTCATATCAAAGACATGCTGGGCAATTTCTTTCCGCAGCGCAAAAAACGTCGTAAAGCCAAAGTGCCTGATGCCCTGCAGCTCCTGGTCCAGGAAGAGGCCCAGAAGCTCATTGATATGGACAGTGTGGTGAAAGAGGCCGTCCAGCGCGTCGAACAGTCAGGCATCATCTTCCTCGATGAACTCGACAAAATCGCTGGTCGTGAACGCAGTACCGGGCCGGATGTCTCCCGTGAAGGGGTGCAACGCGACTTGCTGCCCATTGTCGAGGGCAGCACCGTCAACACCAAATATGGCATGGTGAAAACGGATCACATTCTGTTTATTGCCGCGGGGGCCTTTCACGTGGCCAAACCGTCCGACTTAATCCCCGAGTTACAAGGGCGTTTCCCCATCCGCGTGGAGTTGCACGCGCTGGGCCGCGACGATTTCGTGCGTATTCTGCGCGAGCCACAAAATGCCTTGCTGAAGCAATACACCGCGCTGCTGGCGACAGAAGGGATCGACCTGACGTTTACCGATGAGGCCATTGACGAACTGGCGCACATCGCCGAGCGCGTGAATCAGCACACGGAAAATATCGGGGCCCGCCGTCTGTATACCATCTTAGAACGTTTGCTCGATGACCTGTCGTTTACCGCCCCCGATCGCGCTGAGCGCACAGTTGTGATTGATCGGCCGTATGTGACGGAACGCCTGGAAGAGGTGGTCAAGAGCGAAGACCTGAGTCACTACATCTTGTAGTGTGCCCACCGCAGCCCTAGACGGAGAGATGACACGTGGTAGACCTTGAGACCCAGATTCAGAAGGCCCACACGTTGGTCGAGGCGTTGCCGTATCTGCAGCGCCTGGCTAATAAGACCGTGGTCGTCAAATATGGTGGCCACGCCATGACCGATGAAGCGCTGCGCCATTCCTTTGCCCGCGACATGGTGCTGCTCAAATGCGTTGGGGTGCGCCCGGTCGTGGTGCATGGCGGCGGGCCCCAGATTGATGCGACCATGAAACGTTTGGGTATTCAAGCCCAGTTTGTGGCCGGTTTGCGGGTCACGGACGCTGAGACCATGGACATCGTGGAGATGGTGTTGGGCGGCAAGCTGAACAAAGAAATTGTGGCCCTCATCAATCTGCACGGTGGACAGGCCGTGGGCCTCAGTGGCAAAGACGCCAACCTGATTGTGGCGACCAAAAAGCAGCTCTATCGGCCTCTGACGCCAGGTGGCCCGCCAGCATTGATTGACCTTGGCCAGGTGGGCGAAGTCAAAACCATTAACACGGGGATTCTGGATGTGCTCGGGAGTCAGGGATTTATTCCGGTGATCTCCCCGACGGGCGTAGGTGAGCAGGGCGAGAGTTATAACATTAATGCGGACACGGTCGCCGGCGATATTGCGGCAGCGCTGCATGCTGAGAAGCTACTGTTTCTCACCGACGTGGCCGGCATTTTAGATGGTGACAAGAAGCTCATGTCCACGCTGAATCCTGAGGACGTGCACACCCTGACGCGGAATAGGGTGATTGATGGTGGTATGCTCCCGAAAGTGGAGGCGTGCCTGCATGCCCTGACGCATGGCGTCGCCAAGACCCACATCATTGACGGGCGCGTGCCGCATTCTGTGCTGCTGGAGTTGTTTACGGAACGTGGTATTGGTACGGAGTTGGTCCGTTAGGAGGGACCCCCGAGCCTCCCTGCACCAGTCCCCGTCTGGGCACGCGGGGGGACTCCAGCCCAGCTTTGGAAGCCACGCTCAAGCGTGATGCTGGACGCCTGCCCCTCGTCTTGTGGTTCATGGGCACGGCCGGTGTCCTGGAGTGCTGTGTTTTTCGAGTACGGATGTGTCCGTGGGGATGCGCTGTGCCTGGGGACACCGTGTGACAGAGTAGTCGTCTTGCCTTGGCCTCTCATGGTGTGCCGTTGGGTACCGAACACCAACGGCTGGGGCCTTGTCGATGGGCAGTACGACCTCATGTTCGTCGCCGCGGAGGAGTGTCACCGGAACGGTCGCCGGCCGCTCTTGGCGTCGACGGGATGGGCAGTTCCCGGCTCAGCGCACCGCCTGCATGAAGCCTCGCAGGCCGCGGCGCTCGCAGGCGGACGTCATGTCGGCCGTGTGCCGTACTTGCTGAAAGCGCATATCGGTGCTCCCACTATAGCCTGTAGGTCACCTAGACATCATAACCTCCGACGCTGGGAAGTTGCCCTGACAAGGGGAGGTTTTTTGAAAATCAGGTGAGAGGGCTTCCCTCCTTGTGGCCTCCTGTGAGGTATTCTACTCCCCACAACCGCGAGGAGGGAAGCCCTGTGTGGCCAGACCGGGTTCGACCCCTGGCGGACCACGGGGCGACCTGCGGGCGGCCCGCCTGCGGCCGGTGAGCGTGGGGCGCCAGGGTTGGGGAGCCTGGTGGGTGGCCCTGCGGCGCCAGGAGCCGTGCTCCACAGGACGTGTTGTCCCCGAAGCATGGCCTGCGGTGCCGTCATGGGAGGAAGACGCCCACGAGCCGCAGCAGGCCATGCCACAGGCCGCAGGAGGTCGCAGGAGAGCGCCGCTGTCGCTTCTGGTGTGCAAGCATAGGCCTATCAATGGGTTAGAAAAAACCTCCCCCTCAAAGCGGGGCACGGGGCGGATGGCCTCGGCACAATGCGCCAGGGTGCGGGCGTCGTGCCCATCGGTCTTCGCCAACGGGCCGGTGGCCTGGGCAACATCGCGGACTTGGCGGGGATTGACCACTACGACGGGCCGCAACCACCGCGCGCTGAAGCCCGCCCGTGGCTTCCAGCACGATCAGCGCAGGGCTGAGTGCGTGTAATTGCGTGACGAGGTCCGCGATGCCCGCGTCAGCATTGGCCACGGTCCAGCGGGTTCTCGTGGGACGGAGCGCCAGGTCGAGATGGGCTGTGGCGACATCAATACCGACACACACGTTGGGCGACACCATACCACGACTCTTCACTGGCCCAGCCTTGCAGGATGCGGGCTTACGGGTTCCAGGCAACTATGCTGGCTCTGGGAGCCCCACCCGTGACGATCGACGCTCCTCTATGATATATAGTGATCTGAGACTTGTAGGTATAATGAGGGCGACTACGCAGTGATGGGCATCCTCCCACATCACCCACGCAAGATACAAGGCTATTGGCGGTCGCCTGCAAGCGAGTGTTAGGCGGGTTACCCCGTTGACACGGCCGGGCAACCGGAAGGAACTTCTGCGGGCACCCTCAGCCATCCTGCCTCTTTATTGAGCAGTTCCTTGGAAACCTCTTACACCCCTCACGAGGTACGCCGACTGCGGGGAACAAGGACGCTCGTCAGCGGTATGTGCTTGTCGTGTAAGATGTTACGCCACTTGCATGGGTGACATACAATTTCTTGTTCCTGGGAACCTCCTTACGCGGCTGCGCCGCCGGATCACGGGAAGGAACTGCAGTTCCTTGGGAGGTGCGGCCCGGGTGGGCCGTGCTGCTCTGACCCCTCGACCCATGGCTCTAGGCACTCGACATGCCGCGAAGATCTACTCGACCCCGTTTGTGTTCTACATGGGTGTTTGAACTTCTCACCTTGCTATTGCCTTGTAGACAACCCAAACCGAGTAAGACGGGCAAAAGACTAAAGAGTAGAGAGCCGAGAAACGCCAAGAAACCCAAAGCACCCAGTATGTTCGCGGTTTCGGAATTCTCCACACGTCCCCATATTTTCGATACCTCTCTATCCAACTTTTTCCAGCATTGTCTTCAAATAAGTAGATTCCTCCATCGCCGACAAAAAGTAGATTGATAAAAAGCCATGCGACTGCGATACCCCAGAAGACAATTGCTCTTGACATCAGCTTCGGCTCACGATGCCAAGTCGTAAGTAAGACAGTTCTCATCTGTGGAGGAGCATTCACCCACTCCAGAAGCTTGCCCTGTCGGAGCTTAGCAAGCTTAGCCAGTTCTTCTTTTGACAATCCTGCGACTGCTTGTTCATACCTTCTTTGGAACTCTTCATCAGAGAGTGAGGCTTGACTTGGTTCCCTTCTCCCCCCAGTAGCTGTTTGCCAGATATCTACTGGGAGATGTTCCAAATGGTCGATGATTTTTTTAATCACGAGATTATCATTTTTGGGCAAACTCTGTCTTGTCGCTGATGCAGCGCGTAGAAGCATCATGAAGGCTGTCGGGTTGTTTTCTGCCCATGTAACAAAATCTATCCCAAAGGAAGTTTCTCGAAGCTTTCTCAAGAGTTAGATAGTATAAATTTAAATATCAACGTCAAAGGCATTGATGATAATTCTAAATATTCTATTTAGGATAATTTTCTCCAGTATATCAGTTCTCCGAAGTCTCTGTAGTTGGCGCAGGTAGATTAGACCACCGCATCAGTTATGTGCCGGGTAAGTTGTGAATTCACCCCACAAAAGCAGGAATAGTGGTGGTGTCTCCTTGGTTTGGGGCTTCCTTCGCGCCACTGGCGCCTAACGCATGGTCTACGTCAGGTGCACCCCGGCTCAAAACCCGTAGAGCCGCGCCGGATTCTCCACGAGGATCTTGTGGCGGATGGCAGCATCCGGCGTCCACACGGGCAACTGGTTCAACAACAGGCCGTCATCAATCTGCAGCAACGGCGTCACGTCGGTTGCTTTGCCCCCAGGCGGCGTGCCCGTCGGATGTGGCCAGTCCGTGCCCCAGACAACGCGGTCCGCATTGGCGGTAATGAGTGCCTGTGCCAGTGGCACCACATCCGCATAGTCTGGCGCTTGCGCTGTGACACGATAGGCCGCCGAGATTTTCACGTACGCCTTCCCCGAGCGGACCAGCTCCACGAGATCGGCAAAGCCTGGCTGTTGCAGCCCGAGGGCGGATTTTGCTCCGCCAAAATGGTCGAACACCACCAGCACCGGAGAAGCGGCAACCAGATCCCTGAGAGCAGCGATGATGGGCAGCGTGGTGTTGATCTGAATATGCCAGCCGCGGCGTTGCATACGTTCCGCTGCAGCTTGGAACCGGTGGCGCGCCACCGCGGGGTCGGTGACACCGGCGGTCGCCAGGTTGAGGCGGATGCCCCGGACACCCGCCTGTCCCATAGTGTCGAGCGTACTCTCCGGCGTCTGGTCGTCGATCACCACGACCCCACGGGCATCGGCCCCACGAGTCTGCATGCCATACAGCAATTCCCGCTGTTGGTGCTATCGCCTCAGATGTCCGCTTCGAGAAACGAGTTTTGGGTAGTTTGGCCATCCATTGCGCTCTGCTACCGGTGTTTCCGCAAGCAGAGAAGGCCAGGTGTCTCCTGGAAAAGGACAC